>JAYUSZ010000232.1:0-27971 GCA_043755435.1 Bryobacterales bacterium | reverse complement strand
ATAGGTTGGGGCAGAATCCAGCGGCCATTACCGATTTCCGCTTTGGAACTTCAGGACGGAATACGATCATCGGACCCGGCATTGCAAGTTTGGATGCTTCTGTCAACAAAGCTTTCCGATGGAAAGAAGGTAAACAGCAAATGGATCTTAGAGGAGAGTTCTTTAATCTTCCAAACCATCCATTGTTTGCCCAGCCAGGCTCCTCGTTGCGGACACCAACTTATGGGGTAATCACTGGGACTCGCATTGATTCCCGGCAAATCCAAGTCGCTTTACGTTATAGCTTCTAGAGACACCTGCCACACCACGAAGAAGCCGCTCTTTCAAGGGGCGGCTTTTTTATGTTCAAAACCTTACCAAAAGCTTAATCCTTATCCACTGACGCCTTTGTTCAATAATGGAATGATATCCATGAACACCCCTCAGCCTTTGAATGAAGAGTTGTCCGAAATTGTCCAACGCTCGCGTGAGATGTATGCGCAACGCGTCACCGGTGCAACCGATGCGCCTCCTTGGTGGAACGCTGTAATCATCACCGCCAGTTCCGCACGCCAAGCAGAGCGCTATGAATGGGAAATTCAGAGGCGCAAGGAATTGGGAAAAATTCCCAATGATGTAGAGTACATGGTGATCCCCGATTGGCGTGACGAGCGAATTGGAAGTGGTGGAGCCACTATTCAAGCACTTGGCGCGTTGATGAAGCGAACGCTCTTCCGGTTGCGATCTGAAGTTTCCGGAATTCACTTGGAAGGCTGGTGGAATAACCAACGCGTGTTGATGGTGCACAGCGGCGGCGATTCCCGCCGTCTGCCTCAGTATTCGCTGGCAGGAAAACTGTTCACCGCGCTTCCAGTAAAAACCCCATGGGGAGACGTTAGCACCGTGTTCGACGAGTTACTGCTATTATCCACAGCCTGGGCGGCGAAGTTAGGTTCGGGCCTTTTGGTTGCTTCGGGTGACGTGCTACTTACTTTTGATCCCAATCAACTTACTTGGGGACGAAACGGAGTTTCTGGTGTTGGCATTCTTCAGCCAGCCGAAGTTGGAACACAACACGGAGTCTATATTGCCGATGACGATGGCCGTGTGTATTCGTTCCTGCAAAAAGCGTCGGTGAAGGATATCACCACGGCGGGTGGTCTGCATGAAGGCGACCTGGTTGCAGTGGATACTGGCCTATTGGCGTTTTCGCCTGAAGCCGCGGCTAAGTTAACCACACTAAGCGGAGTTGTGGAAGAAAGGAATGATAGGTTGCGCTTGACGCAGAGCTGTCTGGAATTAGAATACAAAGACTCTACTCCGCCGGTGATTGATATCTACCAGCAAGTAACTGGGATTCTGACCGGGCAGTTACTTCCCAGCGAAGACGGGGATGCGGTACTGCGTAACATAGCCAGAGTTTTGCATAAGGTACCTTTTTGGTGCTCCATTGTAAGAGGAAATTTCACGCACGTTGGCACAACCACTCTGTTCCGCAAAATCATGACAGAGGAAACAGACTTCACAAAGCAGTACGCCGTGCAGCAGAGGTTGGGGAATGTCAGCCAGCCTGGGCTGCGTTCGGCGGGTGTTATGATTGACAGCGTCTTGACGGCCGGCGGAGAAATTGGCGTGGGGGCGATGGCGATTGAATGCAATCTTTCTTGGCCAGTGCGCATCGCCAGAGGTTCCGTGGTGCATGGGCTTGAGGGGATCAACCGTCCGATTGAAATTCCCGAGGATACTGTTGTGCACCAGGTTCCAGTGAATCCTCCAGAATCAAAAGACTCAATCCTGATTCGAGTATATGGCGTGAATGACGATCCGAAAATTCCAGTGAGCACATGGAAGGCAACCTGGTTTGGCCGGCCAATTTTAGATGAGTTAGAAGATCTTGGTCTTGATTTAAAGCTAGTGTGGCCCGGACTGCCTCCGGAAGAATGGACACTTTGGAACGCGCGGTTATTCCCAGCTACCACGATTGAAGATGCGTGGAGTTGCGCCCGTTGGATGATGCACCTTGGGAGCAGCTTTTCTCCGGATGCCTGGAAAGCATCAACACGCTTATCGCTGGCAACCAGTGCGCAATGGGCAGACAGTTCCAAACTTGTTGCGGCGAACACGCGGCGACTGCAGAGGAACTGGCAAAGCACAGCAGTGGATTTGGCAACTTCAGGCGTGGATGTGAGGCCGCTGTTAGCATACTCGCCCGGCATTGCATCGCTTGCCGAAGTAGGGATGACGTTACTTCAACAAGCCGGTATAGTGCAATCCTCCGCAATTACTACGGCGGCGAGCCGGACCTTTTTGGCTTCACAATTCTTAGGACAAGCGGGACTAGGGCAACAGGCGGAAGATGCCCGAAATGAAGCATTCCGTTTGGTGAGTGCATCCATTCAGGCACCTGAAGGAGGACGACCCTTGGATGGCCTCAACTATCAACGAAAAGAAGTGACTGTGCGAGCTCCTGCTCGAATTGACCTAGGAGGAGGCTGGTCCGACACACCTCCATTTTGTCTGGATTGGGGTGGGACGGTATTGAACATTGCTATCGCTTTGAACGGTGAATATCCAATCAGCGCCACAGTGCGACGTTTGGACGAACCTATTTTGAGATTGGCTTCGGAAGATACAAAACAGTCGTTGATCCTGACAAAAGTTGAAGAAATTCTGTTAAGCATTCCAGGGGACCCTTTTGCGGTGCACAAGGGTTCACTCGAAATGACAGACCTGTTCGAAGGTCCCCAATCCTTGGCAGAAATTCTGAAGCGTCTGGGCGGGGGGCTGGAAATTATCACGCGGGTCAACCTTCCATTGGGCTCAGGGCTGGGCACCAGTTCAATCTTGGGTGCTGCATTGATAAAAGCGATCTGGGAAATGTTTGGGCTGAAGGAATCTGACCAAATGTTGAATGAAAGAGTGCTTCGGCTGGAACAGATCATGACTACTGGAGGTGGATGGCAGGATCAAGCTGGTGGAATTTTCCTTGGAGCAAAGCTGGTGCTATCGGGCCCAGGAAGACGGCAGCGATTGCGTGTAATGCCGGTTCCGATGACAGCCGAACGGCAGCGTCAATTGGAAAGTAGAATGATTCTGTACTTCACTGGAATCCGACGCATTGCGAAGAACCTTTTGCAGCAAGTGGTCGGTTCCTACTTGGCACGCGAAACGCCCACGATTCAGGTGTTGCACAGTATCAAGACACTTGCAATGGAAATGGCATATGCACTGGAGCACGAAGAATGGGATTACCTTGGCGAACTGCTGGACCGTCATTGGCAGCTGTATCAGATTCTGGATCCTAATGTAACGAACGCGCCTCTCAATGGGATTCTGACAAAAGTCCGGCCCTATATTTCCGGTGCAAAATTGGCGGGCGCAGGAGGCGGTGGGTTCTTCATGTTTCTTGCGCGTTCGGAAAATTCCGCGGCTAAGCTTCGAAATGTGCTGCGGGAAATGAGTGCAAACGGAAACGGAATGGTGTACGACTGGCACATTGCCGACAAAGGAATGATGGTGGAATGCCAACCGATCAATTAGTTGATAGAGGATGAAGTGAATCAATCTGAGAATCAGCGATGGGACCACAGTATTCATTACCATTCCATCCTGTTGGACAATGTGACACAGCACGCAACCAGGGCATTGGATATAGGATGTGGCAACGGGATGCTGACGCGCAGATTGCGGACGCTAGTACCGCAGGTAATTGGAATTGATGTTGATCAGCCGATGATTGCGCTGGCACGATCGGAAACCGAGGCGTCCCTCGAAAATATTGAGTACATTCCTGGTGACGCGTTGACTTACTCTTTCGAGCCCAAGTCCTTTGATGCAATCGTTTGTGTTGCCACGCTGCACCATATGGATACAGCCGTGGCGCTGAAGCGCATGCGCGAATTGTTGCGGCCCGGCGCACGTTGGGTGTTATTGGCGTTGCACGCTCGGGTTCTCCGCAAGATCTAATTTACAATATCGGCGGGGCTTTGGCGACTCGGCTATACCGTCTGAATCGGAACTTCTGGCATCATCCTGCACCTACCCTTTGGCCGCCGAAAGACACCTATGCCGACGTGAAAAGAATCGCTGATTCAGTGCTTCCCGGGGCTTTGTATCGACGGCATCTACTCTTCCGCTACACACTAAGCTGGACGAAACCGTAACCTCACACTCTTTTCCATCGTTAGATAGAATGGACCCAACACATATGAAACGCCGGAGATTCGCACAAAGTCTAGCTGCGGTTATGCCAACTATGGCCATTGCCCAGCAAGCCACCATACCTGCGGTGCCCACCGCTCCAACACTGCCCCTTGGTGGAGGTCGAGGTGGATTCGGGATGACCGAAGACACAACTAAGTTGGAAGTCACTGCGGCTGATGTTGCCGCCGATATGACCCCGCACTTTTTCAACGCGGATCAATTTTCAGCCCTGCAGAAGCTGAGTGAAATTCTGATGCCACCACTCAAAGGTGCCCCAGGCGCGATTGAGGCGAAGGCACCTGAATTTTTAGATTTCCTGATTGGAGAATCGCCAGCAGATAGACAGAGTGTGTACCGCAATGGATTAGATGCATTAAACGGGCAGGCCAAGAAGCGTTTCAACCTGACATTTGCAAAGCTTACGGAAGGTCAAGCGGTGCAATTGATGGAACCGTTGAAACAACCGTGGACCTACGATCCGCCTGCTGACCCACTCGCTAAATTTCTGCGGGTTGCAAAACAAGACGTGCGCACTGCCACCGTAAATTCGCGTGAATATGGCGCTGCAAATGCTGGTGGGGGCGGCGGCCGTCGCAACTCTGGTACGGGACTGTACTGGAATTCTCTGGATTCATAAAAGGTAAATATCATGGCGACTGAATATGACGTACTCATTGTAGGCTCCGGCGCATCTGGCGGAATGGCAGCTTACACACTAACCAAGCGCGGATTGAAATGCCTTTTACTGGATGCTGGACCCGCCGTTGATTTTGCGAAGCAGCGTGTGATGAAACCGGTTTACGAACTGCCTTACCGCGGATTCGGCAAGCCCGGAAAGCTGTCGCATGTTTTGCAGGCGAATGAGTTCAACGCCAATCAATGGGTTGATGAAACACAGGTTCCATATACCCACGATCCGAAAACTCCTTACAACTGGGTGCGTGTGCGGATGATCGGCGGCAAGTCGCTGTTCTGGGCGCGTATGTCGTTCCGGTTGAGTGACTACGAATTCAAAGCCAAAGATCACGATGGCTTTGGTGAGAACTGGCCTATCCGCCATGCAGACCTTGCGCCATTCTACGATCGTGTGGAACCTATTTTCCGCGTTTCGGGCCGTAAAGAAGGGCTTGCGCAGCTTCCCGATGGTAATTTTATTCCCGATGAATCGCCTGATAGCGAGGCTACTAAACGGTTTGCCACAGCGGCGAAGAAGAAAGATATTCCAGTTACAAAAATTCGCCGTGCGCTTGGAAAAGGTGCATTTGCCAGCTCCTTTAACTTGCTACTGCCTGACGCTTTGGCCACAGGCAATTTAACTATTGTGCCTAACGCTATTGCGCGCGAAATCAGCATTGATAAAAATACGGGGCGAGTTACAGGAGTGCATTTTGTGGAGCGCGGTTCAAGGCGCGAAATGCATGCTAAGGCGAAGGCAGTGGTGGTTGGTGCCTCTTGCCTGGAAAGCACACGGCTTTTATTGAATTCCAAAATCGCAAATTCCAGTGGTGTTTTGGGTCACTATCTGTGCGACCAATTTTACATGTCGAACAGTGTGGTGGCTATTATTCCAGAAGCGCGCGACGGTAAAGGTGCGCGAGGAATGGTGGGTGGTGGTGGTTACATTCCGCGATTCAGAAATCTGAAAAAAGGTGAGAAGAACAACTTCCTGCGCGGGTATGCCTTGGATTTTAGCACCGGCGGATCCCCTGATGCGAAGTACTTCGGATCGTGGGGCGAGCAGTTACAAAAGGATTTGGAAAGCACTCGCGGCGCGGCGTTCGGATGCACAAGTATGGGTGAGGCGCTACCGCGTTTTGAAAACAAAGTGACCATTGATAAGAAGGTGGTGGACGCCTGGGGTATTCCTGTGCTGAACATTGATTGCAAGTACACTGACAATGAATTCAACATGGCCAAAGACGCTGTGGACACCATGGCGGAGGTTTGTAATGACGCCGGCTTTGAAGTGTTGAACAAGAACCCGAAGTTTTTCAACCCTGGCTATAGCATTCACGAAGTGGGCACCTGTAGGATGGGCGATAACCCTAAGACCAGCGTGCTGAATAAGTGGAATCAGAGTCATGACATCAAGAATTTGTTCGTTGTGGATGGCAGTAGCTTTGTTACCGCTGGATCGCAAAATCCGACGATGACGATTCTGTCGCTATCTATGAGAGCATCTGAATATCTGGCTGACGAAGCGAAAAAGGGAAGCGTCTAATTAGCGCTTCCACTCCGAAGCCATATTGTCGTCGGTGATCACTCTAGCGTTTCGTGTTCGCCGGCGAAGACTTTCAATGCCTTCCACCGCCAGATGGCTTTCTCCGGTGGGGTCCTCATTCTTGAAGTACTCCGCCAACTGATCCAGCCTGGTGGCATTCACCACAGGCTTGCCTCCAAGCCTGTATTCCAGAAGTATTTTCCGCCAGCGCGATTCGGCAAGCAGCAATGGAGTGTCGCTTACAGCTAAAAAGGGCCCAAACCGGAGCGCATACGGGAACATTGTGATCCCAGTAAGTTGAGCATCATCTGAGTAAGTAGTGTTGTAGTAAATGATGCCGCCCGGCTTCAACATTTCGCGCGCCAGTGTGAGCATCTCAACGGAAAGCAGGTTGGTGGCATGAGCTCTCCAATGCTGTACTGTATCCATCAAAATGGCATCGAACTTACGGTGCCGGTTTTGAATCATCCAACGGCGCCCATCATTCACGACTATCTGAAGCTTTGGATTTTGGAGCAGCGGAGCCACATCAGGATAGTTCTGGATTGCCTTTAAATATCCAGGGTTGATCTCAATGGCCACTGCCTTTTCCAATTGCGGATGATTCCCGACAATTTGCGACCAAGCCCCACCCGCTACACCAACCAACAGGACATCCTTCGGCGAAGGATGTAAGTAGCTCAACGAGAACGGGCGGATACAGCTATCGGAATTGAGTAAGTCGGTGGTTAGAATTCCGTCGCGAGCGCCCCCGCCATAAATTACATTGTCCTGGTCAACAGTGACCACGCCGCTACGAGTCTCTACGATAGCCGCAAAGTGCTCGCCGGGTGAATATTCGTCTTTGAATTGTAGCCGCTCGTAAATGGAATCGTAGTTAAACATCCAGCAAAAGGCCGCTAGACTCAGCACCGCCAGGTACAAGTAACCGCGATAATTTGCCATCACCAGAATCAGCAAAGCCATTGTCATTCCCAACATTGCAAGGAATACGGCAATTCCATGAAGGGTCCAAATATCCATCAACACAAAGCCCATGAGATAACTCCCTGCGGCCGAACCAAGAATGTTACTCAAGTAGAGATAGCTTAGGCCCGCTCCGGAGTTTGCATTGGAAGCAACTGTGATATGACAGATCAATGGGAACACTGCACCCAGTGCGCCCGCAGCAAGTGCAATTAGTGGCAGAGTGAATTCGTAGGGAATGGTTTGTACAGCGTGGGCAAGCAAAGGAACTTCAAGAAAGCTCAGCACCGTTGAAAGGGCTACTAACATGGAAACGGCTTTCAGCAAGAAATCGACGTCGCGGCCTCGACATAGACGGCGAGCGGCTAGTGAGCCAAATGCAATCCCAGCTAGGAAAGATCCAAGCACGAAGGAAAAGCAGCGCGGACTACCTCCGCTGACAAACGAGTAAACCCGATACCAAACAATTTCATAGCCAAGGGAAATGAATCCAGCTACTGCGGAAATGACGAGCCCTAATGGAAAGGGAAGGACGGCTATTGCATGGTCTTCCCGCAGATCTGCAGGCCCCCTATGACCAGTCCATTTTGAAGCAACCAGCAAAACTGAAAGCCCTACCACTGCATTCAACGCTGCTGCGAGTTTCACAGAGCCTGACATTCCTAGCGTTGGCATTGTGACCAGGGCAGCGGCAAAACAGGCTGTGGCGGAACCCAGTGTATTGGCGAAGTACAGCATGCCGACAGACCTGCCCACGTTGCCGGAACGGTCCACCAGTTCGGCAGTAAGGACGGGTAGAGTAGCACCCATCAGAATGGTTGGAAAAATGATTAAAACGAAAGTGATCCAAAATGTTTGTGCAGCTGGAGCCCCTGCAGCGAAGCCCGCAACCCAGTGGAACAGGGGCAGAGACACCAGCCCAAATGCCGCAATTGCCAACTCGACAAGTCCGAAGATGGTTAGCCGACTTAACCCTCGGCGTGCAGACAGCCAGCCTCCCAACATACTACCCAGCCCTAGGCCGAGCATGAAGGCACTGACCACTACAGTGACAGATTCGATATTGACGCCGAAGATTGTGAACAGCGTCCGTTGCCAAACCACCTGGTAAAGAAGGGCAGGAAATCCAGAGACGAAGAACAGAAGGGTTAGCCAAAAAGAAGTCATTCAGGGAACTACTTAGTATAAAGGACTGCTTGTCCCAAGGATCACTTTGTTGGCAACGAAGGTGCGAACACGGCAAGATTACTGGCGACAGCGCGACCTTTGGGGTTGTCAGCCGGAGTATTGATGATCTTCGCCTCGCCGACGATCGGGTCGAACATTGCTAGGGTTGTAGAGCCGCCACCGTCCAGATTCAGCGCGTTGCTAACACCGTAATCGTCAATGAGCAAGCGAGCAACTTCACTCAGTTTCATACCCTGGCTGCCACCGGCACGGTCCACAGTAAATAAGAAAAGCGTCCGGTTGTCTTCGGACAACCCAACTACGGTGCGTGCATTGGGAACGTCATACCAGGATTTGCTGTTGTCATAACTATTTGGGCCGCCAGGTGTAAGCAAACCATCTGGATGTTCGCCGTTTTTATAAACCGGAATCGTGCTTATGCCGTTTGTGATAATTTGCGCCGATCCGGAAATTGCATTCCAAAGCTTCACCTTGTTAACGGTGCTTGGACCAATGATAGAGGCTTCGTTTTTCTCATCAATGTTCAGAGCCGGAGCATTGGTGACGATTGCATACGATTGAGCCGGTGCTTCAAACGTGGAGAACACAATGCCGTTAGATGCCGCCAAGCCGATTAGAAACGATTCTTCATCGGTTGAAGGATACGGAAAAAAGAAATGACCATTCAGTGCGATTTGAGCTTCTTCCAGCTTAAGAAAGTCGAGAGTGGTTTGCCGGACTGTTTCGCGCGAACCGCTGGGAGGGGTTAGTTTGAAGGATAAACCTGGCGTAGTCAAATCGATTTTGACTAAGTTAATGTTTATTTTGCGTGGTGTATCTTCGTGACGGCTAATATGGGTTACGCCGGCGAACGGCTGCGTGGTTTGAGTTTCACCGTGTAAACAGTGGGCAAGCAGGTACGCCAGTAGGAATCGGCGGGAATATTTGCGCAACTAGGGCACCCAAACTACATAGAAAATATAGCAGAGCACGGCTCCGGCAAAAGCTACCATCACGCCAGAGAATCTGCGCTTGGCGAGAAAGAAGATCAGAACCATACCCGATAGAGACACCAAGGTCATCAGTATGGCCGATGCATCAATCAACCAACCCCAGGCTTTGCCGGAATCACGACCTTTATGAAGATCGTTGATCACTGCAAAGAACCCCATGCGAATTTCCGTTAGTTCGTAAGTGCCGGTGGCACGATCGACAAAGGCATCGGCTGAATAACCGGGTCCTTTAAAGGACACAGTGGCTTGCGCATCTTCCACGCGGAAATCGCTCATTGCGCCTTTAATGCCATGAGTGCGGCGTAGGAATTCTACAATTTCCAACTTCGCAAGTTCCTTGCCTGCAGGAGGTCTCAACCATGTGCTGTCCATTTGTCCTTTGGCTTGCGTGGTTCGTTGATGCTCAGTAAACCACTCAGTATGATTCAACGTCAGGCCTGTTACAGCAAAGAAAAACAGGATTGCGAAGCTGGCCATGGACAAGTAAATATGGAGCCAACGCGAAATGGCCATGAACCGCTTTTTCACCAAATGGCGGCGATGAGAGGTTCTATTTACAACCGTTTCTTTAATGGCTGATTCTTCTGTAATCAACGGAAGCAGATGCCACCTCAGTATTGCCATTCAATGTGATTTGCTTAGGATTTCCATTGAAATCCATTTCCTGGCGGATGATCTGGTATGTGCCGTGTTCCCTGGCCACTTCCAGACAAACTGAATATTTGCCGGCCTTCACAAGCTTGCCGGCGTTATCTTTCCCATCCCACTTCATCGTATATTTGCCAGGTGCACGGGTGGCTGAAGTAAAGGAACTAGTCAGGTCACTACCTTCGGCCATGTTCCGCAACCGGTCGTCGTGATACCAGGCTTTGAGGTCGGGAATCCATTTTGGTTTCTCCACCCACAGTGAAATGGTCTTCACTGGAAATTTGTCTTTGTCTTCAATCCAAATGGCAACGTAAGGGCGTCGTGTACGCTGGCCTTCAATGCGCGCCAATTCGAGATTGATCTGCAACTCGAAACCAGCGGGCCACAATCCTACTCCCGATGCTTGCGATGCGGCGACAGCCATTAGCATGTTGGGAAGTTCCAACCGCTGCCAGCCCCGGCTTTGAATCCTCTTGCCGTTTTGAGTGATCAGTAAGTACTCCACGTTTTTCATGGAATTTGCAAGACGTTGGCTTTCTTCCGGTTTGAGTACGGAAAATGACGTGGCCAATGCTCCTGCATCCACTGCATTTTCAGCAACCACCGTGGCGCTGGATATTTGATCAGCTGTTTGCCCAGTGCGAGGATCCACAATGTGCGAATAATGTTTTCCGCCGATGTCGAACCCGCGCCTGTAACTCCCGCTTGTTGCCACCGCCATGCCACTTACTGCCAACCGTCCGAGCGGGGCGCTATTTTCGCTATCCGATCGTGGATTGACCACTTCAATGGTTTCATTCATTTTTCCGCGTACAACCAAGTCACCACCAGCATTTACAACAGCACCACTAACATGTGAAACAGCCATTGCATTTTCCGCTGCCCGATTTACGATGTAGCTTTTGGCGAACGAGTTCAAACGCACTGGCACATCTGTTAGATGGGTTGCGGTTTGCAAGGAAGCATCCAGCTCCCAATGCAGCAACTTTGCGGAGGCCGCTGCCAAGGCGAGTTCCGCCGCACCAGGTAAACGCTGAGCACGTTCGGCATTTTTCCAAACTTGAGAGATGACTTCGGATGAGGCATCCAAAGCCCCATTGGTTCGCTTACGCCACTGGTCAAACAGGCTCAATACTTCAAATAATTCAGGAGAAATAGTAACAGGCTTGCCGGAAGTCTTTAGCCAACGGCTTACTTCACTATCGGGGTCGTAAGTGCTTAGTATCTTGGAATCACGGTCAATTTGATCCAATGCTGCTTGCTCAGCAACCTGCGCCTGCTCTAGCGAAATAGCCGCAAACTTCAACTCCAACGAAGTGCCCATTACGTTTTCGTGATGAAAGACGTAAGTGCTTCCCACATTCTCTTTATCGATTGGAGCAGCAAATGTAGCGGCGCATAAGCCGATAGTTAGGTGTAAAAGAAGTCGCATTTAGTCGCGCTTCTCCTCACGAGGTCCACCGCGCCCTTCAGGACCACCACGGCCAGGACGCACTTCTTCTTCAGTCAGTATGCCGTCGGCATTCTTATCCAACTTGGCAAGTGATGAGGACGCTACTTTGATTTCTGATGTAGAGATGGTTCCATTCCCATCGGTATCAAGCGCTGCGAAAATCGGGTCGGGTCGCATACCCTGAGGGCCTCCCCGCGGACCTCCACCACGTTTTCCCTTTTCCCCACCGCTTTCGCGCCTACCGCTTTGTGCTGCAACTTTCGTCAGTTCATCTTTGGTAAGGAAGCCATCCTTGTTTGTATCCGCACGGTCAAGCATGCCTTGCATCCTTTCCGGCAGTTCCTCCTTCGAAAGTTTCCCGTCACCATTTTTGTCGAAACCCATCAAGGTGTTTACCATGTCGTCGTTATTCGCTGGACTTTCAGGAGGACCACCGGGGCCGCGTCGTTCTCCACCAGGGCCTCCCGGACCAAAATTCATCCTGGTTTCCTCCCGGCTCAATTGGCCGTCGCCGTCCTTATCCAACTTGCCCAAAGCCTTTGATGCGTCCACTAATTCTTTGGATGAAATGATTCCATCCTGATTCGCATCCAAAGCGGAAAGGATGGGGTGCATCCGCATGAAGCCACCAGGAGGACCTCCAAAAGGACCCCGTTCCTGACCGGTTAGCATCGCGAAAGTAGCAAAAAAAATAAGTGAATTGCGTCGTTTTAACAAGAGTGTGATACCTCGTTAATGATAACCCTGCCTGGAGGCTGGGGTTTGTAAAGTAGTTTAAAACTTATTCCGGACGAATCTTGCCGTCTGGAGTGAGCCGCATTTGTCGACCGCCCCATTCCACCTTGCGCCCTACTACTCCGGCCACCCACACGGCAGAGCCCCAAAGATCGCGCAGCGGAAGCGCCCACATATTTCGCAGCGCTGCTTCGTCTTTTAGCAATGGGCCTGCCGCCGCAAGTGCCACCGCAAACCGCAAAGCAAATAACCATGCAGCAATGGTCCACCAGCCGAAGGCTGCTGCGATGATGCTCCACAGCGTCGCAAATGTTACTGGCAATCCGAGATAGCCGATTAGATCTCCGCGCGATGCTTTGATGGTTCTAGCCCAGCGCACTTGGTGCGACCACGCTTCCTTCCAAGTTACGGCGCTGAGCGATGTCTCTACTATTTCGGTTGATAAATGAATTCGCCGCCCAAGGTTGCTGATCTTTAAACCCAATTGGTAATCGTCGGAAATATAATCCGCCAAGGCTTCAAAACCACCAATGGCTTCAAGGTCCGCACGACGAAAAAGCATGGTTGAGCCGAGTGCAAATTCTGAGACTCCGACGAACGGCGCAACCAATGCCGAAGGCACAAAATCAGTGGCCACACCAAGGGCTTCAAACCAACCTGGAGCGGTTGTTGCGCGGGCTTTATAAAGGCAAGTTACTAAGCCGGTTGGTGGAACATTGAGCATGGCGACTATGTTACGTAAGTAGTTTTTTTCAACGTGGATGTCGCCGTCATTTACCAGGATCACTTCGTGCCGAGCCAGTTTGCCTAGATCTATCAGTGACGCGACTTTATGATTGGGTGCCTGGGTTTGGCGGACTATGAAGCGAATCTTAACGTCGGGATAATCGCGAGCCAAGCGCTTCACTTCACCTAGCGCGGGGTCACTGGTATCGCCCACGGAAAAGAGTAATTCAAAGTTTGGATAGTTCTGTTCGGCATGGGAGCACAGCGCTTCGTAGGACCCAGGCTCAATTCCGCGAAGAGCTTTCAAAACAGAAACGGGTGGAAACTCTACCGCAGGTGGATCCACCTTGCGCAACCGAGCTAGAACCGCCGCAAGGGCGATGCCTTGGTATGCCGCCGGAACTGCAAAAAGCCATTCAATCACAGTGCCAAGAACCAAACGCCGATAGCCACCAGCGCTACGCCTACCCAGCGCATCGGAGTTACCTGCTCCTTTAAGAGGATTCGAGCAAGAAGCGTCTCCACAACTATACTCGATGCGGTGGCCGGGACCGCAAAGCTCAGGTCAGCGATTTGGAGCAAGGCCAGGAATGCATAAAAGGATATGGCAAGAAACACAACGGAGGCGATCAGCGGTAGCTTCCCTAGCAGCGTTGCCAACAGGCGATGAGGGCGGAAGTCAGTTACTTCGCCATTGCGTTTCATTTCCCAACTTTGCAACATGTCACTTGCGACGGTGGAACTCACAATGATCCCAATCAAAGCCCAGCGGTTCATTTCCTAGAGGCTCCAGTTGTGCTCACACTTGTTAGACCCACCAACACCGTTCCACCAACAATGCACAGCGTGCCGAACCAGCGCATGGGGCTGATTTGTTCATTCAGGAATAAGTAACCCATGATGGCGTTCAACACAAAGCCCACTGAAGTTACTGGGATCACGTAACTCAAGTCAGCCCAACTAAGTAAGGCCATGCGTGAAAGCACCCACCCTGCCAGGATGGCGATGCCTACAAGCACCCAAGGATTGAACACCACTCGCACAAAGGACATAGCCGAGCCATCCATATCGCCGCCATGCTTCATGCCCCAGCCCAGCGCAAAGTTGCCCAGCACGTTAGTTACAACCACAATAAAAGCAAAAAGCCGGGTCTTCGCTTGAAGGCCCGGCACACTGCTATTCATAGAGGGTTCTTAGTCTCCAGAAGCCATGGAAGCGGCTGCCCGCTTTTCCTCTTTCACGTCCTTGACGAAACGCTGACGCTTTCTGCGCAATGCCAAGTATTCGGTAGCTTCTTTATAGAGCCGTTTCCGTTCCGAGTTGTCGAAAATCGCTTTGCGAACAATGCGCCAAGCGGCTTTAGGACGGAAATAATATTCGCCGTAGAACCGCTCAACCCAATCCACTAATTCGCCGCGATCTAGACCGGGGTAAACAACAGTTGGCAATTGATGACCGGCTTCATCGGTCATCGCATCCAGAGTGATCAGCCCATTCTTCTTGGCATGATCATAGAACTCAGTGCCAGGGTAGGGATGGGCGATTGAAACTTGAATGGTTTCGCAATCCAGACTTTTCGCAAAGTCGATTGTGTTGCGAATTGTTCCTGGGGTTTCACCGGGTAAACCAACAATGAAATCGGCGTGAATTGTCAGGCCCAACTTGTGGGCGTTGTCGGTGAAGCGGCGCGCCATATCGATGGTGGCACCCTTCTTAATGTTCTTCAGAATCTGCTGATCGCCTGATTCATAGCCCACAATCATCAACCGCGCACCGGCATCTTTCATGGCCTTCAGCGTGTCGTGGTCGGTGGTTACGCGCGATGTGCAACTCCAAGTAACGCCCACTTTGCCAAGCTCTTTGCAAAGTTCAATGGTGCGTTCCTTGCGGTAATTGAAAGTGTCGTCATCAAAGAAAATTTCCTTCAAACCCGGAAAGTTTTCCTTAATGTACTTCACTTCGGCCACTACATCCTGAGCCGAACGCAAGCGCCAACGGTGGCCTGAATGGGTTTGGGGCCACAGACAGAATGTGCACATTGCCGGGCAACCTCGCGATGTGTAAAGCGAGATGAACGGGTTATGCAAAAAGGGAACGTTGTAACGTTTGAAATCGAGATCGCGCTTATAGACCTTGGAGACCCAAGGCAATTCGTCCAGATTTTCAATGTAGGCGCCTTCAGGGTTGTGCCACAGGCTGCCATTGGGTTTGCGGAAGCTGACGCCGGGAATATCTTCCAACGGCTTGCCTTTCGCGTAGTCGACAATTTGATGATCGAATTCGCGGCGCACGATAAAATCGATGGCTTTGGTGGAAAGTAACGTTTTTTCCGGTTCAACCGTGACGGGAGGTCCCACGAAGCAGACCTTCATCTTCGGGTTGACGTCTTTCATCATTTCGGCGATCTTCACGTCAACGTGAAAACCCGGAGTGGAAGTGAACAAAACGAGAAGTTCAAAATCGGAGGCCATGGCCACTGTTTGTTCAATGGAAATGCCATGTGGTGGAGCATCTACTACCTTACTATCAGGAAGCATGCCAGCCGGGTAGCAGAGCCACACCGGATACCAATACGATTCAATTTCCCGCGACGCCGGCCAACGGGAACTAGCCCCGCCGTCGAAGCCTTCAAAGGAAGGTGGGTTTAAAAATAAAGTGCGCATGAACTACATTTACAAGTTTAGGGGAATCGGGGCTGGTTAACAAGCTTTGTGGGTTTACACTAGAGTGCATGCTTTCCCTGCAACAGCAATTCGGCAACATTGATATCTACCTTTTCGATCAGCTTTTGCGTGGAAACATAACTCCAGGAATGCGTATTGTGGATGCGGGGTTTGGAGCGGGACGTAACTTGGTTTACTTGCTGCGATCTGGCTATGAAGTGTTCGGCGTGGATGCGGATCGGGATGCAGTTGAGTACACTCGCAAAGTGGCGGCAGCCCTTGCCCCTGCGCTTCCTAAGAACAATTTCCGGCTGGAAGCGATTGAGAATATGACATTCCCTGACGCCTTTGCTGATGTTTTGGTGTGCAACTCCGTGCTGCACTTTGCCCAGAGTGACGAACAGTTTCAAGCGATGGTGCGCAGTTGCTGGCGCGTGCTAAAGCCGGGAGGTTTGTTCTTTTGCAGGCTGGCGTCGTCGATTGGAATGGAACGGCAAGTAGTGCAGATTTCGGGCCGGAAATTCCTGCTCCCAGATGGCTCACGGTGGTACTTGGTGGATGAGGAAATGCTGATCAAGTTTACCGAGGAACTGGGCGGACAGTTGATGGATCCGCTGAAGACAACCATTGTTCAGAACCAGCGATGTATGACCACTTGGGTATTGCGCAAGAATCGCTAGGCCCTGTCGCCGAGTGCTTCACGCAAGAACTTCGCTATTGAATCCGTCAAAGCGCGAGGATGATCGGAATGCACCATGGCCAACGCCTGTTGCCTTACCAGCCGTTGCTTCGCGATGCGGCAAACATGAAAAAAGCGCGGCTGCCCACGCAAGGCAAACTCAGGCAACATGGAATAACCAAAGCCCGATTCCACTAAACGCTTAATGGCCTCAGTGTCCTCCGCTTCCATGATGACATTGGGATTGATATTCAATTCGTGAAAAAATCCGTCGATCTTCCGCCGCATATTGCTGTGCTCTGGATAAAGCAGAAACGGAACATTTGCCAATTCCGAGGCCTCGATGTTCCCAACATGCCAGCCACTCACTTTGTCGTGCGATGGTTTCAATACCAGCAATTCTTCCTCGAACAATGGCACTAGCTTTAGCAACTCGTTTTCCACGGGAAGAGATAGCAGCGCCAAATCGAAGCGCCGGCTTAGCAGGCCTGCGACCATCTCCTCAGTTGCCGAAACGGTCACTTTGATTTCCGCCTCTGGAAACTTTTTGCGAAGCATGCGCAGCGGCCGCCCCAAACGGTGGATTAGCGTTGTGGGGCCTGTCGCAAAGTGGAATGGACGAGTATCGCCTGACGGGTGGGTATTGAATTCCTCCTCAATAATGCGGATTTGGCGGACGGCCACTTTAGCTAACTCCGCTAAGCGCATCGCCACCGGTGTGGGTGCTAAACGTTTCCCAGCGCGAATGAACAATTCAGTGCGTAGGTGGGCAGCCAAACCTTGCATCTGCAAACTTACCGCACCGGTTGTGAGTCCCATTTTGATGGCAGCCTTGGTTACGCTGCCGCATTCCACTACCGCCAGAAACATTTCCAACTGCCGTATATCCACAGCCCCTATTATGCTTAAGTTTTTCTAAACTGTCTACTATATCTCTCTCAAAACCGCTCCAGCAGGCTGGTTCGCTACTATAAAAGTTTCCTCTCATGAAAATTGACCTAAATATTCAAGCGCCGCAGTTGGCCTCATCCGTTAAATCTTTGTTTGACGCCGCTGCCGTGAAAATCCGATCTTTGAACGATTCGTGGAGCCCCGCTGCGGGATCCCCAGTCTTCACATCCGGCGGAAAGTACACTAGCCGAGGCTGGACGGAATGGACCCAAGGCTTCCAGTTTGGTTCTGCACTGCTGCAGTTCGATGGCACTGGCGAAGCTGAATTTCTGCGTATTGGCCGTGAAAGAACTGTGCAGGTGATGGCGCCGCACATCACTCATACCGGGGTCCATGATCATGGTTTCAACAACGTAAGCACCTACGGCAACCTGCTGCGGCTGATGCGCGAAGGCCGCCTTCAGGAAGATACATGGGAGCGAAACTTTTATGAACTGGCTCTGAAATGTTCCGGAGCAGTGCAGGCTGCGCGCTGGACGAATGTTGCAGCGGGCGGTGGGTACATTTATTCCTTCAATGGCCCGCATTCGCTGTTTGTGGATACGGTTCGAACAGTACGAGCTTTGTCGGTAAGCCATCGTTTAGGGCATGCCCTGTTTGCGGAAAACGACAAGCGGATTTCGTTGCTTGATAGGATGCTGTGGCATATGGATGCGACAGCTCGTTATGGCGTCTACTATGGCGAAGGGCGTGATTCATACGATGTACGTGGCCGTGTGGCCCATGAAAGCGTTTTCAATACCAACGACGGAAATTACCGCTGCCCCAATTCGCAGCAAGGCTATGCGCCATTCAGCACCTGGACTCGCGGATTGGCCTGGGCAATTTGTGGCTTTGCCGAAGAGTTGGAGTTTCTGGAAACGGTTTCTGACCTAGAGTTGGACGCTCATGGGGGACGTGCAAAAGTAGTTGAGTGGATGACCAAAGCAGCTACTGCCACATGTGATTTCTACATGGCCAATTCAGCGCTTGACGGCATTCCGTATTGGGACACTGGAGCGCCTGGACTTGCGGAAATGGGTGATTGGCGGGCGAGAGCATCTGACCCTTTCAACGATCACGAGCCAGTGGATAGTTCTGCCGCCGCCATTGCCGCACAGGGATTTCTTCGGTTGGGCAAGTACCTGAAAAACGAACAATATTGGCAGGCCGGTTTAACAATCAGCCGCGCGCTGTTTGCCGAACCCTACTTGAGTACTTCAGCATCACATCAAGGGCTGATTCTGCATGCGGTCTATCATCGCCCCAATGGTTGGGATACCGTTCCAGCAGGCCGCAAAGTGCCATCGGGAGAGGCCTGCATGTGGGGTGATTATCACGCCATGGAACTGGCTGTCTATTTACAGCGTGTAATTGAGAACAAACCGTATCTGACATTCTGGTGCTAGTGAAAGGAGTGTGCGTAGATGCCGAAAATATCGGAAGAGCTAATCGTTAAGCCTGGGAAAAAGTTCCGCATTGGAACCGTTGATGCGTCAGCTACTCCCGGAGTAAAGGACAAAGAAACTGCCCTGAAGTTGACTGCGAAAAACTTAAGCCGCATGAGCGAATTGCAGTATTGTCTCTACGCTGAAGCGAAGCGATCGCTCTTAATTGTGCTGCAAGGAATTGACGCAGGTGGCAAGGACGGAACCATTCGCAACGTCATGGAAGCCTTCAATCCCTTATCCACTGTGGTGACGGCGTTCAAGGTACCCGATGGTGCGGAACGACGGCACGATTATCTATGGCGGGTCCACAAGGTGATGCCAGAGCACGGGCAGATCGGTATCTTTAACAGGTCCCATTATGAGGACGTGCTTGTTGTTCGCGTCCATGACTTAGTCCCGAAAGAGACGTGGAAGAAGCGTTACGCTCACATCAATGATTTTGAAAAGATGCTGACCGACAATGGCACCAAGATTTTGAAATTCTTCCTGTATATTTCGAAGGACGAACAGAAGCAGCGATTTGAGGAGCGCCTGGCGGATCCAACCAGAAACTGGAAATTTTCAATGGGTGATCTGAAGGAGCGGGAGCGTTGGGACGATTATATGGCTGCGTTTGAAGATGCTCTAACTGAATGCAGCACACCGTGGGCTCCGTGGTATCTAATTCCAGCGAACAAGAAATGGTACAGGAATTTGGCGGTCAGCAGCATTATTACTGAAACCATGCAGTCGATGGACCTGCAGTTTCCCAAGGCAGTGGTTGACCCTGCCTCAGTAGTAATTAAGTAAGAGCACCACCAAGAAGCATGCCTGCTCCATCGAAGTATTTGGAATTAGCAGCGTTCAATTCTTTACCCTTTGAAGTCTGATAAAAATATAGCTCTTCCATTTGCGCTGTGGGGGGCTTGCCCTGAATCTCAGTTACCGGAGAAGTCCACAAGTTATAGGAACTGACTAGATCCTCATCAATAAGACAAATTAGAGCCGACACAACATCT
This sequence comes from Bryobacterales bacterium, assembly GCA_043755435.1. Classification (GTDB taxonomy): domain Bacteria; phylum Acidobacteriota; class Terriglobia; order Bryobacterales; family Bryobacteraceae; genus JANXSF01. The sequence continues at coordinate 8,139 of JAYUSZ010000232.1, read as the reverse complement.
TCTACAGAAATCGAAATCCCGTTTTGTTGCAAATATGGAACAGCGTGCTCTTGGATATACGCAAGATTTTCATAATCATCGCTTACTTCATTTAGGACGATGATCTGAATGACTTCAGCACGGACCATAGAGGGCTTACATTTTCGGAGCGAAGTAGCCGCGGCGAACGCGGACAATCAGACTCTTGCGTCCCTTCAATTTCAATTCCACCGGATGGAATAATCCATCGCGCTGGAAAGGCTCAGGCTTATACAGCAGACTGTACTGATGGCGCAATTCGTTGGATATATTTTCGAACGATTGTGTTAGATCGGTAACTTTGAAAGGGAAAAAACTAAGGCCGCCGGTCTCAGCAGCCAGGTACTTCAAAATCTTGTCGCCTTCAGATTCCTGCCGTGAAATATTGGTGGAAATTGTGTAAATCACCGTATCTGCTTTCTGCGCCATCTCCAATGACTGATCGCGACTGTAGCGGCTTTGATTATCGTCACCATCGCCAACAATCACCATGGCGCGGCGGAATTTGTGCATTGGAGCATCCTGCATCAACTTATCGCGAGAGGCAAAAAAAACAGCATCAAATAGTGCAGTGCCACCGCCTGGCCGAAGGCTCTTGATACCTTTTTCCAGTTTGTCTATATCGTTTGTCAGATCTGAAATCAATTCCGAAGCAGTATCGAAACTAATAATCGTTGCCTTGTCCTGCTTGGGGCGCAACACATTTCGGATGAATTCAAGAGCGGCTTCCTGCTGGAACTTGAAACGATCACGAACGGAATTAGAGGTGTCAATCAGAATCGCCAAACGCAGCGGCAGATCCGATTCGGCAGTGAACTCCATGATCTGCTGCTCTTTCTTATGCTCGAAAACCGCAAAATCTTCCTTCGCCAGATCGGTGATAAAGCGGCCTTTCTTGTCGGTAACGGCAAAGAGTAAATTGACGCGTTCCACATCAACCGAGATAGGCCTGGATGGTTCCTCAGCAACCGGGGGTTTCTGTTGCGCACCCGCAAGCACGGCGAACATGGCGACTGCGATCCATTGTTTCATAGCTTTCTAGCATCAATTATAGCGGCCAACGGCGGCGGCAATGGCGATTCCACGGTTAAATCTTTCGCACCAGCGGGACTATCGAACGTAATCCGCCACGCATGCAGAAAGAATCGCGAACTGAGCGGCCCTTCAGAAGGCTGTGGCGGTGCACCATAAAGCCTGTCACCTACCACAGGGTGCCCCAACGAAGCCATGTGAACTCGAATTTGGTGAGTGCGCCCAGTGCCGATGCGAATCTTCAGGTAGGTAAATTTGTCAAACCGATCGAGCACCGTGTAGTGAGTAAGTGCCTGCCTGCCGGATGAAAGCTTGGTGGTCATGCGAGTGCGGCGGACGGGATCGCGTGTAATGGGTGTTTCGATTTTGCCGGAATCGCAGCGCACGTTGCCGTGCACTAGCGTAAGGTATAGCTTCTCCAGCGTGCGTGTGGCGAATTGAGCAGCCAGTTTGCGGTGGGCATCGTCGGTGCGTGCCACTAGAATAACGCCGCTGGTTTCCTTGTCAAGGCGATGCACAATCCCCGGACGCTGATCGCCGCCCAATTCCGAAAGTTGCTTGAAGCGATGCACCAGCGCGTTTACAAGTGTGCCGGTGTGATTGCCAGCACCTGCGTGAACCACCATCCCGGAAGGCTTGTTCACGGCAATTACAGCAGCATCTTCATAAAGAATTTCCAGCGGAATATCTTCCGGTTCAGCCCTGAGCGCAGGCAAGGCAGCAGGGGTGACGATGATTGCCTCGCCACCCTTCAGCAGCATGGAAGCGCGTGTTGGTTGCCCATTGACCAGAACGAGGCCCGACTTGATCCAATCCGTGAGGCGTGAGCGGCTGAAGTCGGTCAAGCTTTCCTGCAGGAAATGGTCTAGCCGTTTTCCCTTGGCCGCTTCGGGCGTGATAAGATCCACCCTTTAGGAGTAACATGCTTTGCCTCATACCCGATAGGCATGATCTGAAACCCGATGAAAGAAGTTCGAAAAGTTAAATACCTGGTTGCGGCAAGTCTTGACGGAAGGATTGCTTTGTCAAACGGCTCGTGGGATTTCTTCGAAGTAGTTGGCGACGAACATGTCCCAGATTACCTGGAATCTTTAAAGCAGTTTGACACGGTGTTGATGGGCCGCAAGACTTACGAAGTGGCCTTGAACGTTGGGGTGACGGATCCCTACCCGAGCCTTGCGAGCTACGTTTTTTCGCGTTCTTTGGCAATGGACATTAGCGATCGGGTGGAAATCGTGCGTGATGATCCTGCAATATTTGTGCGCGAATTGAAGCAACAGCCCGGGAAAGACATTTATCTATGCGGCGGCGGGCAGCTAGCTGCCGCGCTCCTCGCCGTAAATCTAATTGACGATGTGATCGTGAAACTCAATCCGCTGCTTGTTGGCGCAGGGATCTCTCTGTTTAATTCCGTCGCAGCCCCGACGCTTTTGCAGTTGACTTCCTCAAAGACTTACGGGAATGGAGTTGTTCTGCTCACCTATCGGATGAACACAGTGATACGATAAGCGCCATGCACAAAGCATCCTGGCTGTTTGCCTTATCGCTTATCTTGCCTGCTGCGGAAACGCAAGACTACAAAGACATCAAACTCCCAACTGCTGCCGAAGATCTTGTGCGCGGGAAGAAACTTTTTGATGGAAGTTGCCAACTGTGCCATGGCCCGTTGGGCGATGGTGGTAAAGGAGCTAATTTGGCACAGGCTAAACTGCCGCGATCCTCCACGGATGGCGACTTAGTTCGCATTATTGAAACTGGAATTCCGGGGACGGAAATGCCCGGTTCATGGCACATGACGCGCCGCGAAGTTACACAGGTTGCCGCCTATGTGCGGACGTTCAGCAAAGTGGTTCGTGAAAAGGCTTCGGGCGATGTTGGCCTTGGCCGTGAAATCTACGCAGGCAAAGGCGGTTGTAAATCCTGCCATACGTTGAAGAACGCCGATGGTCTTTATGAAGGTGGGCTAATGGGCCCGGATTTGGCTTCCATAGGAACGCGCCGCAGCATCAAGCACCTGCGTGAATCTTTGATTGATCCAAGTGCTTCCCTCCCCGATTCTTTCGTCAATACAACGGTCGTCCTAAAGTCTGGAAAGCGTTTTACGGGACGCCTTTTGACGGAGGAAACCTTTACTATTGCCATCAATGATTTCAGTGGCACCAATCATGTGTTTGCCAAGCAAAATGTAGGTAGTCTTACTAAGGACAGAAAGAAGTCTCCGATGCCCAGTTACAAAGACCGGCTTACAGCCAGCGAACTGGATAACCTGGTTGCCTATCTTGCTTCCCTTGAGGAATCCAAATGAAATTCACTCTTTTAGTGCTATTTTTGGCCACAATCGCAGTTGCCCAAGTGTCGTACGAGAGAATCCGCGATGCCGCGAAGGAACCTCAAAACTGGCTGACTTACTCAGGTGCTTATAACGGCCAACGTTATTCAACACTGAACCAGATCAATGCTATGAACGTGAAAAAACTGCAGGTGGCGTGGGTCACGCAATCCGGCCAAACCGAACCGACTGAGGCTTCGCCGATTGTGGTTGATGGAGCTATGTTTATTACGGAGCCTCCAAACATTGTGAAGGCTTTGGACGCAGCCACCGGTACAGTGCTTTGGACACATCGTCGCACTATTCCAGAAGAGTTGCGCCTGTGTTGTGGCCGCGTCAATCGCGGCGTGGCAGTGTTGGGAGACATGGTCTACTACACATCAGTAGATGCCCATATGATCGCCCTGGACGCCAAGACCGGCCGCCTCCGATGGGATACCGTGATGGGGGATTACAAGCTTGGCTATACGTCCACTGGCGCACCTTTGGCAGTGAAAGACAAAGTGGTGACGGGTATGGCTGGAGGAGAGTATGGTGTGCGCGGATTCATTGATGCCTACGACGCCAAGACGGGCAAGCTCGCGTGGCGCTTTCTTACGATCCCAGGCAAGGGCGAGAAAGGTAACGAGACATGGGAAGGCGATTCGTGGAAGAACGGATCGGCCACAACCTGGGTTACAGGCAGCTATGATCCTGAAGCGAACCTGATCATTTGGGGGACTGGTAATCCTGGACCGGATTGGAATGGAGATGTACGCAAAGGGGACAACCTCTATTCCGACTCGTTTGTTGCTCTGGATGCCGACACTGGAAAATTGAACTGGCACTTCCAATTCACACCGCATGATGATCATGATTGGGATGCGACGCAGGTTCCCATTCTGATTGATGGCATGTTCCGCGGAGAGCGCCGTAAGATGGTGGCAACGGCGAATCGCAACGCATTTTATTACGTGCTGGATCGCCAAACTGGCAAGTTTCTGCACACCCGCGCTTTTGCCAGGCAGACGTGGGCGAAGAGTCATGACGATAGTGGAAGGCCGGCGATTCTGCCTAATAGCTCACCCACAGTAGAGGGTACTTTGATCTATCCCAGCCTGGGTGGTGGCACGAATTGGTACAGCCCATCGTGGAGCCCCAAACACAACTTGTTCTACGTTCCGGTTCGGGAAGAAGGGGCCTACTATTACAAAGGGGAGGCTGACTTCAAGCCCGGAGCTTTATTCAATGCTGGCGGTCAGCGAAGAAATCCTGACGAAGAACCGTACGGTGCAATTCGAGCATTAGAAACGGGTACGGGGGCGTTGAAATGGGAGTTCAAAATGCAGACTCCGGCAACGGCGGGGATTCTTTCGACGGCCGGGGACATTGTCTTTTCTGGCACCAGTCAGGGCGACATTTTCGCGCTGCATGCGACAACTGGGCAGTTACTCTGGAAGTTCAAAGCAGGCAGCACGGTTCTTGCTGCACCTGTTACTTACTTAGTAGGTGGCAAGCAATATATTGCCCTGGCTGCTGGGCGGGCGATGTTTGTGTTTAGTATTCCGGACTAGCTATAGCAAGCGCGGCTGAACAGCCAACTGACTCGCGGGGAGCGAATCCTGAAGGCGCAGAACCACTTTACATCCTGCACGAATTGACCTACTCGCTCGCGAAGTTCTAATGCTCGGGCTGTGGGAACCAAACCTCGCCCAGCTCAATTGCGCATGTGTGCGGTTGCTTTTAGTCCTTGACTCTCAAATCATAGTCTATTAATATACTACGTAGTGCCAGACGAGCAAAAAGCCTTAACCAACCTTGGATTCAACGAACTTGAGGCCGAAGTCTATCTCTATCTGCTCCCTAACCCGCCTGCCACTGCTTATGCTGTCGGCAAAGCACTCGGCCGCCCCACCGCGAACGTCTACAAAGCGGTCGATGTTCTGGCTCGAAAAGGCGCTGTCCTAATTGAAGAAGGGGACAACAGGCTCTGTCGCGCTGTCCCGCTAACCGACTTCCTACAGCAAGCTCGCTTGAGCTTTAATCAACTAGCCGACGCTGCGGAATTGCGGCTAGCTCATCTGGAATCCGCACCCCCCGACGAAAGGGTCTATCGCATCGATTCCGTCGAACTCCTGTTCGCACGTGCCCGAACCATGATCGAATCTACCGCCCAAACCGTTGTAGTGATCGACGCCTTTCCCAAAGCGTTGGACCTTCTCAAACCCTCCATCACTAAATCCGCCGCTCGTGGAATTGATATTTACGTTGAAGCTTACACGCCGGTCGATTTACCGGGTGCGAACGTAGCCCATGCCGCTGTGGCCGAAGCGTCTCCAGATTACTGGGGCGCTGAACAGTTAAACATCATCGCTGATGGAAAGGAGCACTTACTCGCCCTGCTAAGTCGTGACTTACAACAAATTTATCAGGCAGTTTACAGTGGAAGCCTTTACCTATCCTGCCTTCACCACAGCGGTCGCCTGTGTGAACATACTTTGCTTCGCCTAATCAAGGCGGCCGACGAACGGGCCGATGCCGAGACCATGCGCACAATCCTCCGGCAGCATCGCTTCTTCTCAGGTAGCAGGGTTCCCGGTCAAATTGAATTATTAGCCCGCTTCAAGAAAAGCGGCGGAGCATCCTCATGAATCCCATTCTCGCCTTCGCTATTGGTCTTGGCATTTTCATGGTCTCCGCACTACTGGCGAAACAGATCCCAGATGGGTCCCCAGTATGGGCCAGCCAGGCTGCCACCAAACTTACAATGGCGCTTTTATCACTGGCTGCTATTCGTTGGCTAACACCAATGGATTGGGCTACGGCAGGCTTCAAGCGCCCAGTAAACACTCGTTGGCGGCAAGTAATTCCACTTGGTTTAGCCATGGGCGCAGTTACAACTCTCATTATTCGCCTAAGCCATTCTCAAGGGCTTGCCTCCATGTTGAAAGATTTTAGTTTCCCGGCTATTGTGCTTACTATTTGGCTTGGATCAAGCATTAGCGAAGAGATCTTTGCCCGCGGTTGGTTTCAATCTGCTGTGGCCTCCAGAACCCAACATGCCGCACTGCTCAGCGCTCTGCTATTCGCAACGCTTCACTTGGGTTTGATCCTGAAAGGGATTGACCCGTTCGCGGTTGCAGTCCTATTCATCGCCACATTCCTGCTAGGCTGGGCCGCCGGTCGATTCCGCGAGCAGTCGGGCAGCCTGCTTCCCGCAATTGCCGTCCACATAGCTTTCAACGTTGGCGGTGTCATCGGTGGAATCGCTTCTCTGTTAATCGAAAAATTCGTATTCAAAGGAACCGCATAAAATGAGCTTTCGTGATAATCCTCGCAAACGCATAGCCGTCATCATTCTTGTAGGGTGCCTCCTGCCTCTCATGGCTTTGAACCGCACCGGCCGATTGGATTCCATCCGGACCGTAGACTATCTTTTGATCCTTGCCGCAGGGTTCGGCCTCGGTTCGGCCATCACCCGGCTTGTGCAAATGAGAAAAACCGTAAACTAGTCCTTGATGGCCAGACTTCTTCTTGTCCTACTTAGCGTGGTGGCTTGCTCAGCCCAACCATGCGTTTTGACAATTGCAGCGGCCAGCGACTTGGCCCCTTTTCGGAATACCTTTTCTGAGCAGTTCAGCAAAGCATATTCCTGCAAGCTAGTTTTCACGTTCTCTTCGTCGGGTCAGCTGGCAAGCCAGATTGAACAAGGTGCCCCCTATGATCTCTACCTTTCTGCCAGCGAGGACCTCGTCCGCAAGCTTGCCGATCGCGGTATTGTCGAACCCTCTTCGGTAGTTGTCTTCGCGCGCGGTCGCTTGGGACTGTGGGCCCCGGCCATCAGCCAACCCATTAACTTGCGAGATCTCGCCTCGGCTCAATACAAGAAGATAGCCATTGCCAACCCATCCCACGCTCCCTATGGGATGGCTGCGAAACAGGCGCTCGAAAAAGTAGGCCGTTGGGAAGGTCTGAAGGACAAATTAGTACTCGCCGAAAATGTTCGGCAGGCAATGCAGTTCGCCGAAACGGGTAATGTCGATGCAGTAATCGCTTCCTGGAGTTTGCTTCGCTCCAAACCGGGAGCGAGCTTAGTCGACCTAAAACTTCACCAGGAAATCCGCCAGACGCTAGGAATCATGAAAGCTTCCTCGAACAAGGCGGCATCTCGCGCATTAGCCGATTGGTTGGTCCGGGGTGACGGCAGGAAACTTCTGCAAGAGTCAGGATTTTACTAGTGTAGAGCCGGTCAGCTACAACTAATAATACAGCCCCAATTGGCCCCACCTGTTTTATTACAAGCTTCCCTCAGAATTCCAACGTTGTCCCACCCTTTTTTGTGCGACACAAAACTTACGATTTCCCGGAGAGCTACACCACTATGTGGGTATGGACGAACGCTTTAGGGAGTAATGATCCACCCCCCTTAAGAGGATGTAGTTAGGGTATTTTGCGTATTTGGCTAAAAACGTTGGTAGTCAATAATTTAGTATTGCAAATGTGGGATAGCTCCCCTTAAACTCTAGTACTAAAGTTATGTATAAAAAACTACTGCTCTTACTCACAACAGCAGTCTTTGCCTTCGGCCAGGACGATGCTGATATTGCCCCCAAATTCAGAAGCAGGATTACTCCTGAACTCTACCACCAGTTGCGCGGTGAATACCTTAATTTGCTACAGGGTTTACCCGCAGACCCCAGCCTTCGTGAAGCTGCAGTCCGGCAGATGAAAGCGCAACGAGCTTTAGCTCCAAGTGCGGCAGCCGGCTTTAATTGGACCCC
>JAYUSZ010000231.1:0-4124 GCA_043755435.1 Bryobacterales bacterium | reverse complement strand
ACCACCTGCGTTGGAGCGGTCACCGCTATCGCTGGTAGTGGCTCTATTTCCCTGGCTGCTGGAACACTTCCCATCAGCGGATCCTGTACCATTACAGTGAACGTCACGGGCGTGATCCCTGGACTGCAAGTGAACGTAACAGATCCGATCACATCGAAGGAAGGCGGTACTAACGGAACAGCTACTGCGCGCATCACAGTGGGCGGTAACTTCCTGATCAGCTATGCGGCCAACCTGACCAATGGCGATTCGGTAGTTAACTTGACCAACACCGGAGCACTGGGTGCCTCACTCAACGGCCCTGGATTCGGCAGCGCTGCTGGGAACATCTGCATGAACGTATATGCGTTCTCGCCAGATGAACAGTTAGTAACATGCTGCTCCTGCCTGATAACTCCGAATGGGTTAGCAGCGCTGTCCATTAAAGACGACCTGATCAGCAACACGCTCACCGGTGTGCGGCCGAACTCGGTGGTTGTGAAAGTGGTGCCAACCGGAGCCGGTGCGCTCTTCACTGGAACTGCTTGCACAAATAGTGCAGCAGTAGCTGGACAGAATGCAGCGAATCCGCTGATCGTAGATGGCGGCCTGGCTTGGGGAACTTCGGTCCACGCTTTGGGCTCAGGGTTCGCACCAACAGAAAACCCGTTCCGTGGAGGCACGTTGAGTGCTCAGGAACTGGCTAGCATCACCAACCGTTGCACGAACATCATCGGCAACGGCAGCACCTTCGGCATCTGCCGTTCGTGCCGCGCTGGTGGATTGCAGGTCAGCAGCCGCTAACCTCTACTAGTTGATTGATGGAACCTAAGGGCCGCTCCCCAAAGGGGGCGGTCTTTTTGCTGCTTTGCCCTTTGAATCAGCGAATCACCTTAGATTTACGCCGAAAGAGTACATACAACAATCCAATGGGGGACTATCTTCCTGCAGGAGCAGACATCATAATGATCTGGTCAGGTGAAGTTGACTAGCCTGAAAAAAGAGGTCCATTTTGAATGAAGTAGAACCAATCGACGTACAGGGTGAAAAACAGAAGCGCCGCTCAGTTTTAGAACTGCTTTATAACAAGATGATCCGTACACCGCTTTCCCCTGCGATGAATGCCCGTGAACTGGAAACGGAGTTAAATCTTGAAAAGGCTTCATTAGACGTAACGGTGTGGTACATGAAGGAACGCGAGTTGATCCGTACGGGCGACAATGGCCGTTTCCTGATTACCGCCAATGGTATGGACAAATTTGAAGGATAGTACCCGCGCCAAATCGGTGAGAGGATTTCGTAGGGACCCAGTTTGTCACCACTGCTAAGGGGCATTGTGCTTATGTTATAGAAGCTCGCCTACGCGGACTTCGTGCCCTGGGGCCCCCAAAGTAGCAACCTGCTCCTGTTCCCCGTAGGCGATAACAGACTTATATGTGTCACAGTCAGGATCGCGATGAACGATCAACCGTCGGCCCTCAATATCGATCACCCAATATTCGGCAATTCGCGAGCGGGCATAAAGCCGGGCCTTGGTGGTAAGGTCGAATGTGAGAGTTGTGCTGGAGACTTCGGCCACCAGGCGCAGATCTTCGGGACGAGCCTTGGACGTAAATTCCAGGAAGGATCGGTTAAGAACGACCATGTCCGGCTCAGGCTCGCTTGATGGGTTGTCTTCGGGCCTAAGATCAATGGAAGGTTCCTGCACAACGAATGACTCACCGAAAATCTTGCGTAACCAAGTCCCTAACAGCATGACAGACAACATGTGGGGGTGGTTCTTGCCCATTTTCTGAATCAATTCCCCTTCAATCAGCTCATACCGTTGCACATCGATTAGACCGGCTTTTTCCAAGACAGTACAATCTTCCCGCGTCCACAATTTGTGAGGTGGGTTGCTGTGCGGCTTGGAGATTTCAAAAGCCAGTGGCATTGCTTCCATTATGCATCAACAATTCGACTGAGTTGGGGACCGCTTCCTGTCAGGTGCGGGGGGCAGTCCTATCCTCGAGCAGCCTTCATCTTCGCCATCACGCGATTTGCAGTCTTCGGTGCAGGCTTGGCTACCGGTTGATTGTGGAACCAACTGGCCATGTATTCATCCGTCACGCGTTGGCGGGACATGATCCAACGGCGCTTGGCCCAAACCCGATTCCAGTTTTCACCCAGTTTCCAAAATGCCTTTAGCGAACTGAGTTCCACCGTGCAACAGGCTGCCACAACTACTGTATCGCGCACCGTGATCTGCAACCAATTGCGGCGGTACAAATCGCCAGTCATATTCTTGATGCGCATCAGGAACCGATTCTTCACCGAATGCATATTGATTTCCGGTGGCAATGCGCGCCGGATACCGGGCAGCACATTGCGCACGTGATAGCCCTTTGGATGCGGCGTGTACAAGCAGCGCCAGCCCAGCAACTGCGCGCGCCAGGCAACGTCGGCATCTTCGCGGTATACGAAGAAATCAGAATCGAAGAACTCGCCTTCGATGGAAATATCGTCGATCATTTCCCGGCGATACAGCGCAGCAGCGGCAGTAGCGCCAAACACATATTCAAAGTTGTTGAATTCGCCACCATCAACTTCCTGGCTGCCGCGATCCAGATGGCGCAGCATGGGGGTGAAGAACATGCCGGTGGAATCGATCAAAGGTTTGTCCGGCAGTTCAAAGTTGGAACGGATCGCCAGTAGTTTGCCGCATACAGAACCCACGCGCGGATGCAATTGGCCGGCGTCAACCATACCTTGGATGAAACCGGGCATCAACAAGACGTCAGGGTTCAGCGTCAGGACCCACTCGCCGCGGCTGAGGCCAATGGCCTGATTCTGCGCCCCGGCAAAGCCGATATTCTCGTCGTTATAAACGATGCGAACGCGATCTTCAAATTGTTCAAGAATGTCAATGGTGCCATCAGTGGAGGCGTTATCAATAACGATAACTTCCAGGTTGGTGTAAACCTGATCCAATGCTGATTCCAGGCAACGCTTAATGAACCGGCCGCTGTTGTAAGTCACCAGCGTCACGGAAACCATATCGTTTGTAGCCATGGGCGAAAGTCGCGATCCCCTGTTGTTTATGAAACAGCCTTGTGCTCGGCGCCGCCCCATAGGACTGACAGAGCTTTACTACCGATACTCCACCAAACTGTTACTGGACCCAGGCTGCGCTGTTCAAAAATCCCCGCAATGCACCGTGGTCCTGTCCCCGTTAATACAGCCGCTGCCACAATTCGTTTGTCAACTGAAGACAAGTGCTTGCAACTGTATCTAAGAAGACTACCATACCAAGCTGTCACGCGGCTGGAATAAGGCATTTTTCCAACAGAATGACCTCCTATGTGTGTCCCAGTACTTTGAGGGACATAAGCCACCCTAACCCCTTGGTTCATAAGCCGTTTACAAAGATCAACATCTTCAAACCAAACCGGCTGGAATTCAGTATCAAATCCGCCAACGGCGATCCAGATATCGCGCCGGATCATTAAAAAAGCTCCAGCTGGCTGCTCTACAAATGCGGGCTTGGTAAAATCCGCATCTAAATACCGATAGGCCCGGTTAACCGGGTTATTTTTCCAGAGACGATTAATTGCGAGCACTTCAAAGACCAACGTCGCAGCGGTAGGAAGACGACGGAGCTGAAAGCCGGTTTGTGGTTGACCTTCAACGTCTTGCAGCATGCCGCAGGAAGCACCGTGCTCAATGCAAGCCTCGGTGAGTGGTGCTATGGGTGAGGTAATTTCGACATCCGGGTTAATCAAAATTACACAATTGACCCAATCAGTTAGCGCAAGACATCCTTGGTTGGCAGCAGCACCGAACCCGAAGTTGCCAGGGTTTGCAATCACCCGGGTGGCACCGGCAGCTTTGGCGCGATTGACGGAATCGTCTGCTGAGGCGTTATCCACAACCACTACTTCCATGCCTTGAGCCAAGCAGGATTGGATGCAACGCCCCACCACGGCTGCGGAATTATAGGTGATGATGACGGCCCCGACCTTACTTGCTTGGCTCATGTGAGTTTGAAGTAGAGTCTCCAGAAGAGATCGCGGGCGGGTTCACCTTGGAGTCTGGCGATTTCCAGTTCATGCCGCAGCAGGAAGTCTGGACGGACATGGGGTTGCTTTCGGCGCATGTGACCAAAT
>JAYUSZ010000230.1:0-4133 GCA_043755435.1 Bryobacterales bacterium | reverse complement strand
AGGTTGGCCGCATAGCGGATCTGGAAGTGTGTGTCTTGACCGAATGCAGCTACGGACAGTGCCATAGCCGCGAAAGTGAGAGTAAGTTTTGTGTGCATGAGTGGAACTCCAGGTGATAAGGTACCATTCGCTGTTTGGTCTCATCTATCAGCTAAAGGAAGTAACCCAAAGGATGTACTGTGAGGTTTTAGTACCGCTTTGCTTCTTTGAACTGATTCTCCTTCAATGTGTTGCGAGGAATTGGCCTGAACGTATAAACCAAGACATGCGATCCGTTCCGTAGTACTTTTTCGAAAACCTTTCAGGGACTTTACGACAATTTCCGAGTGCAGTTCTATTCCTAAGACTAGCCTAACGAATAGTTATTCATGATGACCCGTGAAAGGGGGCAGGAAAGACACTAAGGGCAGTGAGGCCAGTGCGTCCGCTAGTTAAGTCTATGCGGAACTCTTGTCACCCCCGGCGCCACAACTGGGCGAAAGCCGGCTGACCGCCGCTGTTCGCCGGGCAACGATGCTTTTAGTTCCCCCGCGGACCTCGAAGAAATTTGCCCTGTTAGGAATAGCTGCTGCCCAACCATGTAAGTGTAAGTGGATAGAATTCAACCAAAGCTGCACTTTAGTGGCGAGACACGGTACCGAACCGTCGCTCGAAAGGCATGCGCCGCGAATATTAGCTTTTTTACTCAACTTATCTCAGGAACGTGTTTGGAGTTGGCGGAAGCGTTAGAGCAGCACAAGGGGAATGTGTCATACAACCAGAAGTGGTAACTGTTCCCGAAGCCGCCCCCTATAGTGTTGTAATTTCACGCTGACCTGCAACTCGTGTATTTTCACTATTTCTCATACAACACAGTTGACAATACTTGTTCCGCCTAGCTAATATAGAGAAGTTTGGCGAGATGTGTCTTCCGCTCTCGTGCTACCTCCACAGGGTTGCCAATGTAGTTTTTCATAAGTTTTACCACCTGTGGACCGGCCGAAAGCTAGTCCCGAGGTTTGTTGCAGACAACGCGCTGCATATAGACATGGACTATTCCGAAGTAGTTTTCCTCGCAATTGGCCACAGCGGTATCGTGGTTGCCACCTGAAGTGATTGAATCGAAGTCTTAGGTTCTTCCCACAAGGTATATCGTCGAATTTAATGCCACAATCGGGCCTTCAAGCTTGTGCGTGCGCGAACTGGCTGGTTTCACCGGCTGTAACATGTTGGATTTGAAGCAGTTTTAGATTTACTAAGAGAGAATTCTCGTGCCAACGTTTAATCAACTTGTCCGAAAGGGACGCAAGGCTATCAACTATAAGACGGCCAGCCCTGCACTGCAAGCCTGCCCGCAGCGCCGTGGTGTTTGCACCCGCGTATATACGACTACCCCGAAAAAGCCGAATTCGGCACTTCGTAAGGTCGCTCGTGTTCGTTTGACGAATGGAATTGAAGTGACCACCTACATTCCTGGTGAAGGCCATAACCTGCAGGAGCACTCGATTGTGCTGATCCGCGGCGGCCGTGTAAAGGATTTGCCGGGTGTTCGCTATCACGTAGTTCGCGGAACCCTCGATACCGCAGGCGTGGCAAAGCGTAAGCAGAGCCGCTCCAAATATGGCGCTAAGCGCCCGAAGTCCTAGGCATTTAAGGGAAGAATTTGAATTATGCCACGTAGAAGAAGAGCAGAAATTCGCGACATCCTGGCGGATCCTATCTACAACTCAACCTTGGTTGAGAAGTTTGTCAATTCCATGATGTGGGATGGGAAAAAATCAGTCGCCCAGGGCGTGTTTTACACCGCCATGGATAAGATGGCTGAGCGCGGTGGAGACGATGCCCTGAAGTTGTTCAAAAAGGCCATTGAAAACGCCAAGCCCCTGCTGGAAGTGAAAACCCGCCGCGTCGGTGGAGCTAACTATCAGGTTCCGGTGGAAGTTCCAAACAACCGCCGCACCAGTCTGGCATTGCGCTGGATTATTGGTAACGCCCGTTCGCGTTCGGAAAAAGGTATGGCTGACCGCCTGGCAAACGAACTGCTTGATGCAGCGAATATGCGCGGCGGAGCAATCAAGAAGAAAGACGATGTTCATCGTATGGCTGAGGCTAACAAGGCCTTTGCGAATTACCGTTGGTAGTTATTGTAATTGTCTAGTTAGTTAATATGCCAAGAACTGTCCCACTTGAACGAATGCGTAACATCGGCATCATGGCCCACATTGATGCCGGAAAAACTACGACTACTGAGCGTATCCTCTATTACACCGGCCGTACTTACAAGATCGGTGAAGTTCATGAAGGCACGGCCACCATGGACTGGATGGAGCAGGAACAGGAACGCGGCATTACGATTACATCGGCCGCAACCACCTGCCAATGGAACGACGTTGTAATTAACATTATCGACACTCCCGGTCACGTGGATTTCACGGCCGAAGTGGAACGGTCTTTGCGAGTTTTGGACGGTGCTGTGGCAGTGTTCGACGCAGTGGCTGGTGTGCAACCCCAATCGGAAACGGTTTGGCGGCAGGCTGATAAGTATCGTGTGCCCCGCATTTGTTTCATCAACAAAATGGATCGCGTTGGTGCTGACTTCTATCGCTCCGTTGGAACCATTGTTGACCGTTTGAAGTGCAGCCCGGTGGCTTTACAAATCCCGGTTGGCGCAGCAGAAAATTTCAAAGGTGTAGTTGACTTACTTACGATGACGGCGCGCATCTGGCGCGACGAATCGTTAGGTGCGTTGTTTGATGACGGCCCGATACCAGCTGAAATGGCTGAGTTAGCCGCTGAGTATCGTGAAAAGTTAGTGGAACGCATTTCGGAAACCGACGACGTACTTATGCATAAGTATCTCGAAGGTGAGACTCCGAGCGACGCTGAGTTAAAGGCTGCTCTTCGCAAAGCGGTTATCACGCAAAAGATTTTCCCGGTAATTTGTGGCTCGGCGTTCAAGAACAAGGGCGTGCAAAACATGCTCGACGCGGTGGTGGATTACCTGCCTTCGCCCTTGGACATTCCGGCCATCAAAGGTACCTCAGTGGACGACGTCAATGTGGAAGTAATGCGCCATGCTGACGATTCCGAACCTTTCTCGGCGCTGATCTTCAAGATCATGACCGACCCATTTGTAGGGCAGCTTTCCTTTATCCGGGTTTATTCCGGTAAATTGAATTCTGGCGAATCGGTTTTCAACGTAGCCAAGGGCCGCCGCGAACGAGTGGGCCGTCTGGTGAAAATGCACGCGAACAAGCGTGAAGAAATTCAGGATATTCTGGCTGGCGATATTTGCGCAGTAGTAGGGTTGAAGGCCGCGATGACTGGAGATACAATTTGCGATGAAAAATCGCCGGTTGTTCTTGAGTCTATCGACTTC
Organism: Bryobacterales bacterium; assembly: GCA_043755435.1. Lineage (GTDB taxonomy): Bacteria > Acidobacteriota > Terriglobia > Bryobacterales > Bryobacteraceae > JANXSF01. The sequence continues at coordinate 775 of JAYUSZ010000230.1, read as the reverse complement.
CCCACGCCAGTTGTTCAGTTAGCAATTGAGCCGAAGTCAAAGCCTGACCAGGAAAAGCTGGGCATGGCAATTGCCAAGCTAGTTCAGGAAGATCCTACCTTAAAGGTATCGACCGATCAGGAAACAGGCCAAACGATTCTCGCTGGCATGGGCGAACTGCACCTGGAAATTATTGTAGAGCGGATGCGCCGCGAATTTGGCGTAGAAGCGAATGTCGGCAAGCCGCAAGTGGCTTATCGCGAAACCATCCGTACCAAAGCGGAAGGCGAAGGCCGGTTCGTACGGCAATCGGGTGGTAAGGGTCAATACGGTCATTGTAAGATTCGTATCGAGCCACTGGAAGAAGGTTCTGGATTTGTGTTCGTCAACGGCACCGTTGGCGGAACCATTCCCAAGGAATACATTCCAGCAATTCAAAAGGGAATGATCGAAGCGCTGGAAGGCGGTATTCTGGCAGGCTTCCCGATGTCCGATTTGAAGTGCACGGTATACGACGGTAGCTATCATGATGTGGATTCGTCGGAAATGGCGTTCAAAATCGCCGGTTCGATGGCCATCAAATCAGTTTCGCAAAAGGCTAAGCCAGTGTTGCTTGAGCCAGTAATGAAAGTGGAAGTGGTTGTGCCGGACGAATACATGGGTCCGGTGAACGGCGATTTGATTTCGCGCCGTGGCCGCTTGGAAGGTATGGAAATGATGGGCAGCACGCAGGTAATTAAATCCATGGTGCCGCTTGGGGAAATGTTCGGTTATGCCAATGAGTTGCGATCGCGGA
>JAYUSZ010000229.1:0-10441 GCA_043755435.1 Bryobacterales bacterium | reverse complement strand
AACTTGCGGCCTTTACCGAAGGGCAGTTCGTAAGTCATGGCGGTTACCCAACGATGATGAACGTCGTAGTTAGCGCGGCCCTTTTCCAGACTGCGATTGTAGTATGTGATGCCAGTGGCGTTGCCGTCGTCATCAGAATTATTTAGCGTTTTCGACCATGTATAGAAGGAGTTCAGCGTGTATCCTGACGCATAGCGGCGCTCAATTCTCAACGTGCTTGCATGATACGTGTTGTGTCCAAAATTACTGATCAGGTTCACATTCCCGAATTGAGGATAGGGTTTGAAGTTTTGAAATTGTGTGCGAATGGTATCGAGGCGTGCTGTGTCGGTGGGGAACCAACTAATTGGCTGCACATTGATATTCCAGGAATTCATCAGCTTGACGCCAGCTGAACCCTGATAGCTTGCATCCAATAGCCAACTGGTCTTGAACTGCCACTGCACACCACCGGACCAGCTCATAACATACGGAGTCCGGAAATTGGGGTCGTACCAAGTGGCGTTTCGGGCACCAAAATTCGTTCCAACGTAAGGCACGCTGCCATCTGGATTGGTGGTGAACTTCACTGACGGTGGACCCTGTGAAAGCCTAAACACCGTTCGGGGATCTCCAGCAGGAGATTGAATGTTTGCTGTGGCCAGATATTCTTCAAAGTTCTGATTGACATCGTTGGTCATCAAGTCACTGCTGATGATGGTGAAGCTGGAACGGAAAACCATGTTGCGCCGGAAGTTCCAAGCCAACCCAACACGGGGTTGAAAGTTGTTCAAATCCTTGCGCGCCAATTGACCATTCGGGTGAATGATGGAACCTTTGAAGCCGGAAATGGAATCAACCACATTCGGATCGAACTGCGATTGTTGACCGTACTTGGTGGAGAACGGCGATTCATACGACCAGCGCAAGCCCAGGTTCAGTGTGACGTTTTTCATGGGGCGATAGTCGGTCTGCGCGTATAAGGCATGGCCCCACCATCGCGGCAACCAAGTTCCTTGATTGCGTGTGAACTGTGCACTGGCGACATTTCCTAAAGGAAACTGGCGAAGGTGTTTCCAGTATTCGGAGTAAATGGAAGTTCCGTACCGCCGAAGTTGTAAGTGCCCGATGGTAACGCTTCACTTAAACCGTTGTAGCGGGTGCGGATCATTTCATAGCCAAATTTCCAGGTGTGCTTGCCGGAAACTTTTGTCATATTCTCCTGCAGTGTGAAATCTTCGGAGACGTTCTGAAAGCGGCCCCCTGGGCCTCCGTTGTAGCCCGTCACAAAGCGTGGAAAAGTAGCCGCATCCACGTTGGGCATACCGAGTTTTTGTGCCACGTTGGTTCCGTAAGTGATCGGGTCCTTCGTTTCATGACGACGGTTATACCCCAGGCGAAACTCGTTAATTAACGTTGGCCGCAGCGTATTGGTGTCGGAAACAACTACGTTGGTGAAATCATTGGGCTGCACCATTACCGGGTCGTAATCCTGCCAGGCAATGTCCGTTGAATAGCGGCCAGGTGCACGATTGCGCATGCGCGAAACGCGGCTGAAAATTCGATGGTTGGTGGTGAACTGATGATCAATTTTCGTATCGAAGCGCGTGAAGTAATAGCGGCCTTTGGTGGGCAACACCAGATCTTGCGTGATACCAGTAGGCGTAATATTGCCTGGCCGGTTGGATGGGGTCCAGGGGTTGAAGCTTAGGAACTTTTTCACAACCGGATCGATCTGAGATAACGGTAAGCGATTGCCTGGGAAGGGGTCGCAGATCCATTTTCCAGTTGCATCCTGACGAGTGGTGGAAGGATCGTAAATTGGAAACCCTCGACCACCAAAAGTGAAATCGCCGTTGAACATTGCCTCGGTGGGGACGTTAGTAATGGCGGTTTCCGATACCTTTTCATGGTGCCGTTGAAAGCCGAAAAAGAAGAACGTTTTGTCCCTGCCGTTATAGACTTTCGGAATGTAGACGGGACCGCCGGCAGTGGCTGACATTTCGTGATAGCTCCAGGGATTGCATGGCAGCCCGACGTCGCAGCGTTTCAATTGATCGAAATATTGCCGGTGCACAAGTTTCCCATTCAGGTAGCGATCTTCCATGGAACCGTGAAAGGAATTGGTGCCGCTTTTATAAACAGCTGAGAGAATGCCGCCGCCAGTGTGGCCGAATTCTGCGGGCAGACCGGTGTTCCACATCTTGAATTCCTGAATCATATCCAGTGTTCCGGTCATGATGCGCTGATCGTCATTCACTGCACCGCGAACCGGTTCCTTGCCGCTGACGCCATCGAGCGTAATGCCAAGCGAACGTTCACGCTGACCAACTCCATGGAGTCCGTTGACGACATTCAAACCCGGCATATAAAGCGTCATCCGTTTAATGCCCTTCTGCATCACCGGCATTTTGACGACGGTTTCGCCATCCATGATTTGCCCTGTGGAGGACGTCTCTGTTTCGAGCAAAGGCGTGGATGCGGCTACGTTGATTGTGTCGGAAAGGGTTCCAATTTCCATCATCACGTCGATGCGCGGAGTCTCATTGGTGCGGAGGGTGATTCCTTCACGAATGTACTTCTTAAATCCAGCCGCTTCGATGGTTAGACGGTAAGTGCCAGGAATCAAATTCGGGACATAGTAAGACCCTTCTGTGGTTGTAGCAGTTTCCGAAAGGAATGAGGTTCCGGTGTTGAGTACAGTCAACTTGGCACCAGGCAGCAGCGAGCCGCTGGAGTCGGTGATGGTGCCAACAAGAGTGGCCGTACCCGTTGATTGGGCGTAGGTGTCTGCGGAGAAGATGAGAAGCGAGAACAGAACAACTTTGCGCATAGGAGCCTCCAACTGAGAAGTCTTTGGTCTGCCAGTAGATCACATTTTAATCGTTAACGCAAGGCTCAGTCGGGGGCTAAAGTTAGTCCACGACTTAGTGCTGAAGTCATTGAGGAGTTGCGATTAGAGATGGAAAGCGCGGTTCAGCTAGTTCAGTCAAATTGATGTGAGCCCATTGCCGAGTGCGTTGGTTGCTGGAGCTTCAAGTTGAGGTGGGCTGAGACAGTAAGCGGCTTCAAACTCCACCTTGCAGCACGGTGTTCATGCCTTGCATTTGGATACGAATCAAGTTGGATTCGGTAATCAGAATCAAGTCATGTGCAATTGCGCGAATGGGGAGGATTTCCCGATGACTGAATTGCGCTTTAACCATTGAATTAAGGTACTACTTCACCAAACCCCCAGCAATCCAAACACTATCAATCGTCCGTGAGTTCATGATATCCACCACCGGATTCTTACTCAGCACAACCATATCCGCCCACTTACCCGCCGTGAGCGTCCCTTGCATCTTCGCCACTCCAAGATACTCGGCATTCTGCTTGCTAAACGAACTGATGATCTGCATCGGAGTAAACCCGGCTTCGACCATCAACTCCATTTCCAGATGCTCAAAAAATCCTGGGAATCTTCCAGGAGGCCCAGTATCTGTTCCAAAACCCCACTTTACTCCAGCATCCGCCAGCTTCTTCAAATTCCTCTGCGCAGTCTTCAAAAACCCCTTGTATAGCTCCGCTTCATGATCCTGCTTGCCTTGAAACTCCTTACTGGCCAGCGTTGCCAGCACCGCCGGTGTTGTACCCTTCGTGAAAAAGGGATCGTGCAGAAACGGAGCATCCTTCGTATAAGTGAATACCGAAAGCTCCCGTGTAAAGGTAGCGGCCATTTGCCAGGCCCCTTTCTTCTTCATCAGTTCAATCAATTCCTGATCCACATCTTTGTCACGCACTGAATGGGCCAGGCCACTTAGTCCGGCACTTACTAAACTCTTGGCATCACTCAAGGTAAAAATATGAGCCGCCACGCGCAATCCACGTTTTTGCGCCTCGTTGATAATGGCTCTTGAAAGATTCAGTTGGATCTTGGGCTCCTTCCCCAAATGGTCGTCCACCCATATCTTGATGATGTCCACGCCTTTGGCCGCCTGCTCGCTCACAAACTGGGCAGCCTGTTTTTCTTCACTGATTTCATAGGGAATCCCCTTCATTCCAGGAGCCTTGGTGGGGTAGCCTTCTTTGCCAGTGAAGCCGCGCCCTGCTGTGAAGATTCGCGTAGTTGTGGCTCGCCCAGCACGTTGTTCGGCGCGGACATCGAAGACCAGCGGTTGATCCGCCCCCATGCTCAAAACAGTGGTCACCCCATACGTTGCGTAGGTGTTTAGATTCGCCGCCAGATTTTCGCGGGTGAAGTTCTTGGCATCCTGCACCAGGCCCTTGGTATTGGCCAGATGGCTATGCAGGTTGATAATGCCTGGCATCACGAACTTTCCAGTAAGATCAATCGCCTCCGCACCGCTGGGGACTTTCAATCCGGCCTTCGTACCGGTCCAGGTGATCTTCCCGTTGGTAACAATTATCGCGGCGTTTGCAACCGGAGCGCCCCCGTTACCATCAATTAAAGTGAACCCGGAAAATACTTTCGTTTCGGCTAAGGCGGCGCTTGTGATTGCGACCGACAACAACAGGAATTGCTTCATGGGCGTTATCGTATCAAAACTGCTTAGCGTGCTGTTTGGATTTATAGAATTACCAGAGGCCCGTGATCATCACAATGCCCATTATGAGGCTGGTGCAGGTGGCCGTTCACTAAGTAATCCACATGATCCCCATGTGGCACCGCTTCATGTCCGCAGCCTTCTCCGTGCACGTGGCTCGCGGTATGGCCGTTGCAAGTGTGAGGAGCACAGCGGTTCGGATTCTTGTCTGAAACTTCGATCACGCATTCATCAAAGTGGTCTCCATGAGGACTATGCAAGTGACCGTCGTGTAGGTAATCCGTATGGTCCCCATGTTTAATGGCCGTATGCCCGCAGCCTTCGCCGTGGACGTGGGAATGCAGTTCATGAAATTTATGATGATGACGCATGAAAATGCCTTCTCTTCTACAATAAGGGTAACACCGACTTAATGGCTAATCAGAAAGAGATCTATCGAATTCAAGGCATGGACTGCGCCGAAGAAGTGTCGCAACTGCGGCGAGCCTTGGGCGGAGTTACCGGTATCTACGACCTGGGCTTCGATGTGATGAACGGTAAAATGACCGTCGAGTTCGACCGCGACCGCATGGCCCCCGGAGCCATTCAAACCGCCGTTGCCGGCCTGGGCATGAAGGCCGTTGCCTGGGATGCGAAGCCGGAAATTCAAACCTCATTCTGGCAAATTCATTCCCGCCGCATTCTGGCCATTGGAAGCGGCATCGCCTTACTGGCGGGCATTCTGTTGATCGCCTGGCATGAAGGCCGCTTTTCGCTCAGCCTGCTCGCTCACGAACATCATTCCGAGGCCATGCCCCTCAACGCCTTGCTATGCTTTGTCGCAGCCATGATTTTGGGCGCAGCACCATCCCTTGAAAAAGCACTCAAATCCCTAGCGATTCTACGGCCTGATATGAGCGCGTTGATGTTGCTATCCATCTTCGGCGCATCATTCTTAGGCGAATGGATGGAAGGGGCCACCGTTGCGTTTCTGTTCGCTTTGGCCAACCTGCTGGAAGCCTACAGCATGCAGAAAGCGCGCAGTGCCATTAGCTCTCTACTTGGGGAATCGCCGAAAGAAGCAGTGATCCTGCACAAGGATCATGAACATAAAATGCCGGTAGCCGACGTGAAATTGGGGGAAACTGCACGCGTTCGTCCAGGCGATACCATCCCTTTTGACGGCGATGTTGTGGAAGGAATCTCCAGTGTGAACCAGTCGTTCCTCACTGGTGAATCGGCTGCGGTGCTGAAGGAACCAGGCAGCAAAGTGTACGCCGGGACCATGAATATGGACGGCATGTTGGATCTGAAAATCACTCGTCTGTATCAGGATTCCACTCTTTCGCGAACCTTGCGCATGGTAGAACAATCCCAGCAGCGCCGGGCTGTTTCAGAGCAGTTTGTGGAACGCTTCGCCCGCATCTATACGCCGGTGGTTATGGTGCTGGCGCTTTTAGTTGCTGTAATTCCGCCATTGTTCATGGGCGCAGCCTGGAGTGAATGGTTTTATACAGGCATGGTGATTTTGCTGATTTCCTGCCCTTGCGCCCTGGTCATTTCAACCCCAGTTACCATGGTGGCGGCTCTGGCTTCCGCTGCCAGGCAAGGTGTGCTGATCAAGGGCGGAGTGTTTCTTGAACAGGCTGCACAAATCCGTACTTTGGCTTTTGATAAAACGGGAGTCCTCACCGGTGGCGTGCCCCAGGTGAAAGCAATCACCATGCACAATGGCTTCACGCATAAAGAAGGGTTTGAAACGCTGGGTGCATTGGAACAGCACAGCGAACACCCCATTGCTCAATCCATCCTGCAGCATGTACGGCAGGAAGTGCGGCTGTTCCCCTCAGTTACTGAATTCTATGCCGACGCCGGCCGCGGCGTCGAAGCCATTGTCCGTGGCCGCAAGTTCTGGCTAGGCAGCGTGCGGATGGCTCGCGAACGTGGCGTGACTGTGGATGGCGGCTCTACCGTTGAAGTCTTCCTCGGTTCAGGCAGCGACTTATTAGTTCGTGTTGTCCTCGAAGATGCTCCTCGCGCGGAGGCAAAAGCGATTTTAGATGAGTTGCGCCAACTAGGCATTGGCCGCATGCTGATGCTCACTGGTGACAGAAAGGAAGTAGCCACTGCGGTGGCTAGCCATTTAGGAATTGAGGAAGTTCACTCCGAAATCCTCCCTGCTGAAAAGGCTGCATTCGTCAAAAGTCTGGAGGCCCAAGGGGCACGGACAGGCATGGTGGGCGACGGCGTGAACGATGCCGAAGCCATGACCTCAGCCCATGTTGGTATTGCCGTAGCGCATCAGGGAACAGATATGGCAGCTGAGGCGGCCGATATTGTTCTAACCAGTGGCGACATTCGCCGCCTACCGTTTCTATTACGACATGCCCGCAAGGCTAGAAGTATTGTTTTGCAAAACGTTACTCTTGCGCTGGCAACTAAACTGATCTTCCTGATTCTGGTGGCGTTCGGGATTAAGACGTTGTGGTTAGCGATTATTGCAGATATGGGCGCCACGCTGTGTGTCACTTTCAATGCCCTGCGCATGTTACGGTCGCGCGGGTAACAATCGGGATAGGGGGGCCACCCCTCCCACAACACAGGACCTGCAGGTCCGCACCCGTTGCCGGACTACTATGCCCTCTGCTGGCTTCGCCCTCAGTCGCGATTCCATGACAGGCAGCAGATCTCCCGAGGTAAGTTCGAGATTTACAACCAGTGCTCTTGATGGATATGGACTTCGTTGTCATTGGCCAACTCATCGGCTCGTACGTTTGCTCCACACTCCTTTCAGACTCCACCTCGCGATGACGCCCTTGCGTTTCGCAATAACTTTACCTCCATCAGGTTGTCAAGAGACTTTCACCTTCGCGCTGTCCAGCATGCTCGGCACACCAATAAAAATGGCGAAGCCCGAAGGCTTCGCCATTTTGATTTACCGCTTAGCTACTAGCGGTCCGAAGCTAAACCACCGACGCGGCAGGAACGGCAGATGCCGAACGTGCTGCCATTGCCAATGATGTTTGCGCAACGGTTGGTGATGCTAGCCAGTTCCTGCGTGCTCAGAGTCGCACTCAGGAATGCAGTTTCTGTAACTCCGAACGTGCCTGCAACAGGTGCCGCATGAATCGTGGTCCCGAAGCCCAGCATTCCAGCAGCCAATGGGAAGGCGGCTGTACCGGCCACTGCTGCACTATTTGTGCAGGATGTACCCGTAAAGCGATCCCCTGCGCCGGTGTTTACCAATTTCACAACCACCGAGTTAGGCCTTACACCGGTAAGCGTGTTGCTGATCAAATCACTGTTCACGGAAAGCGAAGCCAATCCGTTGGGAGTGATCAGGCAGGAACAGCAGGAAACCAACTGTTCATCGGGAGAGAACGCATAAACGTTCACGCAGATGTTTCCAGCGGCTCCGCCGAATCCAGGTCCATTCAAGGATGCGCCGTTAGCACCGGTGTTTGTAAGGTTGATTACGGAATCGCCGGCAGTCAGGTTGGATGCATAGCGAACCTGGAATACATTCAAGTCGGTTACCACGATGCTTACGTTATCCACGCCTTGGTTGAAGAAGCCCTGATTATCGACTTCTGCGAACCGGAGTTGGAAAGTGCCACCCGCACCCACATCATTCGAGATATCGAAAACGTAATGCCTGTAGGGAAGAGGGAAAGGACCTCCAAGACCATCATTTCCAATGTAAAAATTCCGGATAACTCCAGTTGTGGTGTTCAGAGGTGTGGACGTTGCGGTAAGCAAGTCAACCCTGGCGTGCTCGTTTGGCACAGCGGTATAATCCAGACCTGCAACATTGATAGCTCCGCCGTCGTAGTCGTTGACGAACTGGTCAAATTCCAAAATAATTCTTCTGCTTCCAACCGCTGCTGGTGAAACTGTGAACGTCTGCAGCAGCGCATGAGTGCCCGGGCCGTTTTGGCCGGAACTGGCAAAAAAAGTGCCTGTTTTTGGACCCACCGTGGAACAGCATCCATTTCCACCAGGATTCCCAGTGCCGCTGACGCTATAAAAACTACCGCTCCCGCCGGCCTGATCGAACACCGTCCATCCGGTTAGTCCAGATTCAAATCCACCGTTATTAACTAATTGTGTTTGAGCGACGGCTGGCACAGACATCAGGCCCACCCCGCAAATTACGGAGGCAAACAGCTTTGCCACCGACGTGTCGAACTTATTACTCCACATATATTTGTACCTCGATTTAAAAATTCTTGGCTCTGGCCCAAGAAGAGTATATGGAGTTGGGGTTTGGCGCACAATCATGCGTAGGAACTAATCTAAAGGCTTAGTACTTGAATTGATAGCACTTCCCACTTTCCACTGCTGCGTTATCATTAACCAATGAAATCTAAGTTTCTTTCTATTAGCCAACAACATAGCGCTGATAATATCTCACATAAGCAAACAGCTCCAATGTGCTCAGCGCCCTTGAAATTTCTTAAGTTGTTCTAATAATTTGAGAGTTCCAGTACGGAGGAATACCTGTGATTAGACTTTGGGACTGCCGTTCGATTGTGGACCTTACGCATTGGCACACCAACAAAATGGCGAAGCCCAGGGGCCTCGCCATTTTGACTTAGAGTTTGTAACTGACTATTCCACGGAGCCGTTGTTGCGCAACGTGACCGTTGCTGCTTCTGGAGTCACTTCCGCACCATCGATGAATAGCGTCGAAACAACCGTCGCTGCGCCACCTTTGGAAAGCATTGCCAAACGGCTGTTCAGTTTCGAGAACACCGCTTCCGTGCTGCCCGCCTTGATGTTGAACGAAACCTTGCGCAGCGCATTCGTAAAGTAAGCGAATTCGCCCTCCGTATTCGCTGGGAAGATTTCCAGAGTACCGTCAATGTTCGTACTTGCCGGCTCATTTAGAACAAAGCTTGGTAAGCCTTCCGTTGAAATTGACAACGAACCATCTACAGATTCTGGTGCATCGGTAACACTGCCCCCGCATATATCGATGGTCCAAGTGTAGGCTTGGGTTACTAACGTGTTTACGGAATCTCGCACCTGTACCGTGAATGTATAAACACCAGCATGGAAAGGCAATCCGCTAATCAGTCCAGCCGACGAAAGGGTGGAAGGGCGTGGCAATGCACCACTAGTCAGCGCCCAAGTATAAGGCGCGGTCCCACCCGATGCCGCCAATTGAATTGGCGAATGCACGCACACAGTTTGCGTTGGTAATGGGGATGTTGTCGTGATTGCTAATGCCGGAGGACAGGCAGACACCACGTAGGTGAACGCCTGAGTGGTAGTGGCTGTTGGCGAGTTGGAATCCGTTACGCTAATGCTGAAGCTATAGCTTCCCACAGTAGTTGGAGTTCCTGAAAACAGGCCGCCCGCAGTGAGTGTGATGCCAGTTGGCAATGTTGAGCCACCCGCAACTACCCAGGTGTAAGAAGCAATTCCGCCCGATGCGGTCAGCTGACGGCTCGATGCCGAACAGGTTGTTGTTCCAGGAATTACCGAAGAACTTGTAATCACTAGCGGCTGCACTGTTCCAGCGCAAGGCAGTATGTTCAAAGTGAAAGATTGTGACGCGGTGTGCGCCGGGCTGAACGAATCGGTCGATCGAATCGTGAAGGTGTATGCTCCTGCATGCAATCCAGCAGCACCAGAAATGACGCCAGCCGAAGTCAACGTCAAAGGAAATGGCAATGCTCCGCCGGTGATGGCGTAGGTGTAGGGGCCTTGTCCACCAACGGACGTAATTGTTGTTGTGTAATGAGTACAAGCGGAACCGTTGGGAAGCGGGGAAGTTGTGACAAAAGTCTGCGGCCCCGGGTCAACTATCGGAGCACCCGTTATCGTGATTGAGAAATGATTTGGTACTCCAGAGTGCGCCGTATCGGTGGCCGTAATCAGGAAAGTAAATACGCCGGCGACGGTTGGTGTTCCGGAAATGCTTGAGGTAC
>JAYUSZ010000228.1:0-10485 GCA_043755435.1 Bryobacterales bacterium | reverse complement strand
GGTACAAGCGTGATTCCACCCTTTACCAGCGGGCAATTTTTTGATGAGGGCCAACCAAAAGGGCATTGCGATCATTGCCACGGCTTTTTCGCTGGTGGTTCTGATTCCTGTTCTGGGTTTGGGAATAGATGCTGCTATGCTTTGGTCGGCGCGGACCAAGTTGAACTCAGCGTGTGATTCGGCTGCTTTGGCTACCGCTCGCAACCTCGGGTTTGGCGCTACCCTGCCTGATCAAGTCGCCTATGCAACTTCACGGGGTGAGGCATTTTTTCAAGCTAACTTCGATCCGGCTGCGTTTCGCGCCGATCCATTGACACCGGTAATACGGATCGTTGAAACCACTAAATCCAACCTTGCGATCAGTGCAAGTGCACGAGTGAACATTCCACTCTATTTCATGCGTTTTCTAGGATCACAAGCGACGGAAGTGCAGGCTTCCAGCATTGTGAATCGCCGCAATGTGGATTTGGTCTTGTCGTTGGATACCAATGTGCCAAAGGAGATCTGCCGGGAATTCATCAGCTCCGCGAAGGTCTTCACTGGTTCTTTCTTGGGTGGAAGAGATCGGTTGGAGCTTTTGGTGAATGGATCCGTGCTGTATGCCAAGGATTCGAAATTCAAGGAAGGCGAAGCATTCGCGCATAAGTTGGAAGGCGTGAGTTGCACGGGTGGATCGGTGGGCTCTGTCGAAATGCACTTGACCTTTCCCAAAGCTACTCAGTCTGAAACTGTGGAAGCCAAAGTATCCCTATCGTCAAAACCAATAACTGGCCAGCCCAAAGCAGTTGTGTTGAAGATAAAGGAACCCGCCGCGATGAGCCAAGCTTTCTCTCAGATCTCGACGGATCTGCTCTTTTCAGGCCGCCGAGTACCCTAAAGAGCCCGGACAAGCTTCGCTGGCAATGCGAATAAGGCCCAAATCAAATGAAGGACTCCTCCAACGGCCACTCCTACAATCTTGAATGGCAAAAGTACAAGCCAGATAAGGGGATACATCAGCAGAGCGAAAATCGCCAGTGGCCAGCAAACCACCAACAAGATGCACCACAGCAGGAATTTCACCATTTACTTAATCCCTCCTAATCATTAAATACGCAAGAATCTGTAAATTGTTCCATTCTCTCGTTACAATGATCAGTGATGCGTCGATTCGTTTTTTGTTTCCTTTTTGCCTTTACCCTGTGGTCCCAGCCGGCGCCTGAGATCCCATCCACCACCATTCGCCGGCTGGAACGAGCCCTTGAGACTGAGCGAGTAGCAGAAAAAGTTGTGGGAATGTCCGTCGCTGTGGCCCATCGTGGAGCGCTGCGTTACGCAAACGGTTTTGGCATGGCGGATCTGGAAAACAGCCTACCAGCGCGCCCTGACACGATCTATCGGCTTGGCTCTATTTCCAAGACTATATCCGCGGTGGCGGCCCTCCAGTTATTTGAAAGGGGGAAAATCGACCTGGATGCTCCTGTTCAGCGCTACGTCCCAACGTTTCCCCAAAAGCCTTGGCCCATTTCCTTGCGTCAGGTTCTTGGCCATTTGGCTGGGATCCGGCATTACAAAGGGGACGAAATGTTGAGCACCCGCTACTATTCAAACCTCACCGATGGCTTGAAGTTTTTCGCAAACGACCCCCTTGAGCATGAACCTGGTTCAAAATACCTGTACACCACGCATGGCTTTACTTTGGTTGGTGCTGCCGTTGAAACCGCCGGTGCCCAACGCTTTGTAGACTATGTATCCACCCGAATTTTTTCACGTGCTGGAATGGACACAGCTCGCGAGGACAATGTTTACGCTGTGATTCGCAACCGAACTCGCGGCTATGCGCTGGGCACCAATGGAGAGGTTTTGAATGCCGGTTTGGCAGATACAAGCTATAAAGTGGCAGGCGGCGGCTTCGTGGCATCGGCGATAGATATGGCCCATTTCGGAGTTGCGCTGGAAGCCGGACGGCTGATGAAGAAGGAGACCTTCCGGTTGATGACCACCACCCAGAAAACTGCAGAAGGCCGGGAAACAGGATATGGCATGGGCATCAGCCTGACCATGTTTGAAGGCAAGAAGGCATACAGCCACAGCGGTTCCCAACAAGGGTGCCGGACGGTGCTCGCCATTTTTCCCGAAGAGCAATTTGTGATTGCAATTCTTACCAACTCTGAGCATGCCGATTACAAGAAGCTGATGGAAGCCGCAGTACGCGTCTTAATGAACTAGCTTCGTGGCTTAATAATTTCCGAAAGCAAGTCTGGCTTGCTTTCATCCCGTTGCAGTTGCGGATAACGATTCCCACCATTCCAAATTGCTTTATGCACGGTGTAATATTCGCCATCCTTCACCAACAATTCAATGACGTCTGTTCCACCTCTTGCCGCTGTGATCGCTGACCTCAGAACTTTCCCAGTGAACTGCCGGCCGTTCACAGCAATCAATTTCGCTGAAGCAGAAACACCAGCCTTGGCCGCGGGCGAACCGGAAATCACGTCTTGAATAGTTCCGTCTTCTTTCAAAGTGAGCCCAAGGGAAAATCGCACGTCAATGGACTTGTTTTGCTCCTCCACAATCCGCTGCCGCTCAGGAAGTTCCTCCTTGAAAACCAGCTTCCATCCAGCTTGTTCAATCGCACCCGGAGCCCTGGCCGCAACTTCGTAAATCCGATCATTGAAGAATTTTTTCCAATCATACGTCTGCACTTGGCCAATCGCGGAAATGATGTCTTCCAAAGTATAGGTCTTCACTTCAGGTCCACCGCTTTTGCCGCCATAAAACGCCTTGCAGAAATCATCCAGGGAGCGCTTACCCGCGCTCAACTGCCTGATCTTCACATCAGCTTCCAACCAAATTAACGCGCCTTCCGGATAGAAATCCGTTCCCCGCCGCAAGCTCTGTTGGTCACCACGTGCCGAATAAAGCAATTGAGCGCCAACTGTTGTATCGGCCAACGGACGCCACTGCCTACCGGGTAGCTGATCCAGTTCTGCCAAATCTTTGGCCACAATCTGCCGGTAATCTGCAGCGGTGATTAACGCGCTGCGTGGCGTCAGAATATTTCCCAAGTATTGCGTTAGGCCTTCGTAAACCCACAACAATTCCCCTTGCATTGGTTGCTGGTAATCGCTGGTCGCCAAGCCCGTTGGGCGGCGATATTTTCCATTCCATGAGTGCGACAGTTCATGCGGCAGCAACCCTGCGCTCACTCGCAATGCATCAGGATCGGTTTGGGACGCTTCTGGAAGGCGGTTGTCGCTTGATTCATGATGCTCCAGCCCAAAGTGCGCCACATGATCGGAAAGCGTCAGTAGAAAGTGATAGGAACCATAGTGGCGTGCTCCAAAGAGAACGCCGGTTTCCGCTACCAATTTTCGATAAGAGGCCACCAGGGAATCGGGTAGAGCCACAGATTCGCGGCTGTCGCCGGAAACATGCAGGTAGTGCGGAGGATTCGCACCGGGTGACAAATCGAACGTCCGAAAGTGCCTGCCCGAGATTACTGGGGAATCCACCATAGTGGTAGCCGACGCAGTTTTGAACTCAATGCTATCTCCGGTTTCGCGAGCAATTGGAAGTGCCGTTCCATATTTCCAGCCAGCGGGGACTCGCAACGATGCTTGAACTTGCACATCATCCGTCTTCTTGCCTTCGGGATACAACATCACCTGATTCCAGCTCAGCAATGCCAACTCCGTTGTGGTGGATGCACCGGAGCTGAAGCCGCCCATTTCTGGAGGAGAAATAAAATCGTAAGTAAGTTCAAGGGAAGTTGCGGCGGATGGAGCATCGGCGATAATCGTGTACATTTCAATGGGATCACGCCGCCAGCGAACGGATTTACCGGCAGCGGTAATTTTCAGATTCACCAAATCCGTTACGGGGCCGGTTGGAGCATGTTCGCCGGGAATCCACTTTGGGTACACTAACCGCACCGGTCCACCTGCTACGGGAATGGTAAGGCGAGCATGTAGAATGCGCCGAGGAGCATCGGTTGCGTCCAATTGAAGGCGGATTGGGGTTTGGGCGAAAGCCACCGAGGATACCGCAAGAAGCAAGAATCGAATCATACAGCTATTCTTCCATGCTATTAAGGAAGTATGTGGCTCCTTATCTTGCTAGCAATTTCCAGTTTGGCCATGGCGGTGACACCAGCAACCTCAGCCGGTTGTGGCAGCAACTCTTCCACAGTAGGCACTTTCCAACTGATGGTGCAAAGGCCAAATGGCGCAAAACTGCCAATTCGATCCGTTCAAGTTTTAAACAAGGACTACAAAGTTCTATATAAACCAGTGAATCTTCCAGCGGACGTCAAGAAGGAGGCAAGGGTGACGTTGGTATATATGGAATCAGGAAGCGATGGATCAATGTCCGTGATGGAAATGGTACCCGCCGCTAGTCCTGCAGAATGGACCTTGCCTGGTCGCGCAAGAGTGTTAGTATTCGTCTTTGGATCGCAAGGTTTAGACGAAAAGAAAGTCACCAATCTGGTTACTAAAGACAAGCGCTTGATTTCTCAAATGACGCAGTATGCCGAACAAACTTCGCAGACTGAAGACAATTTGGAACTGCTGAGCGTACTTGAAAATGAGGATGACGACCCATCAGCGGAGTTGGTGCGGACCAATCCTTCCGACCGCATGCTTGCAGCAATTGTACGGGCCCTAAGCGGCACCAACTATGGATTGGACGCATCCGGTCAAGCTAGGCGCGCACCGATCGTCACGATGAAAGACAAAGCAATGGATGGCTTCTTTTCCAATGCGGGCGGGCTGTTCCTGGGCGGAGGAATGTTGCCCGAAGTTAAGAACTGGCTATTTCCAGAAACTGAATTTCGGTCAGTATTTTCTGTTGCCTCGCCGGATGATTCCATGCAATTGTGTGGCCGATTCCTGCCAACCGGTAGCGGACGGACGCGCACTGTGTACCTTTGGGCTCACCGGTTCAGCGATGCTCTTCGCCCCAACCCTGCGCTGGTAAGCGGTACTCACATTCCTTTGAATTCGAAATCAATCCTGCCCCTGCAGCCTGGGGTGGATCTACTGCTGATGGAAAAAGTTCGTGATTGGGCAATGAAGCCAGTCGGGCAAGGTGCCGAAATTCCGGTGCGCGTTAGTGTGCTGGGCAGATCTCTTGAAGTTGATCCACGCAACACAAGGCTAACTGCTGGCACCTATCAATTGGCGGGCCGTTGGGATTTCGAGCAGTTGAAAGTGGCCGGTAACATTGATGTTTATTCGGTGGATACGCTAACTTCCGCGCAACCTTCCGCGGCTTCGGCGGATCGATTGGTTGCTGCGTCCGGCCCAGTGGTGCTCGATTTGGAAGGGGCAGATTTCCAGTTTGTGAAATGCGTTTCCATTCGGCGGGCTGGGGGACAAAAGGCATTGACTGAGGAATTGGATTGGCAACCTCCTGTAACTTATCAGGGACCACAAAAGAAGCTTTCGGTGGAATTGGATACCGATCGTCTGCGCCCTGGCAACTACGTTTTGACGCTAACCTCAGCCAACAATATTATCCGTGACCTGCCGCTGAGCATCCTCCCTGCCCCACCGCAAATTGACAATTTACCGATTCGATTAGCGCAGGAATCAGTAGAGCAAAGCTTCACGCTGAAAGGCAAAGGGCTGGACCGGATTGAATCTATAGTTTCCCCAGGAGCCAAGTTCCGGCTCAGCGCTTTTGATCCGACAAGGCCAAACGAACGGCTGGTGGTGGCATTGTTGGATACTCAAGCAAAGGCTGGCTCGCTGCTAGCGATGAATGTTGTAGTGCCGGGAGTGGCTCGTGGAATCCCGGTTGCAGCTGCATTGCAGGTGGGCGGGCCCCGGCCGAGGATCATCAGTGTAAAGCTCTCACTTCCTGAAAATCTGAGCATGGCGCCGAAGGCGGAGGAGCTGCCAGCCGGATCATTTGTCAGCGCGGAATTTAGGATTGAGCCAGCGGATCTGAAGCCCGCGATAAAGCTGCAATGTAAGGAGGGATCGAAAGGTTTTGAAGAACTATTGATCAATGTCGGCGAAAAGAAGACTGGAGCAAAGCTGGAAATGGTTGGTCCTGGTCAACTGTTTCTCACTTTTGATCCAGGCCTGCTCGGCCCGGCGGGATGTCAAGTAAGTGCCGTGGTGGTGGGCGATTCGGCATCCGAACCCGCCAGGATCGGAACAGTAATCCGTTTCCCTCGAATCGAAATGTTCTGGATGACTGACGAAAAGGCAGGCGGCGGAAACTTTCTTGGCATCCTTAGCGGTTCCGATTTGGAGTTAATCGAACGCACTGGCTGGGATGCAACGAAAGGCCTGCCTGTGGACACAATGCCCATAACTAGTGCAGCCTCTGGCTTGCTGCAGACTTTGAAAGTGGCAATGCCCTGGCCTTCACCCACACCGCGCGCGCCTATCTACATTTGGCTGCGTGGTGAATCCCAAGGAAGGTTAGTGGAAGGCAGCCGTACAAAGTAACGCTACGCTGGCAAACTGCCGATACTAGTAGTACTATCTATTAGTAATACTAGATTAAAGGCTTTACATTGAAACAGAATCCCCCAATTCTTACTCTATTTGTGGTCGCATTTCTATTCAGTCTCCCAACGGAAGCGCAAAATAGCGGACGATTCGAAGAAAGCAAACGCACAGGCATGGCACTTTTCGAAGGCGAACACTACGAAAAAGCGTCGGGGAAATTGGAAGAAGTGTGGGAACAGGATAAGTCTGATCCAACCGTTGGCGAGTATCTGGCGATGGCGTACTTGAACACCGAAGACAGACATTCTCTAACCACGGTGGAAAAGCAGGCCTTTGAGATCATTGAAAAACTGCAAACTTCAGGCCAAAAAGTGAGTTTTCTCATCATGCATTCCCACGAAAAGCTGGGTTGGTTGCAGGGCCGGGAACTAAACAATTATTGCCGAGGCAAAGTTTCGATTAAAGCAGGACATCTTATCTACGTTGCAGACAAGGGTGAGAAACAACACCGCCACACTTTCGATATCACTGGTCCAGGAATTACAAAGATTTGGGTGAACGAAGACGACAAGCGAGGTACTTTTCAATTGAAAACAAGTTCTGAGAATTACTATTTCGTAACCCGCAACCGCAATCGCAATGAAGCCAGATTTTTTGTAGATCTGGTCAAAAAATCAATTCAATAAAGGGAAACAGGAGAGAAGCAATGAAGCACCGCACTATAGCAATGCTGGTAGTCAGCGGGATCGTAATGATCTCGACGATAAGTGCCGCGCCGGAACCGGCCGACAAGAAAACCAAGGAAGAAAAGCAGGTCGAAAAGGAACAAAAAGCCGACCAAAAGAATGCTGACCGTTACGACAAGGTTAAGGAATACGCTCTTAACAAATACAAGACAGACCCTGATTTTCGCGACGCAGTGGACCGGGCATTCGATGAAAAAATGCGCGAACATACCGAGGAAGCTTATAGCAACAACATCGGCCGTGAATCGCATTTGGTAGCGGTGCACGAAGATACCTGGCGCATGCATTCCAGGCTCTACGACAATCTGATGGTTCAGGACCACGTTAATCGCATTGGCCAGCGCTTGGTTCCTCCGGATTCCGACAAGCTATACGCATTCAAAGTGATCCCATCCCCTACTCCGATGGCGCGGGCTTTGTCCACTGGAACGGTTTATGTTTCCACAGGCTTGATCTCGTTGCTGGATTCAGAGGCTCAGCTTTCCTATGTTCTTGCTCACGAAATGGCACATGTGTATAAGGACCATTGGAAAGAGCAGAACATGATGGAATTGGGAGAAACAGCCTACAACGAAGATCAGCAGAAAAAAGTAGCAAAGATCACGGGTGTGGCTACGTTAGCTGGCGGATTGTTAGGAGCCGGAATCGGTAAGAGCGCTGGAGCCGCAATGACCGGAGCCCTGGCTGGCGCTGGTGCTGGGTTCCTGATTGGGTCCTTGATGAACAAGGGTGTGAAGCATGTGGAGTGGGATAAGGTGCAGGAAGATGATGCCGACGAAATGGCTTTCAAAGCAGTACTGAACTCAAGATATGACGTAAGAGAAGTGCCTAAACTATATCTGGCACTGGATAAAGCAGCAGCTAAGGATGCCCGAATTCAACTGGGTTTCATGGGTCAGCGCAAACGCGTGAAGCAACGTGTTGAAAAGGCAGAAAACCTGATTGCCAATTCAATGAAAGCGGAAATCGAGTTGAAAGCGAAAAACGGATTCGTATCCAGCAGCGCCGAGCATCGAAATCTGATGGCGGAACTGAAACGGGATAACGGAATTCTTGCCTACTATCACGACATGTTTGAAATGGCCCGTACCAACCTAGGCGATGCAGTGGCTATTCGCGACAACGACCCTGCTGCACATTACTTCTATGCGAAGACCTTGAAATTAGTTGGCCGCACGGACGACGATGCCCGCATCGCAAAAGAGTCCTTCTTCAAGGCAACCAAGGCAGATTCACGCCGTCAAAATTATGGATCTCATCTTCATCTGGCTTTGATGATGGCTCGCGAAAATGGCGTGGACCCCAAGCAGGTAAGCGCGGAGTTGGATACCTACGTCACAAATTACGCCCGCTGGAACGCCGAAGCCCGGGCGATGTCCTACTACCCGCCGAACCTGGATTCCATCTACGAATACATCAACATGTATGGTGGAGATCCAAACTGGAAGCCCAAGGTACCCGATTTGCGGGAACTTCAAAACTATCGCGTGGTTGCCGACCAAATGCTACTAGCACCGGCACCCTATGAGACTCGTCAAGCGGTTCAAGCAACTGTTCCTGGCGGCAATCAAGCGGCGGAACAGATCAGAAATCAGGTGAATCAGGTGAATCAAATAAAGAAGGCTGTAATGCCTGTTTCCTTACCCCCGGTACCGAAAAAGAAATGAAACGGAGCGCTCTGCTATTCCAGAGCCTCCTTCTGATCAGCATGGGGCTTTCCGCTCAGGAAGGCCCCAATCTGTTTCAGTTGTGGCTCCCTGATTTTTTTGAAACAGCATTTTCTTCTGGCAACGCCTTAATTGAAGTTCCCGATCGTCAGATCAAGAGTCTTCGCATCCTTGTCCGCGATGCCCAGAAGCGCAATATCAACCCAGGCCGATACAAGATTTTCGTAAACGGCAAGGGGATGGGAAATGTCTTTGAGGAAAGGACTGTTCCAGAAGGCACCCTGTTAGTAATGGAGCCCGAGGCACTCCGCAAACGCCCCGATGAACTGTTTGATTCCCGCGAAAACGCCATTGAAATTTCCGCGACTAACAAGGCTGGGCGGCAGTTTTACCAGAATTGGGTAGTGCGAGTAAATGAGATGCAGAGGAACTCCTTGTTTGGTTATTCGAGCATGGTTTCTCCTGACGATCCCAAAGGAGTGCCGCCAGACCTAGTTGTGAGTGAACCCGCCGGGCCAATTGTATTGGCAGCAAAACAAGCATCGACGAAAGTTACGCTGAAGGGACAACTTTCGCGCGGGGCAGCACTAAAAGTGAACGGACAACCTGTGACCACTAACGGCAGCGCCGCCATAGTTCCATTTGAATTCGCAGCTACTGTTGCAGCTACCCAAAAAGAACTGTTGCTTGAGGCAACCGATGGCAAAGGCAATCGAAGATCGGTTCTGATACCGGTACATGCTCCGGCAAACGTGGTGAAGGCACCAAAATTTGCAGGGCAGAAATACGCCATTGTAATCGGCATCTCCAAGTTTGGTTCCAGCAAGGAAACGCTGCCGGTGTTGGAATTGGCCGCGGCAGAAGCAGAAGTATTCGCCAAGGATCTGGAAAAGCAAGCTGGGTTCAAACATGAAAATATCCGGTTGTTGATTGACGAAAAAGCCAGCTTAGAACAAGTTCGCGTGGCCTTTTCCGACTTCGCGGCAAAAGCTCAATCCAACGATATGCTGGTGATTTACGTTGCCACTCATGGCATCCACGACCCTCGTCCGGGTAGGGGTGACAAGTTGTACCTTGCCTTGAACGGCACTCAAATTGCCCAAATCGAAAGTACGGCTTTGAACTTTTCTGACCTGGAACTCTACCTGAACCGCAGTGTTCGTACCAATCAATGTTTCCTGATATTCGATATCGGCCACAAGCTCCCGCAGGATTGGCAATTTCTGGGAGGGAAAAGTTTGGTAAACAACCACGTGCTGAATCTGTTTGGAAGCAAACCCGGATGGTCGGTTCTGGTATCGGGGTCGGGTGATCAGCAATCCCAATCCAAGGGTTCCGGCAGTTTGTTTAATCACTGGCTGACGCAGGCGCTTGGCGGTGCGGCTGATCTGAATAGTGATCAGGTTGTGACTGGTAAGGAGCTCTTCACTTTCGTATCGGAGAAGGTCAAAGTGGAAAGCGAAGGGGCACAGGTGCCACGTTTCAAATTGGCCGCAGCTAGTGGCGATCAGGCAATTCGCTGAATAGGCTAGTGTAGTGTCTGCAAAATAACTAGGCAGAAACAATCCTCCATTCTCTGGCTCCCCAAGTCTGGATTGGTTTACAGCTTTCATGGTTACTGCGCTC
>JAYUSZ010000227.1:0-28530 GCA_043755435.1 Bryobacterales bacterium | reverse complement strand
TGTTCCAACAATGAAAATCCCTATCTTCCAAATCGACGCCTTTGCATCTGTTCTTTTCGCAGGGAATTCCGCTGCTGTGTGCCCACTGGAAAGTTGGCTTCCCGACAATCTTCTACAGAAGATTGCTGCCGAAAACAGCCTCGCGGAAACGGCCTATTTCGTCCCTCAAATTGGTGACGGCTATCATTTACGGTGGTTCACGCCAGAAGTGGAAGTGGATTTGTGTGGACATGCTACGTTGGCCTCAGCTTGGGTAATCATGAATGAACTCAATAGGGAAGCCAAATCAGTCCGGTTCAGTAGCCGTGGCGGAGAGCTTTCCGTAACCAGGAACGGTGATCTGTACACTCTGAATTTCCCGTCCAGAATGCCCGAACCCCTACCAGCCAACCAACAATTGGAAGATGCACTTGGTGCAAGTGTCCTTGAATTATGGGGAAGTCGTGACTACATGGCGGTGTTGGAATCGGAGGCAGCCGTCCTGGCCCTGGAACCTAATATGGAGAAGCTGAAGAAGCTGGATCGCTTTGCTGTGATTGTCACCGCCGCCAGCAAGGAGTATGACTTCGTTTCCAGATTTTTCGCGCCCTCAAAAGGTGTCAACGAGGATCCGGTCACGGGCTCTGCTCATTGCACCTTAGCTCCTTTTTGGAGCACTCGGTTAAACAAGAATCCGGTTCGAGCCTTTCAAGCTTCTAAACGTGGCGGAGAAGTCCACTGCCAAGTGGAAGGCGACAGGGTCCTGCTTTCTGGAACCGCTGTGAAGTTTATGGAAGGCTTTATTACTTTGAAATAGAAGGCCAGTCAATCACAAACGAGGCACCGTTTCCCGGGCTGCTGATAAGACGTATTGTAGCTCCTGCGGTTTTCACAATGTTAGCCACAGTTGCCAGCCCAATTCCCGTTCCACCGTCAGATTCCCGAGTGGTAAAGAACGGCTCAAACACTTTCGCCTTTGTGGCATCATCCATCCCCGGACCATTGTCGGTAACTTCAAGCCTTGCACAGTCACCTGCAATCGAAGTTGTAATCTTCACCCAACCTCCGCCTGGCATTGCTTCCTTGGAATTTACCAAAAGATTCACCAACACCTGTTCCAGGCACGCCAAGTCAGCCATGATCCAGTTCTTGCCTTTCCCCAAGTCCACAGAAAGGCTGATAGCATCACCCAACAATCGGCGATACATTCCAACGGATTGTTCAATTAGGGCATTCAAATCCAATGGCTTTTCAGCCGTAGGAGTCCGTCTAAGAAAGGCTAAGAGTTGGCCGCTCAAAGCCCCCGCTTTCCCGGTGAGTTCCAGAATTGCCGCCAATTCCTTGGCTGCCTCTGAATGGGATGGAATATCAAATAGGGCGGATTCCACATGGGCGTTGATCAACGTCAATAGATTATTGAAATCGTGCGCAACGCTTCCAGTGAGCATACCCGCAGCTTCCAAACGCTGTGATCGCCACTGTTCTTGTTTAGATGCCCGAGCCATCGAATCTCATTTATAGCAACTTTTCGGGCTCAGCAAGTATTAAAAAATGTTCTTTTCTTGATGAATAATCTTTATCACCATATTTCCAGCGCCGCCTGAAGCTGTTAAGCTGCAAGATTGGTACTTTTTCCTGATACTACAGTCGCTTTCCTGTCAGAAGCTGCTTCCTTTGAGTCTTCACTTCAGAAGCTGAAATCCCGCCTCTCGCCAGCTGATTACGGCTGGTATCCTTACAATTCCTTAACTGTTTTGCCTGTGCTGGGTCGACTAATTGAGCCGGTTTACGCCGAAATCGCCTTGGCTGTTCGATCCGCACCAGTTGCAGATATAGGATGCGCTGACGGGGATTTGGCTGCTCTCTTGGTGAGCTTTGGTGCTGAAGTGGACGCCATTGACCATCGCGAAAGCAATTTCAATCAGATGCGAGGAGTTGAACTCCTTCGTAGAGAATTCGGGGCAAAATTAGCAGTTTTTGATTCAGACCTGGACGACCGGTTTGAACTGCCTAGATGTCATTACGGATTCGCCTTGTTTCTAGGTACTCATTATCACCTCAAAAACCCCTTCTATGTTCTGGAAAAGCTGGCTGAACAAGTGGATTGGTGTGTTGTAAGTACCCGCATCGCGCAGCGCACTCCCAGCAATACTACGATAGAAAGCGAACCTCTGGCCTATCTTCTTGGATCGCGAGAAGCCAACAACGATGCCACCAATTTTTGGGTTTTTTCAGCTACCGGGTTTTTACGGTTGCTGGATAGGACAGGATGGATTGTGGTTAACGAGGCAAGAACTGGTTGCACACAGCATTCAGATCCCGTTCATAAGGAAGCCGATGAGCGAATGTTTGTACTCATCAAAAGCAAGAGGCTTCAGCCAGGCTTCTATGTAAGAGCCGTTTCTGGTGTCTACCCATGGGAATCGGCCAATTGGTGTTGGACCTCCAATCAGTTTCAACTCGAAGTTGTTTTTACGGATGGGCAGCAAGCCAATGAATTCGCATTGCGAATGGTCATACCCGAGAGCATTCTACCTGTGGCGGTGAATTGCCAAATCAATGGCATTCCCGTTGGTACGCTGAACTCCCAGTATGTGGAAACCACCGAATTTCGAGGCCAGTTCCCCACCAACGTTCAATCTCCACTGCGACTGGATTTTACTGTGGAAAGTGGCTACCAGCCCACCGGCAATGATCAACGGGAACTTGGAGTCATCCTTCCGTTGCTTGACCTTCTGGATAGAAATACAAATCGAATTCCGTTTCGAATCTCTTAAAGGAAGCTAACTCCGCTTTTTTCGAGGCTCAGGAAGTCCGAGCAGTCTGCGAATATCCAGGTAGATGTCGTCCACATCACGATTGCCATCAAGCGTCAGCAATTGATTTCGCTTTTCGTAGAACTCAAGCAGCGGACTAGTTTTCTCGTAGTATTCGCGCAGCCGAACCTTCAAGGCTTCCACGTTGTCGTCAGCACGTTTGGTGAAGCCGCTTCCCTCGCCCATTTTGGCGCGAAACATGACTCGATCGTATATGACTTGATCTGGGATATCGAGGTAGATCACCTTGTCAATGTCCCAATTCTCAAACAAATACTCTGCCTGCGAACGTGTGCGCGGAAATCCATCGAGAACGAAACCGTAGTTCCAATCGTGCTGGTCCAGCCTCTTGCTTACCACGTCTTCAACAATGTCATCGGGCACAAGCAAACCAGCATCGGTAATGCGCCTGATTCTAGCTGCAAGTTTGGTGTGATTTTTTACGTTCCAACGGAAAATTTCGCCAATCGAAATATGGACAAAATCATAGTCCGTGCATAAACGTTCGCTCTGGGTCCCTTTGCCGGAACCTTGTGGGCCACAAATAACGTATTTGTTCACTGAGTCCCCATAGTATCAATTATGGGTGGGATAGTTGAATGGTTTAAGGGACCGTATGTTAGCGGTTGCGCTCGTAATAGCGGTTAGCAAGTTCTTCCATCTTGCCTATTTCTTCATCGGAAAGCACCGGTGTGAAACGTGCGGTTCGCATCGGAATTGTCTGACGAATCGTATAGCGGCCTGGGAAATATTGCTCCAGGTCGGACTTGTCAACAACGAATTCCTTAAAAAGTAATTTAATTGAGATCGGTACCGAATTATTCAAGGGCAGAAGAATGCCCTCCTTGCAACCATCATGACAGATTTTTCGGTTTAGAGTTAAGTAAAAAAAACCTTAGTTCTAGGCGTCCTATACAAAGTGCTTGATTTTCGTATTTTGTTCGCCTATGATGGTAATCAAATCTTATGGCACTTACCCCAAGGCAGAAGGAAGTTCTCGACTTCCTTGTCAACTTTGTTGAAGACAATGGCTACTCGCCTAGTTTTGAAGAAATCGCAACAGGCCTCAACCTTGCTTCGCTGGCAACGGTTCACAAACACATCTCAGCATTGGAAGGCCGTGGATATTTGAAACGTGGCTTCAATCAAAGCAGATCTCTTGATGTTTCTGCGGAGTATGTTTCACAGCACAAGCGAACCAAGCTTGTCCCAACACAATCTCAAAGGTTTGAAGTCCCATTGGCCGGTAAAATTGCCGCCGGTGCTTTAGTGGATGCTCCTGAGCAACAGGATACTTTAAGCTTTGGAGACTTCCTGGGAAACGAAAGCACATTTGCTCTTCAAGTTCGCGGTGAATCGATGATTGACGACCACATCATGAACGGCGACTTTGTCCTGGTTGAGAAAACTGACCGCGTGCGTGATGGAGAAATTGTGGTTGCTCTTGTGGATGGTAATGAAACTACGCTAAAGCGCTTCTACCGCGAAGCCGATGGCGTTGCCCGCCTGCAACCGGCTAATGCATCTATGGAACCTATCCGGGTTCCCCTAGATAACGTCTTCATCCAGGGGCGTGTCCTGGCAGTGCTTCGCAAGTATAAATAGTTACAGTTTCCTTTGAATAAAAGCTGGAAGATTCGTAGTACGATGAGACCAATGAACTCACGCAGTTTTTCTGTTTGCTTCTTCCTTGTTTCCTCCGCCCTCTTCCTACAAAGTTGTGCCCAGCATTCCGAAGGCATTGCACATACTCAACCGGAACTACATGCGACAGCCTCCAAGCCTGCCCCAACTACTACCCAACCAGATGTCAAGGAAAACAAAGTCGTTCCCAGATCACGGCAATCCACCGGAGATAGGAACTCTCCCCGGGGAACCGCTGGCGATTTCGATTTTTACGTCTTAAGCCTGTCCTGGTCTCCGCAACACTGCTCAACTCCAGCCGGCGAGCATGATGGCGAGCAATGTGGAGGATATCGACAATATAACTTTGTAGTGCATGGCCTGTGGCCCCAATACGATCCCCGTGGATGGCCCCAGTCCTGTGGCGGCGATTCCAGCGTCAGCCCGGCATTGATGCAACAAATGTTGCCCTTGATGCCCAGCAAGAAACTTATCCGTCATGAATATGAAAAACACGGAACCTGCAGTGGCTTAGGTCAGGACACATATTTTCAGACTTTGAAGCAAGCCAGAGGCAAATTGAGTATTCCGAAAGATTACGAATCTCCTCGAGAAGCCGTTCGCACCTCGCCCGCAACCATCAAAACCAAGTTCGTTGCTTCCAACACTGGTCTGTCACAGGATATGCTTGGCATCATCTGCAGTGGCCGCTTCCTTCAAGAAGTCGACGTCTGCTTCACCAAAGACCTCAATTTCCGGGCCTGCGGCCGTGGCGTGCGTGAGAGTTGCCCCGCAGAATTGATCATTCGACCAATACGGTAACTGTGAAATTCTTGAGACAATAGAAACAAGATCTAATGGCGAAACCTGTCGTTCGTAAACCGCCCCCCAAGACCTTCTTCGTTGACCTTTTGGCTATACCTGCATTTCGATATGCGATGGCTTTGTTGGTTGGCCTGTTCCTGATTTGCCTCATCATTTTTTCGTACTTCTGGGTCACACATTCCCGCATGATCGACGAGACGTTGGCTCGCGGTCCTTACACCACGACTTCCAGAATCTACGCATCTCCTAAATCGATCCACGTTGGCGATCAAACCACCACCCAGGAAATTCTTGGCCAGGTTCGGAATGCAGGTTATGGCGAATCGAAAACCAATCGCATGGGTTGGTATAACGTTCGGCCAGGTGCCATTGAAATTTTCCCTGGCCCCGATTCCTTTTTTGAAAACGATGGCGGTGTGATCAAGATCGATGAAGGGAAAGTGAAAGAAATCATTTCCCTTCGCGATAATACTCCTCGCAATGTTTACCAATTAGAACCGGAACTCCTCACCAACATCTTCGATCAAAAGCGTGAGAAACGCCGAATCGTCCGCTACGAAGATATTCCCAAGGTCCTGGTCGACGCCACCATTTCGGCCGAAGACAAGCGTTTCTTCCAGCACACCGGTTTCGACCCCTTACGAATCGTTAAAGCAGCATACGTCGATATTCGTTCTGGAAGACACAGCGAAGGCGCTTCCACAATTTCTATGCAGGTTGCCCGGAACATGTTTCTCACACGTGAGAAAACCTGGAAACGAAAGATTTCTGAAACCCTGATTACCATCCAGTTGGAATGGAAGCTTACCAAAGAAGAGATCTTTGCTTATTACGCCAATCAAGTTGCCGATATGGGCCACCTTGGCAGCTTCGGTATTCGAGGTTTTGCCGAAGCATCACAAACTTACTTTGGGAAAGACATCCGGGAACTGACTCTACCTGAAGCAGCCACTCTAGCAGGAATGAATCAACGCCCAAGCTACACCAATCCTTTTACTTATCCCGATCGTGCCATGAAGCGCCGCAATATTATTCTTTCCATGATGCGTGAAAACGGATATATCAACGAGCGGGACTATGCTCAGGCCATCGCTGCTCCAATGAAAGTCGTGCGCGGTACCAGCGGTTCTAGCGATTCAGCCTACTTCATTGACATCGTAAATATGGAGTTGGAAAAGCAGTTCAGCGAGCACGATTTCACCAACTCCGTTTATCGGATTCACACCACACTCGATATGGATTTGCAGAAAGATGCCGCTGAAGCCATTCGCATTGGCTTGTTGGAAGTCGATAAAGTCGTTGATAAACGGAAGAAGAAAAATCCAGGACCTCCTCAGGTTGCCCTGATTGCCATGGATCCTCAAACGGGCGAAATAAAAGCTCTCATTGGTGGACGCAACTACGCAGTCAGCCAGCTAAATCACGCGCTATCGAAGAGGCAACCGAGCTCTGTTTTCAAACCTTTCGTTTATGCTGCTGCCCTGAACACCGCTCTCCAGTCCGCTCCCAATCAGCTGTTTACCACTTCCAGCATGATTGTCGATGAACCTACCACTTTTTGGTACGACGGCAAGCCGTACGAACCTTCAAATTACCACCAGGCTTCCTACGGTTCGGTGACCCTCCGGCAAGCATTAGCCAGATCCATGAATATTCCCGCCGTTAAATTGGCCCAGTCGGTCGGCTACGGTACTGTGGCTCAACTAGCTAAGCAAGCAGGAATGGGAAGCGCCATTCGCGGTACACCTTCTGCCGCGCTTGGTTCGTACGAAGTGACTCCCATTGAAGCAGCCGGTGCTTACTCTGTCTTTGCAAACCGCGGTCAATTTTCCAAGCCCTACTGGATTCAAACCATCCGCGATGCTAAGGGGCAACAACTGTTTGAAGGCAAGCCAAACCACAAACAAGTGCTCGATTCCCGCGTCAACTATCTGATGGTGAATCTAATGGAAGAAGTGCTGCGGTCCGGCACTGGTGCCGGAGTTCGCGCGCGTGGCTTCGGATTGCCTGCAGCCGGGAAAACAGGAACTGGTCAGGATGGCTGGTTTGCTGGATTCACAACCAAACTGATTTGCGTTGTTTGGGTCGGTTTCGACGACAATGCTTCACTCGATCTTGACGGCTCTCAATCTGCACTCCCCATCTGGACCGAATTCATGAAGCGTGCCCATCAACACCGTGAGTATCGTGGCGTGAGCTATTTCAATGCGCCCGACGGCATTGTCACCGTTAACATTGATCCTTCCACCGGCCAGCTAGCCACTGATTCCTGCCCAACCCGCACCTCAGAAGTTTTCATTACAGGCTCTCAGCCGCTTGAAACCTGCACACAGCATGGCGGCAGCCGTGCCGTGGCTCAAGTGTCCTCATGGGACACTCCAGACCAGGTTCAAAGAGATGTTGTGGCGGTTGTTCCAAAGACCGCCCGAAAAACGGTAAAAGTAACTCAGCAGCCTGTAGCGCCGGAAAAGGCACCACCAACTGAGGAAGCTCCCAAAGAACACAAGGGACTCTTCGGACGAATCAAGGACATCTTCAAATAGCCTTTCCCCACCGGGCCAAATATTGGAGCTAGAATGAAGCTAAAAGGAGCGGCGTGCGTCATGAACCTCCGTATCATCGCTTACATCTTCATCGTCCCTATTTCGATTCCTGTCTCGACATGTTTTGCCGCTGACAATAAAGCAAGTCTGCAACAGCCTGATGCAAAGCCACAGTTGACTCCCGAAATGAGGGGCGACATCTTAATGGCTCGCAAAGAGTACCGCGAGGCCATCGAGGTTTATCTTCAAGGTCCCAAGGATTCAGCTATCCTTTTGAACAAGACTGGTATTGCCTATCACCAGTTAACGGATACCTTGAATGCCCGCAAATATTACGAACGATCGGTTAAAGCCAACCCCTCTTATTCGGAAGCCATCAACAACCTGGGTACCGCCTATTACGCTCAGAAAAATTACAAACGCGCGATTAATTATTATTTGAAAGCGCTGAAGATCAGCCCGCTTTCAGCCTCAGTGTATAGCAATCTGGGCACCGCCTATTTCGCCCGTAAGAAATATGAGGAAGCTCTCAAGAACTATCAAAAGGCCTTGGAACTAGACCCTGAAGTCTTTGAACACCGGGGTTCCAACGGAGTTCTGTTGCAGGAACGCACTGTTAACGAACGTGCCAAATTCCATTACTACCTAGCCAAGACCTATGCCAAAGCGGGTGCCCATGAACGCGCCCTAGGCTATATCAGGAAGGCTCTTGAAGAAGGCTTCAAGGAAAAGAAGAAATTTATGGAAGAACCGGAATTCGCCAGTCTTAAGGACCTTCCAGAGTTTCAGCAACTGATGACGATGGAGACGCGTGTCCTTTAGCTATCGGAACTTCTTTACTAAACTAGTTCTTCTCACCGCCATTCTCCAGACCTCCTGTTGGAAGCAACCACCACCCGCAATCCAGCGTATTGGTATCGTTTCGTTCGACAATCTCACCGGCGATTCGAGTTGGAACTGGCTTTCGGCCGCTGCTCCGCAGTTGTGGAAAGCGCAAATTCTGGGGACACCAAAGGCAGTTGCTCAGGTTCTTCGCAATGCTACCGAAGCACCGCAAATGGGTGCAACCACTTTGCTTAGCGGTTATTTCAGTAGTCGCCATGGCGAACTTCGGGCTACTCTAAACCTTACTTCGACGGATACCGGCAAAGTCCGCCGGACCATTCTTGTGCAGGCCAAAGATCCGATTAGTCTTGTTACACAAATTTCCGCTCAACTGGATCTTCCACTGCGCCCCATGCCTACGCAGAATGTCAAGGCCATGGAAGCTTTTGGCCATGCATTGCAGGCGACTTCCATGCCACAGGCCATTTCCTTCTTAACTACTTCCACCGCACTTGATCCAGCCTTTGGTTTGGCCTGGATAGAATTGATCGATCAGAAACGACTTCAGGGCGATGCTCAAGGTGCCATTGAATCCGGGAAAATGGCAGTAGCGCAAAAAACCATTCCGCAATTGGAACTCGCCGAAATTGTCATGCGCTCCTTGCCATCGGACGCTCCACCCGTTCAGCGGTTGACCGCATTGGAAGCAGTCGCACGGCAATATCCCGCCGATGGCCAAGCGGCCTTGCAAGTCGCTAATTTCGCCGTAGCCGCAAGGCTCCTTCCGAAAGCCATCGAATGGTACCGCGTTGCCACAAACATTCTTCCCGATTCCCCGCAATTATGGAATTCCAAAGCCTACGCCGAAGCCTTCGCTGGAGAGTTTGCAAATGCCCAAAAGAGCATCGAAAAATATCGCAACCTGGTTCCTGAAGATCCCAATACCTTCGATTCTTTAGGCGAAATTCTCTACCTTCAAGGTAAGTTTGCTGAAGCCGAAGTTGCCTTCCTTGCCGGCTTTGCAAAACAGCCGGAGGCCTTCGGCGGTGCCATGATGCGCAAAGGTGCTTGGGCCCGCCTCCGTGCCGGTGATCTCGCCGGAGCTAACAAGATCTATTCGCAATTTATAGCATTCCGTAAAAGTAAGAACGACCCGTTCATCCCGCTTCGCGAAACGCAGTGGCTTTATCTCACCGGCTTGCATTCGGAAGCGAAAACTCTCCTGCTAGAATTCACGAATCAAACAAAGAGCCCCGTCGGTTGGGCCCAACTCAGTATTTGGGAAAGAAACGAGGGCAACCGACCCAAGGCTTCCGAATATGCACAAAAAGCCGTTCAGGCCCTTCCTTCGGCACCGCAGCAACGCAATGCAGTAGCTATTGCAGCTTTGCTGTCCCAACCCGACGCCTCTGCTGAAGTATGGAAGCAGCGTATGAATGGTCAGCCCATCGCCGCAATCGGAATGCTGGCTTCTAACCAGTTTGCCGATGCCGCACAATTCCTGGAGCAAGTCCGCGCAAGAATGAACCCCTTGCAGGAATCGTATTGGAAGGACCTCCACGCAATCGCACTATACAGAGCAGGGAACAAGGATGCCGCAAAAGCCTTGCTTAAGACCTACTCTCTGCCTGAAACAGAAGAAGATGGAATTGTTCTTTGCTTCGCCTATCCAGCCGATCAAAAGATTCGCACTGAATCGGCCAAATAGACTACCGCGGATATTGCGGGCCGCCCACACCTAGCTAGATCGTCTCAAGCCGAGCCACCAAGGTAAATCTAGAACTTAAAGGTAATCCCGATTTGGGTCACAGCCTACCAGCACGCAACTATCGTTGGATACGAGAGTTGCGCTCTCCGTTCATGGGTTCAGGAATGCCCAGGTCGGCAGCACCCACATCTGACATCAAAGCCTTTGGACAAAGTCTGCCAATGAACTCGAAGGCGATCTGTGCCCGCCGTACTCTCTCCCGGCTCAACGCCAAAACAGTGTTTTCCAAATGAGTGCCGCTAGGATAAACATCCGGCGAATTCCGCAACCCAAACTTCAGATAAATTGGCGATGCTACTCGGATCAATTCAGCAATGTCGTAATACCGAATAAACCCGCCAATCGTATCCGGTGCTTCTACATAAAAATCAATCGGCTTACTGATTGATGCACGGATGGAAGCTATTTGCGCCAACGACAAATCAGAAGGCACATTGATGGTATCGGCCCCCAAATCTTCAAGCACCTTCGCACTAGCCGGATTCGCTGGGGCCATCATCACAGATGTTTTAATGATCAGATTCTTCGGTAACTTCCCAGCCTTGCGCAATTGCGAAGTCACAGCCAGCGACCCAATATCGCTAATCAAAATACTGCGGCATCCCAACTCCACCGCGCGGACCGTATCCATCACACCCTGTGCCAGTTGATTGGCCCCGCGCATACTCAGAGCTATTGATTTGCCAGCAGGAGAAATCGCTTGAGCCCCGGTATCCCAACCGGCACGAGGACCCAGAAACAGATTCACTTCCATTTTTTGCTTCCGTCCCAGCTTCATCATTTCCCGGATCTCGCCATCGGTAAGCAACATGATGCCGCTTCCCTGGCTTACTCGATGTACCATCACTTTACGAGCCTTCGCTTCCGCAATCACTGCAGCCAGTGCTTTAGGGCCTTCGGTAGAAGGAATCTCAATTCGATACTGAGCCCCATCGGGAAACCGTTTTGCAGAACTGGGAACATCCCCCGGATCAGTTGCCTTCAATCCTAACGACTCCATCCAAGCATCAATGTTCTTCATTCGTCTGCTCCCGTCTTTAACTCAAATCCGTTCTTGGCAATTTCCGTCCAAAGAATTTCCGAGGCATGCCCGTGATGCTGAAAAATCTGCTTCACATGCTCACAAACACTTTCGTGCCCTCGTTCATAAAAAACCAGGATCGATGGTCCGGCCCCGCTTAAAACGCATCCCAGTAACCCAGGTGCGCGCAGTTTCAAAATCTGCTCCAACCCCGGAACCAGTCGCGCCCGATACGGCTGATGCATCCGATCCTCAAGCGCAGTTGGAAATGCTGAAGTCTTCCCGGTAGTCAGCGCAGCAATCAACAGCGCACTACGCTGAACATTGAAAATAGCATCAGCTTTGGAATAATTTTGCGGAAGCACTTGCCGAGCCTCACTCGTTGGCAGAATAAAATCCGGGACAATAATGGCAACTCCATAACTGGGGTGCAGTTCCAACCGCACCGCCCGGGCAACTCCTCCCGCATCAATCGCACTAGCCACAATCGATCCCAGCACACAAGCTGCAACGTTGTCGGGGTGGCCTTCAATCCTGGCCGCTTCATCCAGAATCCGCGCAGGCTTCCACTTCAAACCCAACAACTGATCTGCAATTACAACCCCAGCCGTTAACGCAGCGGCGCTGGACCCCATACCTTTGCCAATTGGAATGTCGTTGTGAATTTCCAGGTAAACGGGCGGCAATTGCCCGCCAGCGTCTTTCGCCACTTGCAATGCCGTTTGCCAAATGAAGTTGTTCTCCCCAGGCGCAATCATTGCCGCATCGCGCCCAAAGGCGTGAATTTCCAATTTCTGTGCCGGTGCAAAGTGGCATTCCAGCCAAACTCCCAGGGCCAGCCCCAAGGCATCAAAACCAGGGCCCAGATTGGCGCTGGATGCAGGTACACGAACACTATGCATGGTCTGTTAGTTCCCCAACTCGACGATGCGGTGCTCCCGGCACGATAGGTACGTGGCCATCACCAGCTCAAGAGCACGAAGTCCTTCTTCACCTGAAACTAAGGGAGTGCTGCCCGTTTTGCAGGCATTTCCAAAATCGAGAAATTGCCGCTCGAAGGGCGTCAATGGAATCGCCATTGGATCACTGGCACCTGATAGGACGGATTGTTCCACCGGCGCAGCCGGTCCGGAATCATCCTCCACATCCCAACTGGTCAACTTATCACCAGTAATGATGGCAGTGCCCTTCGTGCCATGAATTTCGACGCGTTCACTGTAGCCAGGCCACATCGCAGTGGACGCTGTAATAACTCCCGTAGCCCCATCTTCAAAGCGGAGCATGGCGTTCACCACATCCTCAGATTCAATTTTATGCAGCGCCCCCAATTGCCAGAACCCGACCACTTCTTTCACTCTGCCAACCAGCCACAGAAGCACATCCACTTGATGGATGGCCTGATTGATCATCGCCCCCCCGCCTTCTGTTGCCCAGCTTCCTTTGATTGGTCGCGAGTAGTAGGCGGCTGATCGAAACCACTTCACGTAAGCGTCAGCCTGGATAATCTTTCCCAGCCTGCCGGCTGCGATAGCCGTTTTCAAGAATGTCGACGAATCGTCGAACCGGTGCTGGCTCACCACTCCCAGAATAATACCGGCTTTCTTCGCCACATCTACCATCTTGTGCGCTGTTTCCATTGAAACAGCAATTGGCTTCTGCACTTGCACATGTTTCTTCGATTGCGCGCATATTTCTATCGGCTGCAAACGGAAATCAGGAAAAGTACAGACGTCCACATAATCTACTTTGGGATGGCGGCACAGTTCTTCATAGGTGGGGACAAATTCACAACCATAGGTGTCCGCAAACTTCTTTCCCGCTTCGGGGAACACGTCGGTACAAACCGTCAGTTCGTAGCCAATGTTTTTGAGTGCACGGGCATGCATATTCGAAATAGCGCCCGTGCCAATGATTCCAACTCGCATCCTTGTAGTATAACGAGTGCCACCTCTCAGGGCATATTCTCATTGAAGGATTAGCCTCGAATGCCTAAGACAAGCCGTCCCGCTATGATTACTGGATGGGGACGAGGTAAGCTAAGATTTGGATTAGTCAAGAACGTGAGCACTTCAGCGTATTTCCGATCAATGACGCCCGATGAGAACGGGTGGCCCTCCACTGGACCAAACAAACGTAAGCTGGGGGCACTGCCGTCTGAAACGAACTCACTCGATGGGACATTCGGTTCCGGAACTGGTGGGATGTCGGTTTCACCCAAATCTCCCTGGCACATACCGCAACACCGGCGGCCCCGAGGGATGGGCAGAGGTTCAACCGGGCCAGATAAAGATTGGGTTTTTGGGATTGATAACGGCGAACTCCACGCCGCTTTTCTCGCTGTCCGCTTGGATCCTCAAAACGCCCAAAGGCACGCATTCGTTGAACCTGTAACGACGATTACGCTGTTGGAATACAACAATTCCCTTGCATCAACTCAAAGACATTGGAGGCGTGCTTGGCCGCAGGACCTCGCTTAAGAGCTTATCTGGCGCTTGAACGTGCCATGGTCGACCTCGACGATGCCGGTGATCCGGTTGGAGACGAGTTGCGTGATCGCATGGATCCAATTTGGCTAACCCTCTCACAAGAGGATCTTGATGCGCTTGATGCGCGTACCGGTGATCCATCATCGTTCGTAGGCACTATTCCCCGGAGAGATTTGACAGTCCGCAGGCAAGTCCGCGATCTTTTCCGGAGTGCTGCATGATTCGTATTGTTCCCACTGGAGATATCGGGTTCGATGTGATCCTGGGTGGTGGCTGGCGACTCATAGAGCGGGTACCGCAGCGGGAATCGGCGACTGTGGTGCTCCGTGGAGGACCTGGCACTGGTAAAACTTTATTGTCAGTAGACGTGGCCCTCGCCCTTGCCAAGGCCCTGAATGGTGATGTGGTGGTAGCGTGCGTGGAGATATTGCCGAGTGAATATTTAGCGCAAATCGAGGCCGGTCGATCAGAGCTTGTGGCAAAGTTTAACAATCTGGGTGCTGCGCTGGAGCCGACGGTTATGGCTCTCCCACAGACCCGGCCTGTTTCAGAATTTACAGTTCCTCGGGTCTTTTGTGGCCTGTTGCCAGAACTGAACAACACTGAGCCGGACCTTGTGGCAGCCTTGGAATCACTCCAGAAGGAGGTCCTGACTATTAATGGGAAGCCAAAGGTCTTCGTTGTGGACTCTCTCATTGCAGGTTATGGTCTTGGACCATCATCTCCCCGTCACAACGTCGATGCAGTCATGA
The DNA here is from genome assembly GCA_043755435.1 of Bryobacterales bacterium. Lineage (GTDB taxonomy): Bacteria > Acidobacteriota > Terriglobia > Bryobacterales > Bryobacteraceae > JANXSF01. The sequence goes on along the minus strand of JAYUSZ010000227.1, from coordinate 13,892 downwards.
AATTTGCCGCGCGAGAGGGGCTCGGTTTAGTTCTATGCGAAGAGACAACCAACGATCCGTCATCCACTTGGGAATTCGCAGCCGACACCGTTTTGGCACTAGAACATGATCGCGCGGGAGAGCGCAAGATTTTTGTCCAAAAGCATCGATATGGCCCATCTGCAACCGGGGTGCATCAACTTGAAATCCGGGGAGATACCCAACCTCGAGTCTACCCTCGTCCAGAAGCCTGGCTCGACGGGCATCGCATCAAAATGACGCTAGGTGGATATGGTTGGAATTTTGTGAATAGGCTAGGTTCATCACCGTTACGCTGGATTGACGGCCTGGGTCCTGAAGTGCCTGTAGAACACCGCTGTTCTTTTGCAATTGTTTCTGCCCACAATCTTGAAGTTGCCCGCAAACTTGCTTTCGGCTTAGTCCCTACGGCGGCGAAATCCGAATACGACATCCTAATTGACATAGACCCCTTGCGGTTTGCATCTGGCGAATGGTCGTGGCCCCTACACAAGGTTCATGGCCACGATCTTCCTGCAGCCGCAGGTGCCAAGGCCGCGATCTGTGGACTCGTTGAGTATCTTGGTCGAAATTTGTTCCATGGAGATGTTGCAACGCGGCCCCGTCGCATTATCATCGGGGACATAGCCACTCTTGCCGCATTCACCGACCACGCTGTGTGGGCCGAAGCCATCGCTGTCGTGGCCACACTAGTCGCTGAAAGTGGTTCGGGAATCCCGGTTATCGCCTACGACAGCCGCTTGCACGATTCGACGGGTGCGGGAGGTCTTCGAGCCCTTCGTGGACGCGCTGATCTCACAATTAATGCTGATAGCACTTCATTAGTAAGTGTTACTTCTTTTTGGGATGGAACAGTTTATAACTTTCAACTTGATTCGTTGAAGAAAGCCTTAACCAAACTTCCACGCGCGTGAGACTAAGGCAAATTTATGGGCAACAGCTTCAATATGCCTTCCGCGGTTTTGGAGGTACCGCCGACCAGTATCCGTCCACTTGTTGGATAGCCTTCGGCTGCAATCGAAAATCAGGAAAAGTGCAGACGTCCACGTAATCCACTTTTGGATGGCGGCACAACTCTTCGTAGGTGGGGACGAATTCACACCCGTAGGTGTCGGCGAACTTCTTTCCCGCTTCAGGGAACACGTCGGTACAAACCGTCAGTTCATAGCCAATGTTTTTGAGGGCGCGGGTATGCATATTCGAAATAGCACCCGTGCCAATGATTCCAACTCGCATCCTTGTAGTATAAGGAGTGCCAACCACACCAATTCTCGCGTCACTTTAAACTCTGCATCGCCGGTATTGATTTTTGAGGAGTAGTGGGGTACCCGATATATTCACAACCCAGGCTCAGTACCAGCGGCTCAAACATCTCGACTCGCTTAACTTCCGCCTCGGAGTGAATGCTTCCAAAAACCAAGTGAGTTGTTTCACCAACCTCCACCTCCTCCAGACGGCCAATTGTGATAACTCGGCAGCCAGAATGACTCTCATCCGCAACCAAGACCAACCTGCAAGCGCTCGGCATACCCAATCTCTCAAATCGAGCCATAGTTTGGTCCACTGGATCAACTTCGTATCGAAGGTGCTTTCGAAGGTTTTTCATTGGCGTACTCATCTCTAGGCATATCGGTCAGACAATCCAGAATCAGAGACAAATATTAAGCGAGTGCCAAGTGATCTGGCAATGGGATGAAGATTAGGGAGGTTGGAAAGCGATTTCCCCCCTCACCAACATCTAGTCTAGTCTCACTCTTCGGGTGCTTCTGTGTCCTTGTTGCCTAGGTTGGTCATTTTGAGCCATCTCGAATTAATGGAACGCCGGTTGCTTTCTGTCAAATTCACTATTGTCCTGACTCGCCAAACACCAGTCGGTCTGAAATCGGTCCTACCGAAAGTCCTTCACTAGCTCCAGGTCAATCTGGGGGTCCCTCGTCGCCAAGATAATTTTCTGGTCATCTGGCGAGATGCTGAAACCAAAGAGAGATAAATTAATACTCGCACCATCAGTTCTAACAGGGAGGATTCCCAATTTCCTTGCCAGTCCTCCGCGAAACGGGAGTTGATACAGCGCCTGGTCTCTGTCTTTAATGAAATAGACGGCCGACCTCGTGACGGCGATGGTTCTAAGCGATAATCCTTCCTCCAACACCTCGGCCTTTCCTCCGTCCCGGGGAATCCGGAATAGCTGATTGAGAACTGAAATCGACCGGAAGTATAAATGCTTGCTATCCGGACTCTCGCCGGCAGGTACGAAACTCTGTCCATCGATCAGCATCAGCGGCTCGCGGCCATCCGGCAAACTCCGAAAGAGTTGTAGTCCCGAGGAGTAATAGACGTATTTCCCGTCGCGCGACCAAACCGGATACGTCGCAAGCTGGTTGCCCGCTGCGATCCGGCTGGAAGGGCCGCCCGCTGCGGGCGAGATCTCGGCCGCCGAAGGCGTGTACTTTCCTGATTCGTACACCAGGAACTTTCCATCAGGTGACCAATCCAGTTTTCCATTCGCTTTCGCATTCTCCGTGACGCGGGTTGCTTCACTACCATCCGACCGTACTAACCAAACCTCCTGTGCCCCGCTACGGCCGGAAACGAACGCAACGGACTCGCCGTCCGGCGAGAAACTGGGGTAAGCGTCGGACCGGCTCGAAGGGGCGAAAGGTGTGGCGTTTTCCAACGAGTCCAGCCGCGCCTGCATCATCCGGGTGTTTCCCGCTTCGCTGCTGACGCCGTAGAGCAGCAGCGCCTTTCCGTTGGAATCCGGATGAGAGACGCTGACGCTGGTGCAGTCTCTTTCACCCACCCTGGTCACCCCCTTCCCATTGAGTGGCACGCGTAGTAGTTGCCATCCCGTGCCGGGTGCGTCCGTGCAGATGAGCAGTTCCTTCCCGCCAGGCGTCCATGCGATCCCACGAGTACCTCCAGGTGTTTTATAGATCAATTCTGGCTCTCCTGCCGGGAGCCCATCCTGGCTCAACTTTTGCAATAGGACGTCGGAATTTCCGGTTCGAGCGGCTCCCGAACGGCGTATGAAAACCAATGACCGTCCATCCGGCGCCACGCTGGGCGAGAACATCTGACCGTCCGTCCGGGCAACCACCTGGACCTCCCCATTCAGCGAAATCCTTAGAATAGACCGCTCCGTCCGTTCGGCGGACTGCGCCATAAGCCATGCATTGTCTGGACCCCAACTCATCGATTGAGTATGGGCGAACGACCGCCGAAAAGAGGACAGTCGTACGATCCGCCGATCCAGCCCACCCGACGAGGCGATTGCATGCAGCCAGGTTTCGTCGTTCGGCGTTCGCCGGAGAAACGCGATGCTCTTGCCGTCGGGCGACCAATGCGGACTAAAGTTAAAATCTGGCCCCACCACCAGAGGGGTTACCTTCTCCGCCGGTGAATGTAGCGACTTGATGTAGATTCCAGCTTTCGAGGGGTCCGGATGCCCCCAGTAGAAAACCACTTGCTTACCATCTGGCGAAAACGAAGCGCCATACTCCGTGCCGGGAAGCGAAGTAAAAGGAACTGGGGCAGAAGGCGGGGTAGAAGTGGGTTTGAATACCTGCCATCCGGCCATAGCGGTCACTACCAAAATCACGCTCCCAAGCGCCATCCGAGGAATCCGGTTCTGGGGTAGGTCCGGCGTTAGGACTTCTACCAGCGGTGCGAGACGAACCTGTCGCCCCTCGAGCCACTCGTCCAACTCATGTTGGTATGCCCAAACCGATGGTCGAAGAAGATGCTGGTGTTTGTGAACGGGCAAGCCTTCGGTTTGTTCCCAACGGCGGACTGTGCGCTCACTCCTTTCGAGATATCCGGCGATTTGCTTCCAGGAAAAAAGTCGGCCCTGTTCCGGCTGCGAAGTTGGGCTGGGGCTCGCCATGGTTCTTGATTCTACATTGGGGACCGAGCCTACGTCCACCACCAATTAAGGATGCGGTCATTAGCGGCGTTCTGCTAATGTCCCTATGAAATGAGCACGATAAAGTGAATACTGGTCCATGAGCGAACGGCGCGTTAAAACTCGAATCCGTTGATTCCAAGGTTATTTAGCGGACTTTCCCAACGCGTCACGCTACTTAATGTGTGAGGAACTGATTATGATGACCTGGATAACTAGACGAATGGCGCTATGTGCGTTGACGGCTTTCATCCCTTTGCTGCTACCGGCCCAGACCTTCAACGGAGCCATCTCCGGATCGGTAGTGGATTCATCGAACGCCGCCATCGGCAAGGTAGCAGTGCATGCGCTTCACCAGGATACGGGGTTTGCATTCGAAACCTTTTCTAGTGAATTCGGTGACTTCCTATTCCCGAACCTGCCTCTTGGCGGGTACTCGCTGACATTTAAGAAAACGCTGTTCCAAGCGCAGCGGATGACCAATGTGGACGTGGCCGTCGCCCGCACTACCAACATCCAAGCCAAGCTGGAGATCGCCCAGCAAGCCACCCTGGTGGAGGTGGCGGCTTCGGCGGCGACACTCGAAACCACATCTTCGATCCTCGCATCGGTGGTGGGCCGCCGACAGGTGCAGGACATGCCGATGAATGGCCGCAACTTTCTGCAGATGTTGAAGCTGAGCCCCGGTGTATCGGCGTCGATACCAGCGACAGTGAATGGATCCCGCAACTTCGCCAATAACTTCCAGATCGACGGTGCCGATAACAACGATGCGTTTGGCAATACGCCGTCCATCAGCGGCGCGTCGGAGACGCTGCTCCCCATCGACGCCATTGACCAGTTCGCGATGGTGACCAATGCCCCCGCCGACTTCGGACGCAACAGTGGCTCCAACGTCAGCGTGGTACTCAAGTCCGGCGCCAACCAGTTTCATGGGTCCGCACACTTCTTCAACCGCAACGAGTATTTTGCGGCGTATTCACCATTTCAGGATCCTGCCAATTCGAAGAAGCGAGTGATTCGCACCAACCAGGGCGGCGCCACTGCCGGTGGCGCCCTGCTGAAGAACAAACTCTTCTATTTTGCCGCCACGGAAATCTATGACTCCTACGCGGGGCTCTCGCTGCGCGCTACCCATCCTTCCACCGCGTGGTTGAACAACGCACGGAGCGTGCTGGAGCGATACGCCATTCCGGTGAATCCCGTGTCGGCGAATCTGCTCTCGTTCTGGCCCGGGCGCTACAACAGCCTGCCCGCCACCGCCAACAACCTCGTCGCCGACGACCGTACCACGCGGGCGAATTACAACGGCCTGCTCAAGCTGGATTATGCCTTCTCGCCGCAGCACAATCTATCGGCTCGCTATATCGGCGCCATGGGCAAGGCGATTGCCATTGCCACCAGCCCCTATCCCGAGTTCTTTACGGCATCTGTCACCCACATACACAACGTTGGGATCAATCTGAATTCCACGTTCTCGCCGAGGCTCGTCAACCAGTTGACATTGGGCGTGAGCACCTACACATTCGCCGTAAACGAACTGGAGTTGAGCTACAACCCGCTGGCGGCCGGGCTGAACACGGGTGTGCCGCAGGACGGTGCGCTGAGAGGGGCGCCGCAACTAAGTATCGCCAATTTCGCGAGTGTCGGCCGGCCGTCGGGGTCGACGGGCCGGATCGATACCACGGGGCACATCACCAACAATCTGAGCTACCTCGCGGGCCGGCACGCGTGGAAGTTCGGCGGGGAATACCGGCGCTCGCATTTCGACGTGTTCTTCCTCACCAACCAGCGCGGTCTCTTCAGCTTCGATGGCACACGCGGACCGTGGGCCGCCGATGCGTCGGTAGCCGCGCCTTTGCGGGCTCTATCGGATTTCCTGGCCGGCACGCCGACCAACAATAACGGCGCCCTTATTGTGCGCGGGCAACTGCAGCGCGACTACAACCAGAACACCGTCGACTGGTGGGTGCATGACAACTGGCAGGTGAATTCCAAGTTGAACCTCAACTTCGGCGTGCGTTGGAGTTATCTGGGTCCTTTGGCCGATACGCGTGGAACCATCAGTTCCTTCTCTGTGGCCAAGGGCTTTGAGAGCGTGGGCAAGAACGGCGTGGACCTGTGGCGGAAGGACTGGAACAACTTCGCGCCGCGCGTGGGCTTCGCCTACCGCGCCGCTGCGAAAACCGCCATTCGTGGAAGCTACGGCATCTTCTACGACGTACCAGCCAACAATTCCCTCGCCGCCAATACGGGCCTACCCAACGGCGGGGCGGCCGGGATCCATGCCAATCCGACGGGCGCCGATCCGGTCTACACGGTGACGGCGTCGGGCGTGAATCTTGTGCCGGGCCAGCCGGTCTTCCCGGCCAATGTCACGCTGCGGAACGTCGGCGCTTTTGGCGTGAGCAAGGATTTCCATATGCCGTACGTTCAGAACTTCAACCTGAATGTGCAGCATCAGATCAATTCTAAGACCCTGGCGCAGATCGGCTATGTGGGCTCCCACGGCACGAAGCTGCCACTGCTGCGCAGCATCAATCCGGTGGTGAACGGGCAGCGCCTCTTGATCAGTCAGTACCCGGCGCTCGCGGCCATCAACATTCAGGAGTCGATCGGCAATTCGAATTACAACTCGCTACAGGCCTCGCTGCGCACCACGCGTTGGAACAATGTCACGCTCAACGCCAACTACACCTTCGCCAAGTCGCTGGACAACGGTTCGGCCGTGCGTGATACGGTTCCGTCCAATAGCTTCAACCTACGCCGCGACTATGGTCCCTCGGCCTTCGACAACCGCCACATCTTCACGGCGTTCGCTATCTACGACGTGCCGGCGCTTGGCTCCCGCTGGCCGCGCCTCGCCAGGGGCTGGCAACTGAACTCGCTCTTCACCGTCAATACCGGCGAGCCAATCGATCTGATTTCCGGCACCAACCGTAGCGGCACCAATGACACTCGGGATCGCGTGGATGTAGTGGGGGACTGGAGATCCGGTGTTCCCGATCGAGCCAATCCATTCGCGGTCGTGCCGTGGTTCAATCCCCGGGCGTTCGCCGCCGCTACAACCGGGACATTCGGAAACATTGGACGCAATGCACTCCGCGGCCCCGGCTTCGGTGCTGTGGATTTTTCAGTCTTCAAGGAAACGCTTATCACCGAACGACTCAAGGCCCAGTTCCGCGTGGAGATCTTCAACCTCTTTAACCGGGCGAACTATGCCAATCCCGGGGGTAATTTGAATGCCCCAGCATCCTTCGGACTAATTTCCAACACCCGCAATGGTGGTGGTTCGCCGGGAATTGGATTTGGCGAACCACGCAACGTGCAATTAGCTTTGAAACTGATTTGGTAGTCTTGCATGGTTAAGAAAAGTTCGCAAGAGTTACGGATTCCGGTTACAGAAAATCGTTCATTCCGAGCTCAAGAAAATCAGTCTGTCGTGCGTCGACCCCGGTAAAAGTGTGGAGGAGTAGTAACCCAACCCTTTGTTATCAACGAAAACCGCAAGGGGCACTAAAGTTCAAAGCTTCAATCTTTTGGACAATGCTGGCCCCCCTCCGGGACCTTTCAGTATGCAATTGTAAGTCTAGTGAGATATGGAACGTTTTTGAAGCCAAAAGCACCGTTGGGCTAATCACAACTGGATTTTCTATGATTCTAAAATACTTAGCAGTATCACTCGCAAACCGGTCTGCTATGCTGGTTGCATCATGACAGTCTGCACTTATCTTCGTCGAAGACTGCTTTTTGTAAACAGCATTCTTCAACAAGATAAATCCCGCATGGAGGAATATCAAAATGACCTGTTGAAGCGAAGCTAACAAGATAGAAAATAGGCCTGTTGAATCGAAGCTTAACCCAAAATGGGAAAACTACCCTGATGAAACGAAGCTAAACTGGGAGTCAATCTAATGTTTACGTCACGAACGATGACTCACACTGAGTAGGATTTAGCGAAGATCCAGAACCAGACCAAATAAGACTGTGGATAGTCAATGGTCTGGGTTAATGTATGAACTTATGCATTATGATTCGGTTGATAGTCAGCTTTCATACCAACTCACATCACCAGTACCCAAAATAGGACCATTAGTATTTATAATACACATCCACTCTTGCATTTACTCCGCTTGTAAGCTACCATCAAGATGTGGAAAACACCTGCCTCCAGTTCGCTGTGAGCCCCTTTACCAAGGGTTTGGTGTCCTTGCCTGTATTGCCCGTAATTATTATTTCCATCGTAGGGGTCACCGTAGTAGGCTACCCCGCCTGATGGGCTTACCGGTTGGAATCCGGAAAGGCCACTGGCGGGGGTTACAAGCCCAGCCGGTGGCCTTTTCTGCTATATAGCAGCTAGAAACGTAAAATTTATCTCAAGAGGTCAGTGACAACTATGTCGAACCTGATGAGTGGATCAAAAATCCTCCTCGAATGCTTGGTGCGCGAAGGCGTCGACACCATTTATGGATACCCGGGTGGTGTAACCATCCCCTTTTATGACGCCATGTATGATCACCCGATCCGGCATGTGCTGGTACGCCACGAACAAAATGCTGCTTTCGCCGCGCAAGGCTACGTCCGGGCAACCGGTAAGACGGGCGTATGCTGCGCCACTTCAGGTCCAGGTGCAACCAACCTTACAACAGGTTTGGTAGACGCCCTGCTTGATTCCATCCCGATTGTCGCCCTTACCGGACAGGTCACCAGCACGTTAATCGGCACCGATGCCTTCCAGGAAGCCGACACTTTCGGCATCACTCGTTCGGCAACAAAGCATAACTTTTTGATTAAGAACATTGCTGATCTGCCTCAGGCCATTCACGAAGCATTCTACATTGCTTCCTCCGGCAGACCTGGTCCGGTGCTTGTCGATATCACCAAAGACGTTTTTCAGGGGAACATGCAGTACAACCCCGTGACCTCCATCCATTTGCCGGGATACAAGGTCTACACGGAAGGCCACACTGGTCAAATCCGCCGAGCAGCTCAAATGATGCTGGAAGCGGAACGTCCCATGGTTTATGCCGGCGGTGGTGTAATTCACTCCGAAGCCAGTGCCGAACTTCGCGAATTGGTGGAATTGATCGATTCCCCAACGGTTTGCACTTTGATGGGCATCGGTGCTCTACCTGGGAATCATCCAAACTACATTTCTATGCCTGGAATGCACGGTTCCTACGCGGCCAACATGGGCATGTACAATACCGATCTGATCATCGCATTGGGTGTTCGTTTTGACGATCGCGTAACCGGTCGATTGAAAGCCTTTGCCCCCCATGCCAAAGTGATCCACGTTGACATTGATCCTTCGGAAATCAGCAAGAACCGCAATGCCGACCTGCCAATTGTTGGTGACGTCAAGCGGGTTCTTCAGAAGCTGAATGTTGTTCTGCGTGAAATGAACCCCGCCTCGCTCGACCGTCCCGGCCTTCGTGCCTGGTGGAAGCAGGTTCGGGAATGGAAGGCTGAGCATCCGTTGGAACCCAGCTTCTCCACAACGGAAATCAAGCCGCAGCACTTGATGGCGGAAATTGAACGAATTTCAAAAGGCGAAGCCATTGTTGCAACGGACGTGGGTCAACATCAGATGTGGGCTGCACAGCATATCAGCTTCAATAAACCGCGCCTTTGGCTCACCTCTGGCGGCTTAGGATCCATGGGATTCGGCTTGCCCGCCGCAGTTGGCGCTCAAATGGGCTGTCCGGATCAGTTGGTATTTTGCATCGTCGGGGACGGCGGATTCCAAATGTCCCTGCCTGAATTGGCCACCATTGTTAACCAAGGTTTGCCCATCAAAATCATTTGCATGAACAATGGCTACTTGGGAATGGTTCGCCAATGGCAGCAGTTGTTCTATAACAATCGTCTCAGCCAGGTAACCCTCGATGGCTTCCCTGATCCGGTCCACCTTGCCGCTGCTTATGGCTTCAAGGGTTCCACCGTGTCTCATCCTTCGGAATTGAGAGCGGCCCTCGAAATGGCTGTGGCCGAACCCGGTCCATATCTTTTGAACGTGAAAGTATCGCCCGAAGAAAACGTTTATCCAATGGTTCCTGCCGGCGGCGCAATCAATGAAATGGTGTTGGGTCCCCCCAAGCCTGTGGAGGTGCCGCGCTAGTCTTTTGACGGCACAGCGGCGAGGAAATCATGCAGCAAGTTATATCATTATTAGTTGAAAACAAGCCCGGTTCGTTGATGCGGATTGTCGGGTTGATTAGTGCCCGCGGCTGGAACATCGACAGCCTTACAGTGGCAAAGACCCTGGATACAACTTTGTCTCGGATGACAATCACTGTCGACGTTGAAATGAACATGCGGCGTCAAGTGATCAAGCAGATGAACAAGCTGATCAATGTACTGCAAGCTACTGACCTTTCAGAAGGTCCGTCAGTGACACGGGAAATGGTTTTGATGCGCGTGCGAGCTCCGCAAGAGTCGCGTACTTCCATCTTGAAAGAAGCCGAAATTTTCGGTGCCAGAGTGGTAGATAGCTCCGTTGAAGGGTTCGCTTTAGAGGCAACCGGAGAGACGGAAAAGCTGGATGAGTTTGCTGACATTATGCGCAGTTACGGAGAAATTGAAATTACACGCTCCGGAGCTGTGACGCTGTCGCTTGAAGCAAAGAAGTTACGTTTGTCGCCACCGGTCACAAAAGGTGCGCAAGAAAAAGTTGAGGAGAAAGTTGGTTAATGCCTAACCGTTACTACGAAAAAGACGGCGACTTAGCGCGCCTGGAAGGCAAGACAATTGCCATTATCGGCTATGGAAGCCAAGGGCATGCGCATGCTTTGAATCTGCGCGATTCCGGTTTGAATTCCATTGTAGGTCTCTACAAGGGTTCAAAGAGCTGGGCCAAAGCTGAGGCTGCAGGCCTGAAAGTGATGACTGTCGCCGAAGCAGCAAAGGCTGCTGATGTGATCATGATTCTGCTTTCGGACCACATTCAAGCCGACGTCTATAACGCGGAAATCGCCCCCGGCCTGACTGCGGGGAAGACCTTGATGTTTGCCCATGGCTTCAACATTCACTTCGGATTCATCAAGCCCCCCGCTGACGTTGACGTTTCCATGATTGCCCCTAAGGCCCCTGGCCATCGCGTGCGTGAACTGTATACCGAAGGCGTTGGTGTTCCTTGTCTTGTTGCCATTCATCAGAATGCTACAGGCAAGGCCCTTGAAAATGCTCTTGCATACGGCAAGGGTTTGGGATGCTTGAAGGCTGGTTGTATTGAGACCTCTTTCCGCGAAGAGACCGAAAGCGATCTGTTCGGCGAACAGGCAGTACTTTGCGGCGGCGCTGCGGAGTTGATCCGTGCTGGTTTCACCACATTGGTGGAAGCCGGTTATGCTCCTGAAATCGCTTACTTCGAGTGTCTGCATGAATTAAAGCTGATTGTCGACCTGATCTATGAAGGCGGCCTAAGCTACATGCGTTATTCCGTTTCCGATACAGCAGAATGGGGCGACTATATCAGTGGACCTCGCGTAATCACGGAACAGACCCGTGCGGAGATGAAGAAGATTCTTGCCGAAATCCAATCTGGCGAATTCGCCAACAAGTGGATGGAAGAGAATCGCAGTGGAGGCAGGAAGAAGTTCCTGGCCATGCGGGAAGCACAGCAGAGCCAGCCGATTGAAACAATCGGTAAGGAACTGCGGGAAATGATGCCGTTCCTGAAGAAGAAGAAGGAAGCCGGAATTCCGCAGGCTTAAGTCAGCAAGCTAAGTTAGCAAGTGTTGGAACGAAGCCGTACCAGACCTTTGGAAAACCGCTCCCTGGCGGTCACGGCTCTGTATAATCAGTATTTTACCGAGCCGTGACCGCCAGGGAGCGGACTTTCAACCACAGATTTGTCCCAACAAAGGTCGGAGGTTCTGCAGGATGAAGGGAAAGCTTGAACATCAAATTCCAAAAAGGAGGCAATAAATCAGATGCGTATATTTACTTTCGATACGACGCTTCGCGACGGTACACAAGGCGAAGCAGTTTCTTTCTCAGTGGAGGACAAGCTGATTATTGCCCAAAAACTGGATGACATTGGGATCGACTATATCGAGGGCGGCTGGCCCGGGTCCAATCCCAAAGATAAAGAATTCTTTGCTCGCGCCAAGAGCGAACTGAAGCTGAAGAACGCCAAATTGTGCGCCTTTGGATCAACCCATTTCGCGCGAAACACGGTGGAGACCGACACCAACACGCAAGAGTTGGCGAACGCCGGAACTCCGGCCATTTCCATTTTCGGCAAGACCTGGGATTTCCACGTCACCCGGGCTTTGGGCATCACGCTTGAAGAGAACTTGAAGATCATCAACAATACCGTCGGGTACTTGAAGGCGCAAGGTAAGGAACTGGTTTACGACGCTGAGCATTTCTTCGACGGCTACATCAACAACCAGGACTATGCCTTAAAGACCCTGGAAGCAGCGAAGGTGGCCGGTGCCGACGTACTTTGTCTGTGCGACACCAATGGCGGAACGTTGCCCCATCTTTTGCGCGAAATCGTTGCTGATATTCGCAATCGCTTCGGTGGCGTAATCGGCATCCATTCGCACAACGATTCCGACGTGGCTGTGGCCAACGCTCTGGCTGCAGTGGAAGAAGGTGCAACGCATGTGCAAGGCTGTGTGAACGGCTATGGCGAACGTTGCGGCAATGCGAATATCATTTCCATCATTGCCAATCTTGAAATCAAGATGGGTCACCAGACTATTGGTCCTGACGGCTTGCGACAACTAACGGCACTCTCAAAATTTATCGCCGAGCGTGCCAATTTGCCAGTGCTGCGCGGCCAGCCCTATGTAGGCAAGAGTGCCTTCGCTCATAAGGGTGGCGTGCACGTTGCTGCCATCATGAAGGACCCGGCGACTTACGAACACACTCAGCCGGAAAAAATCGGTAACAAGCAGCGCGTGCTGGTCAGTGATTTAAGCGGCAAAGCCAACATCAACTACGAATTGAAGCGCCGCGGTTTGGACAAAAAGTTAAGCGACGAATCCACTCGCCAGTTGCTTGCTCGCATCAAAGATCTGGAGCATGCCGGTTACGAACTGGAATCGGCCGAAGGAAATTTTGAGCTACTGATTTTAGAAGCACTGCACCCGAAGCAGGAATTCTTTGAACTGATCGGCTTCAACGTCAGCACCATGAAATCCGGCGAATCGGATTCCAGAACCACCGCCATGGTTCATCTGCGAACCAAGGACGGCGAACACACCGAAGTGTCGTTAGGGCACGGACCGTTCGACGCCTTGGCACAATGCCTCCGCACCAGCCTGGGGCACGCCTATCCGGTAATCCACGAAGTGAGGTTGGTGGATTATAAGGTGCGCGTGTTGAACTCCGCCGATGTTGGGACTGCTGCCAAAGTGCGGGTTCATGTGGAATGGACTGACGGCAAGGAAAACTGGTCAACGGTGGGTGTTTCTGACAATATCATTGAAGCCAGTTGGGATGCCTTGGTGACTGCCATCAAGTTGGAATTGATGTGGGCCAGCGAGAAGTTCGCAGAGGATAATGCCTGGGCCGTGTAGCTCCGTTCAGCGAAGTTGACAGTTAAAGAAGTGTTGTTGACTTTGTTAAATACGGTGCTTCGCGATAGACTGTTGCCCACTTAGGCGACGGATTGTTCACCTGCATTCAAGAGTGCAAAAGCACTCTTGAATGCAATCAGGGCAGTCTTCATCATGATCAACGCTTAAACCCAAAAACGGCAGTTGAGTTGAGAAAAATGCGACTAAATAGTTCAAAAAACATGGACTTGCGGTTACAAGAATAGTGAAATAGAATCACCCGAAGGGTGAGACTGAAGTGCTTGAAAAAGGCCGCCAAATGGGGACTCCCGAGTCAGGCAGCTCGCTCAGGGCAACTGTTTGATTTTATGTGAATTGTCGTGGCTCGTGCCAGGCACGAGTGTCCCCGTTTGGCTCGCGATACCCAGATTCTCGAGGCATCTAAGTGCCGTTTTTGG
>JAYUSZ010000226.1:0-10566 GCA_043755435.1 Bryobacterales bacterium | reverse complement strand
AATAGAATTCGAGTAGGTGGTGGGTCCGGTCCAAGATCGAATAAAGCGCGGATCAAAGGTAGAGGTTTTAGTTTCTCTTTCTCTTTTTTTAATTGTTCTTCGATAGCTGCCTTCTGCCGCCTGAAAGTATCATAGGCGGCCTCAATTTCCGCAACCTTCGCTTCTTTGACATTCTTTTCAGCCAAGTAACGCTCACGATAAGGTTTCGTGATGTCTTCGATTTGCTTCTGCATCTCTTTGACGCGTTGTTCAATCGGCGCATTGAATACCTGCACCTCTTCCCAGTCCAAAGTACCTTCCGTCAATATATAGCGGGAAGACTTTTCGTCGCACTTTGCCCCCACGCCCCCACAAGGGAACACCGGAGGTAACCAGTGATATGGATCATACGCCGGCGTCAAAATGGAAACCAGCCGGTAGTAATCCCGTGTTGGGATAGGGTCGTACTTATGATCATGACAACGCGCACAGCCAACCGAAAGCCCCATCACCGCCGAACCCAACACTTCAATTTGCCCGGCGATTACATCCATCCTCTCCGGTATGAAATTTTGTTCTGTGCTGTAAGTTGCGTCGGGAGCCGTGCGCCAGAAGCCAGTTGCGGCCAATAACTCCATCTGCTCAGACGATAAACGTTTCACTGCGCGGTAATCGAATAACTCATCGCCCGCAAGTTGCTCTGTCAAGAAGCGATCATACGGCTTGTTTTCGTTGAATGCACGAATGACGTAATCCCGATACCGGTAAGCATGCGGTCGATTCTGGTCTCCACTATTGCCCCCTTCGCTATCCACATAACCCACCGCATCCAACCAGTGACGACCCCATCGTTCCCCATACCGCGGCGAAGCCAGCAATCGGTCCACAAGTTTTTCGTATCGCTCAGGGTCTGGATTCTCCTGAAAGGCAGTGATCTCTTCTGGCGTAGGAGGCAGACCAATCAAATCGAAGTAAGCCCGCCGTAAAAGTGTCAGATCTTTGGCCGCCGGCAGTATCGGTTTCTGCTTTGCGTACAACCCATCAATCGACTCCTTCGTGGCTGAACGCATAGGAGCGCGAAAGGCCCAAAAATTACGATCCTTCGGCTGAATCGCAGTATCGGTGGCAACACTCACTTCACCAGCGCGTTCGGTTTCAGGTGGTGCGCCGTCGGTGATCCACTGACGCACTTTCGTCAACTCATCGTCCGTCAATCCGCGAACAGAATATTGCTCCTGCAATTTCGGCGGTGGCATCTCCTGCTTGGCAATCCGCTTAACCAACAGGCTCTCTTCAGGCTTGCCACTGACAAAAGCAGGCCCGGACTTTCCGCCACGCAACATGGAATCGTGAGTTCGCAAATCCAGTCCACCCATCGTTTCGCGCCGGCCATGGCACACCCAGCATTTGGCGCTTAGAATCGCAGTAACATCGCGCTCTGCAACGGGTGCTTTCTGATCCTCCAGTTCAATCCAACTTCGAATGCTTTTGATTTCTGTTTCCGAAAGCTTCGCGCCGCCAATAGGCATCATTGCAGTGGAGACCATAGTAAGAATCAGGCTATCCACTGGCTTACCAGGTACAATCGCGCTGCCTGATTTTCCGCCGTGCAGAATCGCTTCACGTGATTCCAACGATAGTCCACCTTTGCGTACTTTCTCGCTGTGGCATCCAAGGCACTTTGCGCGGAAGATCGGCATGACGTCAACGAAGGTCTCAGCGCGAACACCAAGTGTCACGCAAAGCCAAAAACTCCAAAAACGTAACTTACAAGCCATGCTGATAGTATATTCGCGTTGGATGCATGTTCGGTTTGGTATAACGATATACATGAGCTGGGGATATCTAGAAGACGCGAGCGGTGCCAAAGGCCATGCCGACAGGATCTGTATCCCTAAAGACGAATCAGAACTGCTTTCAATGCTAGCCGAGGCCCGCAAAATAGGCGCACCCATCACTATTGCAGGCGGAGGCAGCGGACTTACCGGCGGACGCGTCCCCAATGGCGGTTGGCTCATTTCCATGGAAAAATTTCGCAAGCTGGAAATTGGCTCGGGCATGGCAACGGCCGGGGCCGGTATCACACTGCACGAACTCCAGGCAGCGGCCAAACCCACCGGGCAATTTTATCCTCCCGATCCAACAGAGACCATGGCATTTCTAGGTGGCACTATTGCCTGCAATTCCAGCGGTTCGCGCAGTTTCATGTACGGTGCAACACGCCGTTGGGTAGAAGGCATTCGCTTTGTTCTACCATCTGGCGAGGTCCTGAATGTCCGCCGCGGCGATGCCATCAACTTCGAGGTTCCAACCATCCCCCTTCCAATTGCACGGAAGCACTCCTGTGGTTATCCGCTTCGTCCCGGAATGGATTGGATCGATTTGATCACCGGTGCCGAAGGAACGCTGGGAATTGTCCTTGAAGCTGATTTACGATTGCTTCCAAATCCCAAATCACTTCTCAACGGCATCATTTTTTTCCCTTCCGATGACGCTGCGCTAGACGCACTCGATGATTGGCGTACTGTCACTGGTTTGCGAATGCTTGAGTATGTCGACGATCCTGCCCTGCGCATGATTGAGCAGCGTTATCCCGACGTACCCACAAACGCTAAAGCAGCTTTAATCATCGAGCAAATTGTAGATTCCGATGCCGACATCGATTCCTGGTCAGCCCGCCTAACAGATACCGGCGCATTCGAAGACAAAAGCTGGTTCGGATCTTCCGACGTGGACCGTGAAAAGTTCCGTAAGTTTCGGCACGCTCTGCCGGAAATGTCGCTAGCCATTACAGCAAAGAATGGCTTCCCCTCGCTAGGTACCGATTTCTCCGTGCCCATTGAAAAAAACCGTGAAATGCTTAGGTTCTATCGCCAACACATGGATCGAATCATGCCAGGCCACTATTGCATTTTCGGGCATGTTGGTGATGCTCATCCCCACGTGAACATGCTTCCAGCAACGCAAGCGGAATTTGATGCAGGGACGGCGGCACTAACCATCTTCGCCCGCAAAGCAGCGTCGCTTGGCGGTTCCGTTGCAGCAGAACATGGTCTTGGAAAGAAGAAGGCTAAATTCTTACCGATTCAATATTCGGCAGAACACATTGAGGCCATGAAAGCAGTGAAGCGCCGGTTCGATCCTGAAGGTTACTTCGGACGTGGAACGCTTTTTGAGCTTGTTGCAGAAGGTTGATGAAAAAAGAGCCGGCCCCCCAGTAAGGGAGACCGGCTATCTTCAGGACTAACTAACTAACCAACTAATTAACGAGGGCAGCCGAGCGCTTTGACGGCGGCAGCTGGTGGGTCTTGGATAGTGACGGAAGAAGCGGGCATGTTCGCCCCTCCTGGAACAAACCAGACTTCCACTCGGCGATAGCCGATACGTGCGTCAGGTTTGCCGCCTTTAACCACAGTGCTGGTTCCACAGAAATCGAGCATTGGAGCCGATGTGTCATCCGTACCGGCATAACCAACCTTCACTCTGCTCAAATCCATTGACGGGCAGATGCCTGTGCCAGCGCTTAGGACAGCGGCCACATTCAGAACGCGTCGGCGATCCACAGGAGTTGCCACAACCTTACGGCCGCGTCGTGCGACGATTTTCTCGCTCTTGTCCATATGACCAATCAGGATCACTTGAGCGTTTGGATCGTTCTTCAACTTATCCGACAGCACTTCCAGTAGAAGTCGCTTGCCGCAATTGTTGACTCGTGAACTGCCTGCGGCAAACACAATGTCATCCAACCGTTGCGCTGAAGGAATGAACTTGACTGTAACTGTGGATGTTGCCGATGCCGTTCTACCCTTGGTATCCGTTGCGTTGGCGGTGATGGTCACCGTCTTGCGCTGAATTCCAGGAGTCGTTTTGTCGAACGCAACGCCTGTTGAATCGAAGGTGCCGTCAGGCGCAATGCTGCCCTCGCTGGCCTTCAAGGTTACAGTTACAGGCGAACCGCAAGCGTTAGTTTGCGGAGTAGCTGTGAGTTTTCCCGATGAACCGGAGTTGATCTCCGGGCCCGCACTCAGCGATACAGCCGGATTTCCACAGCCCTTCACTTCAATTTGAGTGCAGCTCTTCTTGTCTGTGTAGTTAGGTGCGGAAACGGTGGAGCAGACTTCGTAAATTCCAGGGGCCCTGCCTGTGGAATCGAAAGTTAGAGTCGACCCTGTTTCCGATTGCTTCTGGCCGTTGATTGTCCAAGAGTAAGTGGCCGGAACGTTGGCAGGTAAGTCGGATTTGGCCGTAACTTTGGTGGATGCACCTTCCAGAATGGACGGTTGCTCTGGGGCAACAGCCAATGTGTTGGTCGGCTTTATGGGATCAACCACGGTCACTTCTTGGCAACTGGTGCTGGTAACCAGGCCTTTGGAAGTAGCGGTGGCACAAATTTTGTAAACGCCTGCTGGCCGGCCTGTTGAATCAAATGTGTAAGTGTCGCCGGCCTGTTCAAGAGGTGCGCCATTCAATGTCCAAGTTGTTTTCACAACTGCCTTCGCTGGGGCGTCCACGTTGAATTTGAATGCTCGTGTTTGGCCAATTGTCATAGTCGACGTGTCACCAACCAAACTTGTGTTCAATACTTTCGGAGTTGCATCTGCTCCCCCAAAGTTCATGCCAACGCCGCCCGTCAGTTGGATGCCGTTCTGCCAACCCTTTGGTGCTATGTAGTAACTGCCAGCGCCTCTGGGTTCAGACGGCAAGCCAAAGTGCGGATTTTTTGCCCAGACATTTCTTGCGTCCAAACGAAGATTGGCGCGACGGCCAATGCCGTACTTAACGCCGCCACCTAAATTGAAGACCGGTTCCGTGCGCGGCGACAGGGTCAATTGGCCCAGTTGGCCAAACCGCTCACGAGCCTTGTCGGTAAGGCTGAACCAAGTCCCGCCAGCGCCAGCTGTGACGAAAGGCCGCAATCTCCGATCAGCTTCCCTGAAGTGCCAAACAGGGTTGACTGCAAAACCATTGTTGCGTGATCCGAAGCCGGATCGCGTTGGAACAAGGGCTGGATTTCCTGCCTGCGGAGCTAAGTAGAGGTTGTTTACACCATAGGTGTAGGCACCTTCCAGGCTCCAACGGCGGGTAAGCGCGGCGCCCAGGCGGAAACCGGCCACGCCGCCTTCTTCCAGTTCCATTGCGTTGGAAGGAGATTTGCTATTTCGCAGCGAATAACCGCTGAACCCGCCGAAAATTCCAACTTCCAATTTCTTTAAGTAATTGGAGACGTCGGATTTGGACGAGGATTGCGCGGATAAGGAAAGGGTGAACAGGGTTGCTATCAATATTGGTTTTATTTTCATGAATGTGTCTCTCAATTGGTTGACGGTTGTCTCAGAACTTTTGGATCTATGAGGGTTGTGTAAACGCCACGTCGTGCGACGAGCGCAATCATACGATCGGGTTCGCTGGGGAGAAATGTCAGGCTTTTGATCTGCGCAGATACCGGAATGCCGGACCGCTGCAGGGCGCGCCAATTACGGCCACCGTCGGAAGAATACACAACGGCAGACTGCTGCGCGGCAAATGCCAAATTAGAAATTTGCGGATGAAAGAATACTCCGGAAACCGTGGAAGAATCCGCCCCATGCGTCGGCTCCCATTGATTCTTTTCATAGAGGAAAATGCCGTGGGAAGTGGCCGCACAAATAGAATCATCCAGCGAATTAACCGCAAATCCTTCCCATTCCAGCCCTGGAACCGGCAACGGAAGATGCGTCCACGTGGCCCCTCGATCGGACGAAACAGATGCTCGCCTGCGAGATGCCACAATCACGAGTTTTGGTGATGTGACAATTGTCCGTACCGCCTGATTCTCCAGCGCAGGCACCAATACCGGCTTCCAGGTGGTTGCTCCAGCAGTTCCTTCAAACAAGCCACCATAGCTCGACGCCACCCACAGCTTCGTTTTGTCGGCCGCACTGAAAACCACACCTAACGCAGTCAGGGCACCCCGCTGCGTTGGCGCAGGAATCTGTTTCCAGCCAACCCCTCCGTCGGCACTCATCCAAAGCGATCTCGCCGATGCGCTAAAAATTTGTGAAGGTGAGCTTCCTGAAGCAAACATTCCTGCATCACCTGGGTGAATGGCTTCCCAACCGGTGGTGCCGTATCTTGCGGAGGCTCCTCCATTGCCGGAAACGAAAAGCGCTCCTCCAGCTGAAAACACTGCATTCACAGAACTGCCTTCAAATCCTTCGTTGATCGACTTGAAACTATTCCCCCCGTCGTCGCTGCGAAGCAATCCTGAATCGGAAGTAGCGGCGAACAGTTGCATGGGATTATTGGAACTTACCGTGACAGATTTCACAACACCCCCATGAATCCGCTCCCAGGAAATGCCTCCATCAAGGGAGCGTTGCAATCCACCCGTGGTACCTGCGTAAACACGGCGGACATCGGAAGGATCTGGAACAATTATGTAGGTGCGGAAACTTGCATCTCTGGATCCGCGCAGCTTCACCCAATGTCCTCCGCGATCCTCGCTGCGATAAATGCCGGAGCACGCACTGGCAAACAGCCTACCTGTTTGCTGACGCGAAGGAGCGAGCGAAAAAACGTCGGAGTCATCCATCATACCCGCATGGATCGAAGTCCAGGAGCCTCCCTCATCTTCAGTGCGCCAAGGCAAATGTGGTGTTCCCGCAAAAATCGTCCTCGCATCCAAAGGATCGAAGGCTATGGAAACAACCGGCTGCAAATCAGTTTTGGCAGCCGCTGAAATCCGATGCCAGTTTGCCCCACCGTTCTTGCTCAAGTAAACGCCGTCGCTAGCCCCTGCCGCAATGATCTTTGAATCTGTTGCCGCTGCCGCCAACGCCCAAACGGATTTACCGCGAAATTCAGGAATTACCTCCCAAGTGCCGCCATCATCACTGGTTTTATATAACCCGTTGCCACTTGCATGGTCGTGCGAAACGCCAATTAGATAATGCCGGTCATCTGCATCATTAAAAAGGATGCCATGCACTTTCGACGTCAGTTCCGCTGGAAATGGACGAGCCAACCAATGCTTTCCTTCATCTTCAGAACGGAATACCCGGCCGTGAAGTGAGGCTGCCAGTAGCGTTTTCCCAAACGGATGCATGGTAACAAAGTCCACAGAACCACCGAATGGGCCCACGGGTACCCACTTGTCGTGACTCGGCTTGGTTGACAGTGCAACCATGGCACTGGCCAAGAAAAGGAACAATTTACCTTTCAAATTCGACTTCGTGACCGTTCTCCTGAATATTTTCTATCGCCTAAAGCGATAGGTAGTTAGAGATCAGCAATTAAGTAGCCAATCCCATTCAATATCGTACTTGAGATCGCTAGTTCTTTATCGTCCATGGCTGCGATTTCTTGAGTAAATTTCTGAAATAATCTTCGAGCCTCGCCGACCCTAACTGTGGCGCAATGCTTTCTGAAACACTTACAGCACTTGCAAAATCGAATAGCTCTGCCTTCCGCCGGTTCAATGGCCCCATCATTCTCGCTGAAAACCGCATCATTTCTGGAGGAACCGAAATTACCCGGCCTTTCTTATCGAGAGCCCGAAATGCTGCTTCCGCAATTCCACGCCTGGAAACCACTTCTGGGCCACCAACAGCCATTTCCGCCGGACCTTCAAACAGATTGGCCAGACAGATGCGCGCCACATCCCTCTGGTGAACTGGATTCGTTTTCGCCTCTCCTGATCCAATTACGATTCCAAATCCCCAGTGGGCCATCTTTAAAATGTCGTGCAGTGCGCTAAAAATGCCTGTCGGTCGGACGATGGTGTAACTCAAACCTGAAGATCTTAGTAACTCAACCACTTGTTCGTGAGCACGAACATAAGCCGTATGCTGGTAGCCTGGGTTTACAAAGGCTGCTATATACAGAAACCGCCTGATTCCGGCCCGTTTGGCTTCTTCAATCAGGTTACGATTTGACACGACGTCCACTTCCAGGTAAGACCGTTTTTCAGGTGAGTCCAAAGCCACACTGGCACCAACGCAGGAAGCCACCACATCCACTCCGTCGCATACGCCGCGGATGGCAGTGGGTTCCAAGGCATCTCCACTTAACTGCTCCTGGGCTTTACAATTCACGATCGGGCGGCGGGATAGTGCACGGATCCAAAGCCCGGAGCCGACGGCCAACTCCAAGAGTTCCGAGCCAACTGAGCCAGATGCACCAGCTATCAATACTCTTCTCTGCATTTATGAAACCGCTCCGTGCTTTACGATTCACTAAATGGGGCCACAATAGACTGTAATTCCAGTGCCCGGGCCGACAACTAACTCCGAGGTTGAAAGCCAATTCCAAATGCCCCAGCTATCAATTTGCTTAATACGATCACGAACTATTAAAACATAATTTATTGAATATGTTTTGATAAATGACTGAAGCAACTTACCGTCGCCGAAGCACCAGACTTCGCTACTATGGACACAATCTCTCAGAAGTACTAGGTTTTCCAGTAATTCGGTGATTTCAGTACTAATACGATGAAAATAACTAAAGATTATTCACCTGCCCTACTTGCGGCAGTTCTACTTACGGTCACCCCGGTGGCCTCAATCGGAGCAGTTCTCTTCGACAACGGTCCCCTATCCACTGGCGCAACTTCCGCATCTGGTACCGCCGCCCCTGCCGGCACCACCTGGAGTGAAGTGGCAGCAGACAGCCCTACCGTATCCAACACAAACGCAGGATCCACTGTAACGGCCGGAGTATTCCGCCTGATGGACAATTTCTCCATCCCGATTGGGGCAACTTGGAACATACAAACCATAGATCTATTCGCTTACCAGACTGGAAGCACAGCCGCCACAAGCCCTTTTTCCGCTGGCACCTTCCAAGTCTGGAATGGCAGGCCCGGTGATGTCGGCAGTTCGGTTATTTTTGGTAACACCACCACGAACCGGTTGCTTTCTTCCACCTTTGCCGACATGTACCGATTGTTCAATTCCACCACCCCGCCCCCTGGCACAACTGTCGGCACAACGCGTCCGATTTTCAAAAATACAGTCGATGTAACCGGGTTAAACTTAACTGCCGGCGAGTATTGGATTGACTTTGACTTCACAGCGACGGATGCCGGGACGTTGTTTGCCCCTACTGTCACGATTGCCGGAGTACGCACACAGGCAGGATGGAACGCGCGCCAATTCACTGTCGGAACAAGCACTTACGCAGATATCCTCGATGCAGGCAATCCCGGTTCAGCCCCTGACGTCAACCAGGATCTGCCTTTCATTTTGAACGGCACCACCAGCAGCGTTCCGGAGCCCTCTTCCGTAATGCTCATGGCGGTTGGCCTTTCCCTGTTTAGCCTCAGGCGACGAAGCTAGTTTCAATCCATCTCACTCTTCGGCTAGGGCCATCTGCCCTAGCCGATTCCCCTTTTCACTAAATCGTAATCTTCCAAGCACAAAGTACTGGTACCATCTAAGTAGACGATCTATGCCTTCGTAGGCAATAACCTTAGACGATCTAATCC
This sequence comes from Bryobacterales bacterium, assembly GCA_043755435.1. GTDB lineage: Bacteria > Acidobacteriota > Terriglobia > Bryobacterales > Bryobacteraceae > JANXSF01. Next base: position 1,121 of record JAYUSZ010000226.1, on the reverse strand, counting down.
CTTTGGGGCCAATACACGGAGGCTTCCCTTGATTCGTACTCATCTCCTAGCCGTTTCCACGACAATTATCCTGCTTTCCTTCCCAGCCCAAGCTCAGGTCTCCCTAACTACCCCTGGCGTAACCTACAACCAGAATTTTGACACTCTTGCAAACACGGGGACTTCCTCTACCTTGCCAACCGGTTGGGCGTTGAGTGAAACCGGCACGAATGCCGATACTACCTATGGGACCGGCACAGGCAGTAGCACCACGGGCAATACCTACAGCTTCGGTGCCGCCGCATCTACCGAGCGCGCCTTTGGAACGCTACTCAGTGGCTCCCTCACTCCCTTAATCGGTGCCTGTTTCGTCAACAATACCGGCGTTAGCATCTCCACCCTTGGCATTTCCTATACAGGCGAGCAGTGGCGCAATGGCGGATCGAATGGCCCTGATCGCTTGGAATTTGCCTACTCCGTTGGCGCAACCAGCATTTCCGTTGGCACCTACACCGCCGTCGCCGCCCTCAATTTTTCATCGCGAATTACCAGTGCAACGGCCGGTGCGCTGGATGGCAACTTAGCCGCCAACCGATTGGTCGTCACTGCCGACATAACCGGCCTCACTATTGCAATTGCCCAGAGCTTCTGCATCCGCTGGGTTGACATCAATGTCACTGGTTCCGATGACGGCTTGGCCGTCGATGACTTCAACCTGACCCCGAACCCCACCGGGGGCGTTTCCACCAACCCATCGGCTAGCGGCACTGCGACTTCCGCCCTGGCAGGCACCACCAGCAATATTTCCGGAACCATCATCCCTGGAACAAATCCAACCTCAGCCACCTTTACAGTAAGCTGCAACCTAAGTGCCGTCGGTGATAGTAATCCAAAATCGATGACCGTAAGTGGCAACACATTCTCCGGGACTGCGGTTATTGCCGGCGGTACAGCGGCACAAACTTACGTGATTCCCTGCACCGTAACGGACAATATTCCGCGATCGGGGAACTTCAACATTAACCTTACGGTAAGTCCAGCCCTGGCATGCAGTGCTGCCAAAACATTAATCAGCGCTGTGCAAGGATCCGGGGCAAGCAGTCCACTGGTTGGCTCCGTAGTTGAAATCGAAGGAATTGTTA
>JAYUSZ010000225.1:0-4201 GCA_043755435.1 Bryobacterales bacterium | reverse complement strand
TAAAAGGACGACGTTAGATATAACTCTGCGTTTTATCAGCCCCATTGAAGCGCGCCGCCCTCCGCCGCCTGCCTGACGCTAAACGACGCATTTCTGAGATCGAAAGGTTTCAGCCCCATTGAAGCCCGCTACCTTGAAACGTCGAAACGTCATCAGACAAGACTAGACCGTGACAAGCACTCACAGAAGTCGTAGACTCGAAGATATATGGCATTAAATGGGAACAACAGGCCAAATCGTTCAGCAGACCTAAATGGTGTGACGTTCGGCAATGTGGATCTTGCCGACCGTGAACTTGTTGCCCGCGTTCGAGAACGCGACCTTGAGGATGCCGAAAAGAGAATCAAGGATGCCGTTAGCCGTCTTCAACTGATGGGAGTCATTGATGCGCAAGGCCGCAGGCTGAACAAAGACCTTCCCATGGACATGAGAGAGGATTCGACAACGGACTTCGGCGGCTGATGTTACGCATGGTCGTCATAGCTGGCCCTCCTGGGGGAGGTAAATCGACCGCGTTCCCGGCCAGCAGCTTTGGAGTGGAGTTTTTCAACGCCGATGACCGCGCAGCAGAGTTGAATGCTGGTTCGTACCGGGCGATTTCTCCTGCGGTACGGACACAAGTCAATGCGGAGTTCGAAGCATTCGTAAGCGAGAACATTCGCGCGAAGAAGAGCTTTGCTTTCGAGACCACATTACGAACAGACATTACTCTTCGCCAGGCCGCTGACGCGAAGCAGAACGGCTTTACAGTGGCGATGAAATACCTTGCGATGGGTAGCCTCGAAGCCCACTTGGAGCGGGTGGCTGCCCGGGCTGAAGGTGGCGGGCACGCCGCTTCGTTTGCAACACTTCGCAAGATCTACGATGCCAGCCTAGGAAATCTCTCCGCCGCTCTTAAGGCGTTGGATGATGTCGAAGTCTTCGATAGCGCGGCATTTGGCAAGAAGCCACGCCTTGCGCTGGAAAGCCTTGGGGGCAGGCTGACGTATTTGGCACCCGATGTTCCCGAGTGGCTCACATTGGCGCTGCTGAAAACGGAATTTGAGATTACACCTCAGCTTCGGGCCGAGGTCGAACGCCTTGGAATGGACCGAGACTCGCAAGACTTTGGCAGGTAGACCGGACACCTGAAGCGCAGGCTACAGCACTTATTTCTGAGATCGAAAGACCTCAGCCCCATTGAAGCCTGCTGCCTGCTCCACTGCAGCCCAAGTCAATTTCGAATTTCTGAGATTAATAAATCTCAGCCCTACTGAAGCCGGCACAAATCCGCCGATTTACCCAATGTGAATCTGCCTAATAATCTACTTCGCTACGCACATTTCAACTTTCAGGAGGAACAATGCGCACCAGCTATATCGTTTGCTATGACATTGCCGTTAGTTCTGACGGAGGGACCCGCCGCATTCGCAAAGTGTTTCAAACCCTTCGGGGCTACGGAGATCACTTGCAGGAATCTGTCTTCGAATGCTCGCTAACCCCGCAGGATTTGGCGGAATTGAAAGGCGATCTGCGCGAAATTATCAACACCAAATTGGACCAGATACTGTTTGTTAACCTTGGGCCTGCCAGCGCCAGGGGAGATCGAATGATCGCTGCGATGGGAAAGCCCTATTCCCCCATTGATGAACCGTGTTTGGTGATCTGAGCGCAGCAGACCAAATCACATATGGAGGTCCTTTGTCCACTCTTCCTGTTTTGAATCCCAATCCGGAGATGCCCGATCAACTAGCCAAGTTGCCAGACTTGTTGCCCGCGCGCATGGTGAATGAATTCGTTTATTGTCCTCGCCTCTTTTACTACGAATGGGTGGACGCGCTGTTCGCGCATTCCGCCGATACCATTGAAGGAGCAACTGTTCACAAAAGAGTGGATCGTCCAGCGGATGCGCTGCCTGTGGCGGCCGAACTTGCTGCAGACGAACAGTTCCACACGCGTTCGTTGACTCTTTCCAGCGCAGCTTTTCGCGTGATCGCTAAATTGGATTTGGCCGAAGCCGATGGTGGAAAACTTACGCCAGTTGATTACAAACGCGGTGGCCCAACCGAATTTCAGGGCATGCCAGCAGCCTGGCCCGCGGATCGCGTTCAAGTTGTTCTGCAGGCGATGCTGCTGCGGGAAAACGGATACGAATGCGACGAAGCGGTGATTTACTACGCTGCCACCAAACAGCGGGTTCGCATTGTTGTTGGTATAGCCGAACAACAAGAAGTTCGCAATGCGGTTGAAGGTGCCTGGGACCTTGCGGCCAGTGGGGCGATCCCAGCACCGCTTGAAGATTCGCCGAAGTGTCCGCGCTGTTCGCTGGTGGGGATTTGCCTGCCCGATGAAACCAACGCCTTGCTGCCGGGCGCTTCCCGACAGCTGGAATTGTTTGACATGGCCGGGACTGGCTACATTCAGGAACGTGCTCCGCGCAAGCCCGCAGTGGCGGAGGGCGTGCGGCGATTGATCGCCCCAAGAACGCCTCGTATTCCGCTGTATGTGAACACGCAGGGTCTGAAAGTTGGAAAGTCTGGCGAGGTGCTGCAAGTCAAGGAGGGACGGAAAGTTGCAGGGGTGTATAAGGACACCGTAGTGCAGGAGGTGCGGCTGCGTGACGTTTCACAACTGAATTTAATGGGGAATATCCAGGTGACGACGCAGACTATGCAGGCTCTGTTTGAGGCTGAGGTTCCGGTCTGCTATTTTTCGCAAGGTGGAGGATTTTACGGCATTGCATCGGGGTTAAATACGAAGAATATCTTTCTTCGCCAGAAGCAATTCCGGCTCGCCGATAGGCCGGAGTTTTGCGTGAATCTCGCGCGGAAGCTGGTTGCGGGAAAGATCCGGAATCAGCGGACCATGTTGATGCGGAACCATCTGGAACCGCCGAAACTTGTTTTAGATCAGATGAAGGCTCTAGGCGAACAAGCAACCGAGGCCACCGCACTTGAATCGCTGCTGGGGGTGGAAGGTGTGGCGGCCCGGTATTATTTTCAGAACTTTGACGGCATGTTGAAGAATGCGGAGGAAGACGGTGACGCGCATTCGACGCCCACGCGGTTTGGTTTCGATTTCGATGGGCGCAACCGCCGTCCGCCGAAGGACCCTGTGAACGCATTGCTATCCCTGGCTTACAGCATCCTTACCAAGGAAATGATGATCGCCTGTTTCGCTGTGGGGTTTGATCCGCTGCTGGGCTTCTACCATCAACCGCGCTTCGGACGGCCGGCATTGGCGCTTGATCTGATGGAGCCATTCCGGCCTTTGATTGCCGATTCGGCGGTGCTCACCGCAATCAATACAGGTATGGTGACTCTGGATGATTTCGTTTATTCCGGCGGTGCCTGCGCACTGAAACCTGCGGGCCGCAAAGGCTTCTTCAGGGCGATGGATATGCGGTTCGATCAGTTAGTGACGCACCCATTGTTCGACTACAAACTAAGCTACCGTCGGCTATTGGAGGTTCAAGCCCGCCTACTGGCCCGAGTCATCGAAGGGGAAGTGGCCGAATATCCAGTGTTCACCACACGGTAATTATTCATTGTGAAAAAGGGGAGTTGACATCGTCGAGAGATCCGGGACGGGCTCCAATTCCACTGAAGATGCTTTACTCAAAAAACGGCAGTTGACCGACTGTCGAAAGAACAACTCCCGCAACTCACCGGGAGTTGCGTGAAGTCGGCGTCCTGCAAAAGGGTCGGCCATGGTCTTATAGACGAAAGCAGCCGGGTGCTCAGAATCTGAAATCTTGCGGCCTTTGACTTGACCACGTTCCAGCGGTGACGGAAAGATTTCCGCAATGAAGTTCAAAATCAGATCCGTTCCAATATTGTGCAAGCCGGATGCGCACAAAACGGGAGCAAGCCGCTTGTCGTGAATCCCTTCCTTTATGCCATCAATGATGTGCTCCGCCGGCAGGGTACCTTCGGCGAAGAACTCTTCCAACAGTTTGTCATCACCCTCCGCCGCAGCCTCAACAAGAACTTCATGGGCGGCGTTTGCTTCCTCCAGCATGTCTGACGGAATGGGGCATTCCGTGCCGCGGCCATTTCCGTCGGGCGTGTAAGTATAGGCCTTCATCGTGATCAGATCGACAACGCCTTTGAAGTCACGTTCAGAGCCGATCGGCAAATGAATCGGCACAGCTGATCTCCCCAGAGTTTCGTGAATGTTTTCCAATACGCGAGAGTAACTGGAACGTTCACGGTCAAGCTTA
>JAYUSZ010000224.1:0-4205 GCA_043755435.1 Bryobacterales bacterium | reverse complement strand
GCTTGTTGCGATCGCGGTTGAATTTGGGAAGGATTATGGGTCCCCCAATCGTATACCCGCCAATGTTGTATTTGTAAGGAGTGCGGTCTCGGCCCGCTCTGTTGTTGAAAAAGTCGTTGGCGTTGAAGGCAGTGTTACGAAGATACCAGCCAGCCGAACCATGAAATTGCTTCCCTCCGCCTTTAGTCGTAATTGCAATGGATGAAGGGTTTCGTCCATTTTCAGCCGAATAGCCAGATATCAGCACTTTCACTTCAGCTACTGAATCCATGGACGGCATGCTGTGCACGCTGCCGTTGGAACCTGTGTCTAAGTTTGTGGCACCGTTCACCGTCATATTTTTTGAATCGTTGCGGCCGCCCATGATGTGGATGCCGCTAATGCTGTTTGGTCCGGGAGCATCACGGCCATCGGTGGTATCAACCACTCCGGCCATCAGACTGATGGCGTCGAAAATGTCGCGGCCTCGAAGTGCAATCTGATCCAACTGTTCACCTGTCAGTGTTCCGGAACGCTCGCCGCTGGATAGGTTGACAGTGACGGCCTCTGCGGTAACCGTGATTGATTCGCTGAGTTGTCCTACAGACAGTTGAACGTTTTCGGTGCGGCGGTCAGCAGCACCAATGGCAATTCCGGTTCTTGAAAAAGATTTGAACCCGGAGTGTTCCACTTTCAGTGTGAACGTTGCCGGCGTCAAATCGGGGTAGTTGTAGAACCCCTCTTTGTTTGTTGAGACAGTTCGAACGAACCCATTGTTTTCGCCGGTCAGTGTGACCTTGGCATTGCCGATCATAGCACCGGCTGAATCCTGAACGGTACCGGAAAGGGAACCGGAAGTGTTTTGTGCTGGCAACAATGCCGCAAGCCACAAAGCAAGGAACACACGTTTCATTAAAACCCCCAAAATTGCTATAAATACTAGTGCTTGAAGTATATATCAAATGCTTCATCTCAAAAAATCCGCCCAACCCCGAACCACCATTTCCCGCGCCAACTGCCACCGACGCTACCACCTACGGAAACTGGTCCCAGAAGAGCATCAGGTACAACTGCTTCCCTAATAGTTCATTTCTGCAAAGGCATTTAATGCAAGGGGACCGCCCTTTTGTGGCCGGCGGCATACAGACTGCCGATTAATCCACCCATGCTTGTGCCAGCGATGTAGTCTACCGGAATCTGGTGCTGATCCGGCCATTTAAGTACGCCAATGTGTGCGAACCCAAGGGCACCGCCTCCTTCCAATACCAGACCAATCTTTGGCCGCTTGCCGGGAATAATGTCGATTGCTGATTGCCCTATCACCAAGGAAGATGCGATCGAAGCAATAGTTACGAGTTTTGCCGGATTGTCGTTTGCGCGAATCCTGTAAGTTTAGCAATGAAACCTACATAGCTAGTTTCGTGATATGCTCGCTAGCATTCTGCTGTTTGCTGAACATTCAGCCAACCAAGTTTACCAGGAGGAAATTGCAATGGTGCAATTCAGTCTTAAGAAAGGCCTCGTCTTGGGCCTAATCGCTTTGGGCAGTTCATTGATCGCACAGACGACCGGAACAGGCACACTGGTTGGCAACGTCACCGATAGTACAGGTGCCAGCCTTGTTGGTGCAAAAGTAACGGTTGTCAGTGTCGACACTGCTTTTACTTCAACTGCAGTCACCACGAATGAAGGCTCCTACTATGTGCCCTATCTGGCACCTGGCTTTTACAGACTCGCCATTGAAACTGCTGGTTTCAAGCGTTATCTGCGCGAGGGGATTCAGATTCGCACCGGCGAAATTCCACGCATTGATGTGGCGATGGAAGTTGGTGCTGTTACGGACAGTATCAAAGTAGAAGGTTCAGCGTTGCTACTTGAAACGGAAACCGCCGCAGCTGGGCAGGTCCTTGATGGTGACCAGTTACTAAAGATTCCTGTAAGTCAAAAACGAGCTATTCGGATGACGTATTACTACCCTGGAACGCAGCCTGTTAATGGCTATCACGTGTTAGGGCAACGCGCCCGCTCCATTGGATACACGGTGGACGGCATAAATGGGAAAGAACCTGGCATTGGAAATATTGGGGGTACAAACGAACAGATTTCCACTACACAAGATGCTTTTGAAGAAGTGAAGGTTCACACCACTGGCACTCCGGCGGAAATCGGGCATGCTGCTGGCGGGTTGATCTCCATCGTGTTCCGAAGCGGTACCAACCAATTTCATGGGTCCTTTGAAAATCGGCACATTGGCCAGACGATGATTCATCGCAATTATTTGGAGCAATTACCACGAACCAATCCATTTACTTTTCACGATTCTGCTTTTTTGTTTAGCGGCCCGGTAATGTTGCCAAAACTTTATAAAGGCAGGGACAAGACTTTTTGGCTGGTGGGTTGGGAGCAACACTACGAAAATGCCGGGACTGCAAGTGCCCGCACTGCCGTTCCAACTGCCGCCATGCTTGGTGGGGACTTTTCCTTTGGTGGCCAAACCACACCGCGCCCCTTGCCGATTTATGATCCGTTCTCTACGCGGTTGGTTGGCAATACTTGGACTCGTGATTTGTTCGCTGGCAACATAATCCCGAAGACACTGTTTGATCCGGCTGTGCAGAAGTTTCTAGCGTTGAATCCTTTCACTGCGCCGAATCAGCCAGGACTTGCTAACGCAACGCAGCCGACTGAAAATCTAGTTGCGAACCAAATTAAACAGATTCGCCGCATTCGTTGGGATATAAAGCTTGATCAACAATTTTCCTCTAGTCACAAGATGAATGGACGCTACTCCCAAGCGCGTCACAGGGCATGGAAGGGCGACCATCAAGCGCAGTTCGCATGGCGGGACATTGATCCCAACGCGCAGCCACAACCAGTGGAACACTACAATGGCGTGATTTCTGATACTTACATTCTGGGACCAACCATCAGCAACGAATTCCGCGCAGGCTTCAATCGGCGCGAGGTTCATAATGGGTCGCTGTTTGAAGGCCAGAACTACGCACAGAAATTAGGGATTCCAAACGTTGGTGGCGGCAGTTTCCCTTTCTTCAACATTGGTTTTGGATTGGAAGGGTTGAATGTGTATCAAAGCATTGGCGAAGATATGACCTTTTCAGACAACATCACCAAGGTAGCCGGTAAGCACACAATAAAGGTTGGTTACGAACTGATCCGGACGCGTTACAACGGCACAGTGGGCGCTTTGTCAGGCGGCACTTACAACTTTGGAGGAACTGAGCTTCCGTTTATTCCAAATACCGGAAATCGCTTTGCTTCATTCCTGCTTGGAACTGTGAGTAGCGCAACCTACACACAGGAATTCGCAAGCTGGCTTCCCCGCTGGTGGTCGCATCAAGCTTACTTCCAGGACGATTGGAAGCCAGTGAAGAAACTGACTTTGAACCTGGGCCTTCGCTGGTCTTACGAATCGCCTTTCCAGACGAAATACGGGCAACAATCGCAATTCGATCCAAATGCAAAGGACCCGATCAGTGGGTTGCAGGGTGCCATTATTCACCCAAAAGGTCCTCTCGCCAGAAGGGATTTAAACAACTTTGCTCCACGGATTGGACTGGCCTACAATTTTCATCCAAAGATGGTATTCCGTGCATCATTCGGCATGATTCATCAGGACATTTTCGCAACGTCGAACAACATCAACTATAACGAGTATCTGGCCACTGCAACCTTCCAATCGCCTGTGGGTGACCCGCGCCCAGTGTTCCGGTTGTCACAGGGTCCACCAAACTTCAACTTCAATCGCCAGTCCGATGGGTCGGTTCCATTTGTTGGAACCAACTATTCATCGCGAGCGGCCACATGGTTCGATCCGAACATGCGAATGCCGTACGTTATGAGTTGGTCTGGTGGATTGCAATATAGCTTCAAGCAAAACTGGGTTGTGGAGGGTTTGTACCAGGGGCAAGCAGGTGTGGGGTTAATTAATACCTGGGATACAAATCGCATTCGGCTGGATATTTCTAAGGATCCGGCAGTCCTCAACACAATCTTCACTGCATCGCAGAATTACAAACCCTATCCTCAATTTGGGTCAGTGAATCTGATCTCGAATTTCGGCCACAATACCTATCATGCCGGTACAGTTCGTGTAGAGAAACGCTACTCGGCGGGTTTGATATTGAACAGCTTCTACACCTTCCAAAAGACGATGACCGACAACGAGGGCGAAGGTGGTGTTGGTGGCGTGGATTATTACAACCGGC
>JAYUSZ010000223.1:0-10581 GCA_043755435.1 Bryobacterales bacterium | reverse complement strand
ACCCGCCGTTGCCGAACGCCTGCGCAAAGCAGTTAGCGATTGGGGCAAGGAAGTGCTGCCGCTAGTTGGTCGCGACGACCGGCCTTACACGGTAGGATACTCGAAGATGACTTACTTGCCAGCGCGTGACGGAGTTTCAGAAGGCGGCATTAAACGAAGCGCGGGGCCGCCCAATAGTTCGTTCTTTACAAATTGGAAGACTCCGGACGATCGCATCACCTGGGATATTGAAATCGGTCAAGCTGGTACTTTCGTGGTGGATATTTACTATACATGCGCAGCTAAGGATATTGGATCCACCATTGAACTTTCATTTCTTGAATCCAGCATCACTGGAAAGATCAAAGTAGCAAATGACCCTCCTCTAGTGGGAGAGGCGCAGGATAGGTCTCCGCGAACGGAATCTTTCGTGAAGGATTTTAAACCGTTGCGACTTGGGAATATCAAGCTAAGCAAAGGGCGAGGGAAGCTGGCCTTGAAGGCATTGACAGTGACTGGGGGGCAGGTGGCCGATGTGCGTTATGTGATTTTAACGCGCCAATAAATTACTTTCAGTTCCCAATGAAACGGACCGGCCCCGAAAATCACTCTGTAATGTAGGGATGTGAGGTGTGTACCAATGTTTCGACTTCCCATATTATTCTGCTTGTTAGCGGCTCTTGTTTTTGCTCAACCGTTGCAAACTACAGGAAGCATCCGCGGCTCGGTTCTTTCGGCCGGCAGTCTAGTCCCAGGCGCGAGCATTGTTATTACCAACAATGCAACTGGCGAAGTGCTTACGCTGCGAGCCGACGCCAGAGGTGAATTTACAGCCGCTCGCATGGTCCCAGGCGACTATACAATTCGCGGCAAGGCTGAAGGTCTTGCGTCGAGTGAGCCCATTCAGGTGTCGGTGATCGCAGGCAGGTCGGAACGGATTGAACTTGTCCTAGCCAAACCCACGCCTGTTCGAGCAACGCCGCAAGTTCGAGCGATTGATGCCGGGGCGGCCGAGCAACCTTCGGGGAAATATGTCACCGTTCCCATTTTCTACGCCACAGATCGGAAGCAGGAAGGCGATTCTTTCCTTCCTGCAAAATTCTATGGGGGCAATCGGAGAGAGCGAACCAACGGCGATCCGCTATTGGAATTCGGTGTTTGTGAAGTAAGCATTCCGTGGAGCCACCACGTTGGGGAACTCGAAACCCCCAGCTGGATGAAATTGGAATTCCAGTCCGATCCTTCCAAGCATGTTCAGCTGCTTTCCGTTACCCCCTACGACCAGGAACTCTATTTCGCCACCATTCGACGTCGCGTCGCTGGAGCGCCGTTGCACGATGCGTTTGTCTTTATTCATGGTTACAATACTTCGTTTGAAAACGCCGCGCGCCGTACAGCGCAAATTGCCCATGATCTGAAGTTTTCCGGAGCTCCCATTCTATACAGCTGGCCTTCGCAAAACAATGTTGTGCAGTACACGGTGGACGAAAATAATGTGGAATGGACCAGCAGTCATTTAGAGGAATTCCTAAAGCTGGTAAGTGAACGAACTGGAGCAACAACAATTCATCTGATTGCCCACAGCATGGGGAGCCGTGCGCTAACTTCAGCACTGGAAGCAATGCCGGCAAAAACGCCGCCTCTGTTTCGTGAAGTGATCCTAGCCGCGCCGGACATTGACGCCGACGTATTTAAAGAAATGGCGGAAGAACTGAAAATCAAGGCCAAAAGGATTACTCTTTATGCGTCATCGAAGGATTACGCGCTGGAGGCATCTCGAAAGGTTCATGGACTATTGCGGGCTGGTGATTCCGAAAAAATGGTGATTGTTGATGGAGTGGATTCCATTGACGCAAGTCGTGCCAGTACCGATGTGCTGGGTCACGGTTACGTTTTCAATAGTTCCATCTTGTTCGACATTGAATCGCTGTTCCGGTCCGGCAAGCCGCCCGGGCAAAGGGAAAGATTGCGCGTTCAGCAGATGGGGAAACTGTTGTATTGGATGCTGGATCGTTAGCTACGAAAAATTGAAAAGTGCCAAATAAATGGACCCTCTTTTCGAGTTTTTTGATTGCATCTGTCGGCGCTTGGCTCTGGCTCGCAATACGAAGTAATAGAAGAAAGAGAGAACCTGTTGCTGGTATCGTGCTTCTGTTGTCGAAATAGAGGGCTCTCAACAACGGAATACTGGCGGACCTCTTAATTAATCAAGAGAACCGGTAATAACGTTCGTGCAATTTATATTGCAGAGAACGTCACCAGCTACACTACTAATGTATGCTACGGGATTCACTCGCTGTCTGCACAAATAGTGCATACATTGGAATAGTGGGAATCCAATGGGACGAACTTAGCAAAGCTGGAATCAACTTTCGAAAGCACGGAGTTCGAATGCCTGAAGCGATCCCAGTTTTCGATGACCCCTATGTGATCACAGTTGTCGGACGATGAATCGAACGAAAACGAGCGGCGATACGTCACACTCGGAGTAGGCGCAACGGGACGCCTGCTGGTAGTTGTTTACACATGGCGTGGCGAAAATGTGAGAATCATTTCTGTTCGCATCGCCGAACCGCGCGAACAAGAAGAATACGAGCACAACAATGAAGAGTCACTATGATTTCAGCAAGGGCAAACGGGGACGCGTTCTTCCGCCTGAATCCGAGACCGAGGGCAAGACCCGTATTACGATCCGGCTTGACAAAGACATTGTGGATCGATTTCTTGAACTGGCGGAGCAATCAGGTGGTACGTCCGGTTATCAAACAATTATCAACGCGGCGTTGCGGGAATACCTGGAGGGGAAGTCGCCGAGGATTGAGGATACGCTTCGCCGAATTATTCGAGAAGAACTGAAGTCGAGCGCGGCTTGATTCGGAATCAAAGGGATTTGCGTTCCTCACCCAAATGCAAGGAACGCATTGATTGAATATTGACTTACTGCAAATAGAACGAATACAAAGCATCGCCAGCGGCAACCAGGATATGCTGCTTGCCATCCACCATATACGTCTGCGGGGCATTCGACACTTGTCCGATCCTTGAATGCCACAGAATCTTGCCATTGTAAGCATCGTAAGCCACAAAGTTGCCGCTAATATCCCCGGCAAATACAAGCTTTCCGGCTGTCGCTAAAATACCGTTTCCACCGCCGAATCCGCCTGTACCAGGGTAAGTGTGCTGCCATGTGATCTTACCGGTTTTGTAATCAATAGCAGTAAGATGGGAACCCAGAGAAGCCAACTGTTGTTCATCCTTTCCACCCAGGCCCATTGCACCGCGAGGATCGGTTTCTGTTAGATAGTACATCGCATACGTATCGCTTGAGGGCACATAAAATAGGCCTGTATCTGGCGAATATGCGGCAGGCGGCCAGTTGGTGGCTCCAGCGTTATTCGGCGATACTAACGCGCCTGGAACGATGGAATCCTTGGCAACGTCGCGAATCGGTTGACCCTTGGCGTTGATTTCCTTCACCCAGTTCACGGTGGAGCTGAACTTACTGGTTAGTAAGTGCTCCCCGGTCAGACGGTCTAACACATAGAAGTAACCGTTGCGATCGGCATGAAGCACCATCTTGCGCTGCTTGCCCTTAAATTCGCCATCCACCATGATGGGCGTTTCCGTGGAATCCCAATCGTGAGTGTCGTGCGGATTCACCTGGTAATACCAAGCCATCTTTCCGGTTTCAATGTTGATGGCCACAATGGAGCAGGTATATAAATTGTCGCCATCGCGGCTCTTGGGGTTTGTGTAAGATGGCGAAGGGTTGCCGGTTCCGAAAATGTACAGCTTCGTATCTTGATCGTAAACTCCAGGAATCCAAACATTTCCTGCACCGTGGCGCGCACCATCCAGAGTGCCCCAGGTTTCAAGACCAGGGTCGCCCTTCTTCATCGGGACGGTATGGAACGTCCATTGAATATCTCCAGTTTCAGGATCGCGGGATTGCACGAAGCCCGGTTCATCCAAATCGTTCCCAGTGCCCACAATGACGTGGTTGCCGATGACGATGGGTGACATGGTGGAGAAGTATTGCAGGTTGAAATCGGCCATCGGTTTGTTCCATAGCTCCTTGCCACTGCGAGCGTCCAGGCAGACTAGAAAATCGTCGGGCGTTTCCATGTACAGCCTGTTGTTCCACATGCCAAGGCCCCGATTTCCAATGTGCGTGCCGCCCTTGGTTTTCCAGAAATAGTGCCAAAGGATATGACCGTCCCGCGCATCAACCGCCCATGCGTTATCGGGCATGGAAAGATACAAAACACCATTCACAGATAGGATGGATGCGCGGATGCTGGAACCGCCTCCAAACCCGCCGCCACCGCCGGCATCTGTTGTGCCTTGACCGCCGATGATCAAAGGTGGTCCGCCGCCAAAGCCGCCACGTCCACCAGGGCCTCCGCCAGTATTTCCCATACCGGGAGTTACTCGACTGGTCCAGGCCAACGACAAGTTCTTCACGTTACTGCGGTCCACCTGCTTCAGCAGGCTGTAACGTTTGCCAGTAAGATCGCCAGAGTAAGAAGGCCAATCGTCGGCCAGTGGTTTCAGTGCGGCGTTGGGATCAAGTCCTTGCGCAGCCAAACCTAGGGGCAATGCTAAAAGAAGGAAGAATTTGTTTTCCATGTTATTTCACCGTTGCCAGGTATGCCGTTACGTTGTGGATGTCTGCATCCTTGTACACGCGGAGTAAATCCTTGTGGGGTTTCAACGGTTCGTGAATTTCCACTTTCGGAACACTCCCTTCGCGGGTGAATGTTCGCTGTCCGCCCTCAGCATCAGTAAGTGTTACAAAAAAGTCGTCAATGCGCGTCAATCGCCCTTCGGATTTTTGGCCAGATGGTGTGGTCACCGTTACGGTAATCGGTTTAAGGCGCGAAGCCACCGGTGGACTGCCGCCGAAGCCGCCACGCCCAGCGCCAGGCATCAGCCAATATTGCTGCAGTTGCTTAGCGTCGGTGATGCGGGATCCGATCGCTTTCAAATCGCCCCCAACGGAGTGGCAGTTTGCGCATGTCCTTTGGAAATAGGCTTCACCGGCTTTGGCATCGCCAACCAAAATGGTTAGGGGCACCATGCGTGAGGCATCGTAGCCGCCCACAGGAAAGTTGTGGATGAACGCGGCGATATCGGCCACTTGTGCTTCCGTAAGATTGAAGCGAGGCATTTCTCCACGACCATCGCGAACTACGGGGTAAAGCAATTCACCCTTCATGTCATTTAACACGAGTTCGGTACGAATCAAATTCGGTCCGCCTTCACCACCGCGGGCGTCTGAACCGTGACAGAAGTTGCAGTGGACACCATAGATAGCCTTGCCACGATCTATCGCAGCCGGCTCCGATGGGGGGCGTGAAGTTGGGAAAGCGTTCGGTCTTCGAACGGGTGCCGCAGGGGCACCAGGAGGGCGGTTTCCACCAGGTCCTGGAAGGATTTGGGCCATCGCTGAAATAGAACTTAGGATTGCCGCGAGGAGTGCGGCGGAGAATCGAGTAGACAATCTAGTTACCTCTGTGAAGATTTGATGCCAAAAGGGGGGACGCTAAGCACCGCACTATGGTATCACCCGCAAGTGCCTGGCCCACGGCCAGGAAATTTGGGCCCTCAAGAACCGCCGCCGCTGCTTGAGCGGTAGATAATCACCAATGCAATGACCGCGAAGATGGTGGCAAAAAGTTCCAAAGCTACCTTCATCATACTCCGAATGAATCCGCCACGAACGCAATACGGCACCGCGGACAGACTAATGTAAATTCATTCAACTGGCGTTCCTCATTTCATCATCAGGGCTGCCACCATTAGCAGCCCGCCGCTACAGCCCACATTCACGGGCCCAACCGTGTTTGCGATTCAGATTCCATTCAGAACGCCAGAGGTATTAATCGCCTCGAGGACTCGACTTTTGGGAAGTTGCTGGCCAGCAATATCTCTTCCTGAATCAAGAGTCTCATAGGTCTTCAAGGCGTAGCCTTGTACTTTTTTGCAAGAGTGTGAAAAGAGGGCAGATTGAGTTGAACAAGGAGTTGTGACGGTCATTTTCCATGATTGCAAAAATGGCAGTTGGCGCACTGTTGAGAGGACAACTCTAGTACACCGAAACAATTACGTGGAAGGCGATTGTCACCTGCGTGGGGGAGTGCCACTAAACTGCTGCAGGCGGTGTCACTCCCGGTCGCGCGGTTCATGCGGGGTTTGCCGAGGCTGAGGCGCATGACGTCCGGAATGTCGTAGAAAGACACGGAACGATCGCAGGAGAAGCAGTTGTTGTTGGTGAAGCCGCTTGGTCCTAGGAAGCCGCCGAAATCGCCGACGTTGTCGATGAGTTTGGATTTGGTGTAGGCGAAGAGGAGGGCGAGACCGGCATCGAAACGGCGCTCCACGCGGGTCTGGAGCCCATGATAGGTGGAGTGGCCGACGGGTGCCTGACGACGCCACCGCCCGTGCGGCCGAATTCGGCGGCGTAGGGCGAGGTGTTCACCTTGAACTCCTGGACGGAATCGAGCTGGGGCATGGCGGATACCTGGTTGTTGTAGGTCCCAGTGTTGGCGGCGCCATCGATTAGGACTTCGCTGGTGGAGCCGCGACCGCCGTTGATCCGGAAGTTGTTGGTAGTGGACTGGCTGGCGGTGTTGTCCCCGGCCAGGCGGCCCATGGTGACGCCAGGAACGTTAGCGAGGAGGAGATAGGGGTTCCGCACGTTGAGTGGAATGGACATAAGGAACTTGTTTTCGACGACGGACCCGCGGTCGGCACGGCTGGCGGTGATGAGAGGAGCGGAATCGGTAATCGTGATCGCTTCGCGGACCTCACCGGGGGTGAGTTGGAGGCTGACAGTGCGGGACTGGCCGATTTCCAGGCGGAAGCTATCTATGCGGGCTTCCTTGAAACCAGTGGAACTGGCGGTGATGTTGTAGAGGCCGGGCTGGACGGGAGGGAGGACGTAATAGCCTTCGCCATTGGATTGGGCGACGGTGGCGACGGCGGTAGCGTTATTGGTGAGTTGGACGCGGACGCCCTGCACAACAGCGCCGGAGGAATCGTTAATGCGACCGGAGACAACTGGATTTTGGGCGAAAAGGGAGGTCGCCGCGAGGAGCAGTAACGAGATTGTAACCTTCATTTGATTTGAGTATAAGTCAGTTGTGGTTCTGCAAAGTAATTAAAAGACGAGTTGTGCGAAACAGCCCATACTCCAACTCAAGCGGGGAAATCCTGGCGATGACCCGTCAACCTCTCGGTACGGATCGATTGCCGTGAGCAAGATCCGTGTGGCAATTATTGGACTGGTGCGGAATCGAGTCCCACTTGTCCATTACCCGCCAACTTCAATCGCGCCCGGCCCGCATTATGAGCGGAGTCATGGGAAAGCCACTTGTCGCACGTGGCGGACAGTTGTTCGGGACGAAACGGCTTGCCTAAAAAGTCATCCATGCCGGCAGCGAAACACTCATCGCGATGATGGGTCATGGCGTTTGCAGTAAGTGCCACGATGGGTGTGCGACGCCCGCCGGCTTCCCTTTCGCGAATGTTGCGGGTAGCTTCAAAGCCATCCATTTCCGGCATCTGACAATCCATAAATACAATGTCGAATGCGGTGTGCGCGAATTGTTCAACAGCCTCACGGCCGTTTGACGCTACGGTCACTTCTGCACCCAACTTACGGAGCATTGCCGTGGCTACTTTTTGATTGACCAGGTTATCCTCAGCCAATAGAATGCGCCATTTGCTGTTGACTGCCTGTGAGAGCGGCGTGAGGGAAGTGGCTGTTGTAGAAGTCGCAACAGTAGGCTGATTTCCCGAATTCAAGAGATATCGTACGAGTGATGATGCGCGCATTGGCCGTGAATGATTTACCCATCCAGAGGGTAACGGGAAGGGCTCTTCACTACTATTGGAGATAAAGCAGACGCGACGCCCTGGACGTGATTGCAGCATCCAATCGACTTCTTGAAAACCATGCACGCGTTCATCCACAATCACAATACATGGGCCCTGCTGGCCGGTTAACACTTCCACTAACTCCCCAAGCGCAGTAAATAGTGTAACTTCAAACCCTGCGGTTGTAAGTTCTTTCGAGAGAATTCTGGCCGCTACCGGGTGGGAGTGCGCAACAAATGCAGGGCCGCAAAACTCAGTCACATTTTCAACTGCCGGATCTGGATGATTTACTGTGTTGGACGGGTTAATGGGAATCCAGAAACCAAAAACAGACCCTTCTCCCACGCGGCTGGTAACTTGTATTTCGCCGTGCATGCCTTCAACCAGGCGTTTGGAAATGGCCAAGCCCAAACCAGTGCCGCCGTACTTGCGGGTATTGGAAGTATCCATCTGCTGAAACTTTTGAAACAGCAGATCTATCTTTTCTTCGGGGACACCAATGCCGGTATCGGCAACCGAAATGCGCAGACAACCCGAATCGTAACTACTGGCCACTAACACATGACCCATGGATGTGAACTTAATGGAATTGGAGACAAGGTTTAGGACAATTTGCCTAATGCGAGTAGTATCACCATTGAAGTTGGGCGGAACGCTAGGTTCAATTTCGAGAAGCAACTCCAGGCCCTTTTCATTGGCTTTTGGACCACACAGCGTAATTACTTCCTCAAGGGTGCGGCGCAAGTTGAAAGGAACGGTTTCAAATTCCAGCTTCCCCGCTTCGATTTTGGAGAAGTCCAAAACATCGTTCAACAAACCGAGTAAGGAGTCTGATGAACTTAGAATAGTCTCCGCATAATCACGCTGTAGCGGCTCAAGGGGAGTGTCCATGAGTAGCGTGGTCATGCCCATAATGCCGTTCATTGGTGTGCGAAGTTCATGGCTGATGACTGCCAGAAACTCACCCTTGGCGCGGCTGGCTGCTTCCGCCTTTTCCTTGGCTGCTTCCAGATCCCTGGTGTATCGGACGCGTCCTAAAATCAAGGTGGCGGTGAGGTAGGCAACCACGGCTGCTAGGAGGATGAAGGGGATCCAAAACATCGGCCGTTGATAGAAGGGCGGCACCGATTCAAAGACCAGCGATTCTACGGCAGGGCTGCTGCTTAACTGCAATAACTTTGCTTGTACTTCAATGGTATGGGGGCCTGCCGGCGGGGAACTCATTACGGCCAAGCGTCCTAAACCCCAGTCCGTCCAAGGTTGGTCATCGAAGCGGTAACGTGTAAGTACTTTTTCCGCGACAAATTCGCCCCAATACGGCAAGGCTTCCCAGCGGAACCGTAACTGCCCATTTTCCTCTGCTAACTGCTCCAGACGAACGCGCGGTTGATGCCGTAACAGTTCATCGGTATGCAAAATGTAAGTGCCGCGGCCGAGTGAACCCACATACACTTGCTTTTCCTCAACTAAGAGCGGCCATAGTGCAAGATTATCCAGGCCTGAATCCATTTGGAAGGAAAGCCAAGCGCCTTCTTCAAATACGGAGAGTCCCTTCTTGGTGGCTGCCCACAAGCGGCCCTCGCGATCCATTTTGACTTCCCACACAACATTGGAAGGCAACCCTTGTCCTGACCCAAACGTCTGCACCTTGTCCAGTTCGTCGATGTAACTTACTCCATTGCGGCGGTCTGCAAACCATATTCGTGGAGCACCAGGCCGAACTCCAGGATCGGAAGTTACACTGAAGACTCCGCCATCGAGTAACTCAACCCCTCGCCGCCAGTTGGTCCACTTACCATCTTTCCACCGGCTAAGACCTTGTTCAGTGGCGAACCAATATGCCCCGCCGCGATCTTCGGTGAATGAGTAGACAGCTTCTGAAGGAAGTCCAGTCTCCTTGCCCCAGCGTGTGAATTGGCCTTCAGCCCAGCGGTAAGCGCCCGCCTCTTTGGGCTTTCCATGCAAAGTGCCTTCATGAGAAAGCATCCAAAGGCCACCTTCTGAATCACGCCGGATGCGATGGATGGGCTGATCTGTAAGTCCGTCTTGATGGGTATAGTGCCGCCACTGGCCTTTGAAAAAGCGATGAGCTCCGCCGAACTGCGTTCCACTTGTAACCCAGACACCGCCTTCGGAATCCTCGCCAAGGCCCGTTACTCCAGGGGCAAAGGACAGCCGCTCAATGATGCCGCTGGCGTGCCGCACTTCAAGGCCTTCGCCTGTGCCAATCCACAGATCGCCATTGGAATGCCGCAAGAATTCGTTGATGATGTTGCGATTTTCTGAATCCGGCTCCAGCCAACGCGTCCACAATCGGGTCTTTGAGCGATAGCACGCCAAACCATTGGAAGTACCCACCCAAAGATCGCCGTTCGACCGGAATAGAGCTGAAGTGGCCAATCGAAAAGGGCCAGGGACAGGCAGCATTTCCCGCCAATCTCCGTTAAAACGATAGAGGATTTTTCCTGATTCAAAGCCAGCAACAACATCGCCTTCAGGGGAGACATCGCCGAAGCGAATTTGGTCAAACAGCGGAGGTACGCGTTTCCCCAAGTTCCCCGCAACCAGCTCATGGAGCCCCCGAATGCTTGCGGGCTCTGCAACCCAGACAAAGCCGTCATCCTTCTTGGTATGTGCAGCAAAGCCGATTTCCTGGGCATTGGAAGATCCCAATCCTTTACGCCACCCCTTGCCAATCCAGCGGTAGACGCCGTCGGTGGA
>JAYUSZ010000222.1:0-4219 GCA_043755435.1 Bryobacterales bacterium | reverse complement strand
CTGGCAAGCGAGTTTCCGGCAGCGCGAAGATTGGTCTGCCTTGGGCGCTTACGTTTACCCATTGACGAACGTCGCTTTGCACAGTGCCCGTAAGTGAGAAGAATACCGAACCAAGCAGCACCATGTTATAGATACCATAGCTGCCGCGAACAGTGGTCTTGTCATTCAAGCGATAGGCGAATCCCAGACGAGGTAGAAACTGAGTATTATAGCTTTTGCGAAGGCCTTCAGGAAGGCCAGCGTCTGCTGCCGTCACGATCGGCGTGCAAGGAACACCACCAATGGCGGCACCGGGACAGGCATTGATGCTGGTGAGAACGCCAGGGGCAACCAATGTCCTGGCAATCGGGTCACTGGGTATTATGACGCGTCCAGTAACAGGAACCGTGCGATCAAAATTACCGATATTGAATCCAGCATCCTTATAGCCAGGGTGTAACTCATAGCGAATTCCGAAATCCAGCGTCAGACGCCGGGAGAATTTGTAACTATCCTGCACATACATTTTCCAGTGGCGTGCCTGCCCATCATTGTCAAACTTCACCACAGCAATACCGGTAGCGGCTGGAATACCCAACAGAAAATCACCCCATGGATTGCCGGTGAAATTTCCAGTAAATCCAAAGTCACCGTAATTGTCGCCACCAGTAAAGCCCAGGTTGCTTTCAGCGCGAAGCTTGCGCGTGTCTAATCCGAACTTGATGGTATGGGCACCTTTGATCCAGGTAACGTTGTCGATCAACTGAGTATTCCAACTCGCACCACGGCCTGGACGGCCTTTGCTGAAACTGGTCATGCGGTCAATGGAAAAGTTAGGAAGTCCATTGAAATAAATGTCCCGCTGAATATCTTTCAAGTTGAGGCTGTTGGTGAATTTCAAGCCATCAAATGGGAATTCAGATCTGGAAGGAGCGTATGAAATACCCCCACGGAATTCGTTCAGCAGTGTTGGTGTAATGGTGTAGTTGTAACTAACAACAGCCTGCTTGTAATTATTGAAAGAAGTGTCAGAAGGAAGCAGTAAGTTGTTCGGTGAAATTGAGGGGTTTTCCTTCTTCGAGAAGCGTCCGAAAATCGCGTGCTTGGCGTTAAACTGATGGTCAACACGGACGTCCAATTGGTTCGAAGAAATCTTGGCGTCTCGATTATCAATGAAGTTGGAGTTAGCTTGTCTGATTCCCGTGCCTTGATTGGGCAACGGGTAGAACGGAATAATCGCCTTGGGAATTGCGTTGATCTGACTGGCTGGAATAAGGTTGTTGGGGTATGGAGTGCCGGTATTGGGATCGCGAATCACTCCGGCCTCATCGCTGAAATCACCGTTGCGCATCTTCGCCGTTGGAACTGTGTTTTGAATCGTAACCTGGCGTGGAAGCCGTAGCGATTCCCAAGTGAACAGACCAAACGTTTTGTTCTTCCCGTTATAGATTTTTGGAATGAAGATGGGTCCGGAAATAGTGCCGCCGAACACATTGCTTTTCTTTACAGGTAAAGTGGTCTGGCCGAAGGAACGGGCGTCCAGTGCTCTGTTCTGAAGGTACCAAAACCCTGCGCCATGATAATCGTTACCGCCACCCTTTGTGATGGTGGCAATGTCACCGGGAGCGCCGTATTCAGCGTTGTTCCCCACACCTTGCACTTTCAACTCGGCAATGGATTCAATAGACGGAAACAAATTCCGGTTGGGCGAATTGCCAGTAACTGCGGTAATCGAAATACCGTCAACGGAGGATTCCGATTGCGCCGGCAGACCGCCTTGAATGGAGTAGCCGCCACCGTTATCAGCCTGAACACCAGGCAGCGTCGTGATCAATCCATAAGGGCTGGTGGAGTTGCCTCGCACATTGGCCGGCAAGTTCAGAATCTTATCAACATTTAACGTGCTGGCGATCACTGGAGTATCGGTTGCGATAATGCCGGCGCTTGAGGAAACTTCCACTTGTTGCGAAATTTCACCCACTTGCAGAATGGCGTCGACGCGCATTGTCTGCCGGGCATCCAAGTTGATTCCCGTCATGTTGGAAGCCTTGAATCCGCTGTTCGAAACAGTAACTGAGTAATTACCGGGCCTTACGTTTTGAAATTCGTAATCACCTTTGTCATTGGACTTCCCTTCACGGGAAGTTCCTTCCGTATTATTGGAAAGCTTTACGGTTGCACCACTGACAACCGCGCCTGTCACGTCTTTCACCGTCCCAAGAACTACGCCGAAAGTGGATTGCGCGTTGGCCGTAGCCGAGAGTTGAAGGAAAACTGCCATGCAAATTGTTAGTTGTTTCATATTTATCCTTGAAGTAAACTCTAATCTCTCGCATCTCCATTACAGAAGAATGCACTTCAGTTGACGATTCTGTTACCAACCTAACTTATACAGCTCAAGAAGATCCTGTTTGGTACATGGCCTCGGATTGGAAAGATGGCAACCATCTTCAATCGCCTTGGCTGCAAGCATTTCAAGCGTATCCTCGCGAATGCCGTAGTCCCTCAGCCTGGGATGAATGCCACAAATAGTATTCAGTTCCTTAACGCGGGCAACCGGATCGCCACCCATTGCGTGGGCCAAGTCATTCATACGCTCCGGCACCGATGCCCTGTTCCATTCCAGAACAATAGGAAGCAGCACAGCATTCGCCGTTCCATGGTGCATACCAAATTCAGATGATAGCGGATGGGCCAGGGAATGCGTTGCTCCTAGACCTTTTTGAAACGCGATAGCGCCCATCATTGAGGAAAGCAGCATGTAGCCTCGCGACTCCACATCTTTTGGATTGGCCATCACGCGAGGCAAGTGTTCATTCGCAATCTTCACGCCACCCAATGCAATGGCGTCGCACAGCGGATGAAATCCCTTGGCGATGTAAGCTTCCACATTGTGAGTCAACGCATCCATACCAGTGCCCGCAGTAATGTGGGCTGGTAAGTCGATAGTAAGTTCCGGGTCGTTGATGGCAATGGAGGGAATCAGGTAAGGGCTGAAGATCACCGTCTTGCGATTCGTCGCCTTAATGGTGATCACAGTCGACCGCCCTACTTCGCTGCCTGTGCCTGCTGTTGTGGCAATGGCGATGAACGGTGGCACATTGGCGGTGACATGTTTCCATCCATCAATGTTGTCGTCATACTCGGCTAGGTCAAGGTCATGCGTAGCCTTCAAACGGATCGCCTTGGCACCATCCAACGGAGATCCGCCGCCGATTCCGATCACTGAATCGCAGCCCTGAGCCTTGTAGAACGCAGCGCCATCCAGCACGTTTTGTTCAGTAGGATTCGGCGAGATGCCAGTGAACACTGGAGCGTGTGGAATCAGCGCAGCAACCCTTGCAAAGGCTGCTGTTTTTGCAAACCCTGCATCAGTAACCAGCAAAGGCTTATTCATGCCACGCTTGGCACACTCCTCGGGTAAGCGATCAATCGCCCCGGGTCCAAATAGGATTGGTGTCGGAAATGAAAAAGTGGAGATCATATATTAGATAGATTCAAAGTACCGTTCTAATTCCCAGTTAGTAACTGCTCTCTCAAACTGGCGAACTTCCCATTCGCGGGTAATTGCGAAGTGGCTGGTAAAATCTTCACCAAACCATTCTTGAGCCATGGAGCTTTGTTGAAACTTGGCCGTCGCCTCACCTAAATTACGCGGTAACGCCGGAGCGTTAACAGCATCGTAACCGTTAGTTGTTGGCGGCGGAGCGTTCAGCTTTTCGCGCATCCCCGCAAGGCCCGCAGCCACACCGGCAGCCATGGCCAAGTAAGGATTCATATCCGCACCGGAGAGCCGTAACTCAATTCGCGTGGATTTCGCGGAACCGCGAATGGCGCGGATAGCCGTGGTGCGGCTGTCTTCTCCCCACGATGCATTTACGGGAGCCCAGGCACCGGGCACGGTGCGTTTGTAAGAGTTCACCGTAGGGCAAACCATCACCATTAATTCGGGCAAGTATTTAACAAGGCCGCCAATATACTGGCCCATAGCGTTGCCTTCGGCGAATACACTCTTACCCTTGCTATTGGTCAAGCTCTGATGAATATGGCCGCTTGATCCAGGAAGATCGGCATTCCACTTGGCCATGAAGGTTGGCGTAATTCCATGGCGGGCAGAAATTTCCTTCACCGCTGTTTTGAATAATGTAGCTCGGTCCGCCGCTTCAACACCTTGTTGAACTGTAATAGCGGCCTCATAAACTCCGGGGCCAGTTTCAGTATGGAATCCTTCAATGGCAAT
>JAYUSZ010000221.1:0-10614 GCA_043755435.1 Bryobacterales bacterium | reverse complement strand
CACAACGAACGCGCCAAGCCGTTCCGTTGGCGCAAGCGCGAGGTCAAAGGCAGTCAGCTTCGCAATACAATTATCAACTTACGCAATTAAGCACTAGTTATTTGTTGGACACTACGCTAGGCTCTCCCAAACAGGCATCTGTTCAGGATCAAACATTGCCTTGCCTTCTTTTTCCTCAAAGGCGAGCGATGCTCGAAAGCCTTTTGCAGTGCTGTGTGCCATTGCAGCTTTACCTGAATCCATTGTTCGAGAAAGAACAATCGAATCTCAGCGCGAATTATTGGGAGACACGGACGATCATCGACAGCGGTTTTTCAGTGTTCGCATTCCTAAAACGGATTTGCCCTATGACGTGGGCCATGTGGGTCTTTTGCTTCTCTTCTGCCGGTCTGGCTATTTGTCGTGGTTCCACAATTCCATGGCGGCAGCGGGCCGGATGGCTTTCACCAACTACATTTCGCATTCCATCATTTGCGCACTGGTATTTAGCGGTTTTGGGTTGGACTGGAAGGGAAACTGGAGCGGCACCAACTCTACTACGTGGTGTTTTCGATTTGGGCGTTCCAGCCTATAGAGCAACTGTCGCCCGCGCTCAGTGTCTAGACGAGTCGGAACAACAGCCCACTAGGTGGGGACAAATCCAAAAACCAGGGCTCCAGAAATCGTTCAAGTTTCCCGGCCGGCACCAGCCGGGAATATTCCAAAACGGGAAAACATGAGCGGCGGCGGACATCAAGAAAGCAACGGCCATGGCCCCCACGGCGACGCAATATGGATCTATAACTTCTTATAGTGCGGGAGTTTCAGTGATCGAGACCAATCGAGTGATTGGAACAGTTTGCGGTGTCCGCCGCGCTGTCCATAATTGTCTGCCCGAGCTCTTCGGTTGTCGTTGCTCCAATATCCTTTGTGCTCCGGAGCCCTGTAAACAGGGCGAGGCGTTCCACATGTCCTCATGCTTCAACTGCGCTATTCATACCGCAAAGCAACTAACGGATCCACTTTTGCTGCTCGTCTTGCGGGTATCAAACAAGCTGCCAGCGTAATGGTTCCTAGTAACAGCGCGAGAACTCCATAAGTCAACGGGTCTGTGGACTTCACATCCACTAGCAAAACACTCAATGCACGCGTAGCTAATATTGATCCACCCAGTCCCAAGGTCAATCCCAAAGCGAGCTGAATAAGTCCCTTGCGTAACATCAACCGGACCACGCCAGATGCACTGGAACCCAGGGCCATGCGGATGCCGATTTCCTGACGTCGCTGATTTACTGAGTACGACATCACTGCGTAGATCCCCACTGAAGCGAGGGCAATCGCCATGAGTGCGAACAGCGTGAACATTGTTCCGAACACACGGAACGGCCAGCGTTGCCGCTCTAAAGACTGCTGCATTGGCCAGGGATCAAACACCGGCAAATCTGCATCCAATTCCTGCACTGCTTTGCGAAACGGAGTGGCCAACGTGATGGGATCGACTGTAGTTCGAGCCATTACGCTGATGTTGGAAAGCGGCTGCATACGTTCGGTGATGTAAACCAGCGGTTCTATTTCGCGGGTTGGATCATCCTGCCGCGCGTTGAGGGCAACTCCAACGATATTCACCCATGCTGAGTTCACGGAAGCATCTTCTTCCGGCATGCGAAAGCGCTTACCAATTGCCTCCTGCCCGGGGAAATATTTTTCAACGAATCGCTGATTCACAATCACTACTTCGCGCCCGGGGAGACCATCGGCATCTTCAAATTCGCGGCCACGCAACAGCGGCTTGCCCAGAACGCGGAAATATTCTGGAGTAATGTAAATGGCAGTTGTTGCGGGCCGCCGGCCGGGCTCCACAGGTGGGTTGCCTTCAAGTTCAACATTGCGTCCAAAGCTGCCGTTCAACGGGAGGTTGGAGGTAATAGCAACCCGCTCCACACCAGGAAGAGCCTTCAACCTGGCCAGCAATTTCTCGGCGAATTGGAAGCGGTCATTGGGGGTTACATACTTCGTCCTAACCAGGTTCATGCGCATGGTTAGAATATGATCAGCGTTGTACTGGTTACCCAAGCCATTCAGGTTCATGAAACTGCGCATCATCAAACCAGCGCCTATGAGGAGCACTAGAGCCAGGCCCAGTTCAATAACTACCAATCCGCTGGAAAGGTAGCCTGTTCGTGCCCCAGTGCCGCGGCCACCGTCCTTCAGCATTTCGTTCAAATCCACTTTGGTTGCACGCAAAGCAGGGACAAGGCCAAACAGAATGCCGGTTCCAATGCAGATTGCTGCAAGGTAGCCAAACACGGTGAGGTCCATGGAGAAGTCAATCCAGTAGGGCTTGCCGACATCAGCGACGGCCATGGAGAATCCGCGTACACCCCAATAGCTGAGGAACAGACCAGCAAGGCCTCCGAGAAAGCCGAGTAAAATACTTTCAGTAAGTAGTTGCCGGACAACTTGCCAGCGGCTTGCACCTAAAGCAGTGCGAATGGAAATTTCGCGTCCCCGAGTAACTGCGCGTGCCAAAAGTAAGTTACTAACATTGGCACAAGCGATAAGCAACAAGAAACCGACGGCCCCCATCAGCACTAGGAAAATCTGCTTGATATTGCCGCCGTTGAAGCGATCGTTGAAGGTCTCAACATTTACTCCAATATCTTTGTTCTCTTTTTCGTAGGCTTTTTCCAGGCGGGATGCAATGCCGTTCATAGTGGCCTTGGCTTCGGCCAGTGTGGATCCGGGTGCGAGGCGGCCGAAGACGCTCAAGATGCGCGCATCGCGTTTTTCATTGGCGGGGGTGGGGAGAAGTTGAGTCCACACGTCCTGACCAACGGGGAACTTAAAGCCTTTCGGCATTACTCCAATAACGGTAGTTGGCACTTCATTTAGGCGAATTGTTTTGCCTAAGATATCGGGCTTGCCGGAGTAGCGATTTTGCCAAATGGAATACCCAAGAATGGCAACTAGTTGCGCCCCTGGTTTTGCATCAGCCTCTTCAAAATCGCGGCCTAGAGCGGGCTTTACGCGGATCACGGAGAAAGCATTGGGGGTCATGCGGGCACCGGAAAAACGTTCCGGCAGCTCTTCGCCGTCGCTTAAGTTGAAGCCGATGATTTCGTAAGCAGCCAGGGGATTGAACACCTTCCCTTGCTCCTTCCAATCGCGGTAGTCAGGGAGCGAGACATTGAAATTACTCGATTCCTTGACGTTGCGCGAATTCAGGTGCAGGATGCGGTCGGGGTCCTCAAATGGCAGGCCCTTGAAAAGGACAGCATTCACCAGCGTGAACACAGTGGTGTTGGTGCCTATTCCCATTGCTAAGGCGAGCACCACGACTGAGGTAAAGGCGCGGTCTTTCCAAAGCCGGCGGACCGCGTAGCGGAAGTCTTCTAGAAACTGCATGATTGCTTTGCTTACGATAGCAGTGTGAGGTTTGTTCCCTTAACTTGAGGAAGCGAAATCCGGGACGAAATCCGGATTTCCTCCGGATTTCCACTTCGGATTTCCACTTAGGTGAAATTGAGGGCTAATGCCCCTACATCCACCCCTCCCAAAATTCCAATTCACGCCCGAATCAAATTTCCAAACCCTTCATTCAAAACCAGTTGCCCTAACTTTCAGGCGCCCCTCCGCCATTCGGCTGGTAAAGTTCGGGCATGAAGATTGCAATCGGACCAGTCTGTAGCCAGCACCCAGCTTCTTCGCCTCTGGCCCTAATCACAAAGAGGCATCCCCCTGACGCGGAGCCCACCAACATCATCGCCTTCGCCGAAAAAGCTTTGGGTTGGATGCTTGAGGACAAGCAAAGAGAACTCCTCACCGGCCCCAGCAGACGCGTCATCCTGAATTGCACTCGCCAATGGGGAAAAAGCTGGATGGCCGCCGTGGCGTTGCTCTTTCACGCCGTTCACAACCCCGAATCCCTCAGCATCGTCGCCGGCCCCACGCTCCGCCAAAGCGCCGAGCTCCTAAAAAAGCTCAAAGACTTGGCCCTCCGCCTCGGCATCAAGTCCCAAGGCGACGGCATCAACCGCCAATCACTCGTACTCCCCAATCGCTCCCGCATCGTCGCCGTCCCCGGAAATTCCCCCGACGGCATTCGCGGCTTTTCCGGTGTCTCCATGCTCGTCATCGACGAGGCATCTATGGTCAAAGACGCAATCTACATTGCCGCCCGTCCCATGCTCACCCAGAAAAACGGCTCCATCTGGTTGCTCTCTACGCCCAGAGAGCAAGACGGATTCTACTACCGCGAATTCACGGAAGGCACCGAAGATTGGCGTCGCGTAGTAGTCCCCGCCACCCAATGCCCACGCTTTAAACCAGAGCAACTGGAAGCGGAAAAGGCCAGCTTAGGGGCTCGCCTGTTTGCTCAAGAGTTCCTCTGCGAATTCGTAGCCACCGGCGACGGACTCTTCGACCCCGCATGGTTTGACGATGTATTTTGCCCCGATACTCGCCCTCTGAGTATGAAATGGTAACCCGCGTGCGTCGAGTTGTGCTGGGTGTTGATTTAGGCAAACGGCAAACTCCGGCTACTATCATTGCTGTGCAAACTAAGATCGAGGCAGCGCTATGGTACCACGTGCGCTTAGATTGGAATCAACCTCCAGGACAAGTGTGTGTAGTGACCTGGATTGAAGCCATTCCATTAGGAACAAGTTATGACAGCGTTGCCCGGCGCATTTGGGAAATAGCTGAAAAGTCAGGAGCATCGGAAGTCTGGATGGACGGCACCGGAGTTGGGGTTGCAGTTGAGGAAATGGTGCAGCAGCGAAAGCCTCCACGGTTGAAGTGCATGCTGCGGTCAGTGACCATCACCAGCGGGCAAACGGTAAGCCAGACCTCAGTGCCACGACGCGAATTAATGATGCGGTTAGCAGTGGAGTGGCAAGAGGGCAGAGTAAAGGTGTCCGAAGGATTAAGCCACTGGCCCGAATTGCGTAAGGAACTTTTGGCACTTGATGGTCAAGGGCGCAAAAAGAATGGTTCCGACGATCTAGCCCTAGGGCTTGCCCTAGCAGTGTGGGGTTTAACTGGCGTTGGTGCAGCAGCAGGCGAGCGCTCCGATGGACGTTTGCTGTAACGCCGGCCTCAGGCCGGTTCGGTTTCGGCGCTCTGCGGTCTTCCACCCGTGAAAGGGTCCACCGCCAAGCAGGCAAATGCGGCTTCAGGCAAATCGGATAGACATAGATTACCAACCAACCTGAGTCACAAGCACACCACCTCAAAGACGCGGATGCCCCGGCCTTGGGGTCTTGCGCTCGGCAGTGTGTGGACTAACAGCCAGCAGGGGAGCATGCGAAAGGGCCGCTGGTTTAACTGGTTAACATTTTACTGATCAATCCATGCAAACGGAATTTGATATTATTCCTAGTAATCGTATGAAGTTCAAAGATTTATTTGAAAAATATAACAAATGGTCCGAACCCATATTAATTGTATTTTCACTCGGTACATTATTCTATTTTTTATTTCAAGCTGGAACGGTCGAATGGCATTCCTTGCTAACAGTGCTCTCCGTGTTAATAGTGTCGTTAATCGCCGCTGTTCATCTGCTGATTCGCAATGTCCGCAAAAGACTCGCTGCCGGGATTGTAAGGTTTCAACAGGAGCATACTCCTTTCGACGCCGTCGAGCGCTTGCACAACCTCAAAAGCGATTATTTGTACATCGGAAGATCGTTCGAGAGCATGTTGGAGGCTTTCGAAAAAGCCCGGCTCAAAGGAGGAATGGCGCAGAGGACCGAAGTCCGCTTGCTATTGACCAACGTGGAAGATCCGGTTCAGCTACGGAACTGTTTTGAAAATGAACCCGGTAATTTGACGGAAGAGGAATTCCGGAAAGCTTTATCTCAAAAACTATTAAAAACCCTTGCAGGACTCGACGGCTTCGGCAAATTGACTGTCCGGCTCCACACTGCGCCTTTCAAGGGCTGGGTTCATTTGTTTGATCGGGAAGCAATGTTGTTCGGCATGATGCCAAGGGGAATTGACGGGCTGCAAGCACCGGCCATAGAGCTTGAGCCGGTTCCTGGGCGATGGTCACTGTTCGACCACCTCAACGATTGGGCCGAGGAAGCGTGGAACAAGGCGGAAAAAGTAGAGGATTTGAATCAATGGAAAGCGAAATTAACAACGTTGGCAAATTAGATCCCGGCTGGGAGACACAGGAATGGAAATTGCGGACGCTAACCCCAATCTGGGCCGGCGGAGTCGAAAGAGAAAAGGACGGTAAGTCCAGGTGCGCTGACCCGATGAAGGGCTCCGGCTTGGTAGGCAGTTTGCGGTATTCGGCAGAACAGATCTGCAGGCAAGCGGGCCTCTACGTTTGTTCGGGTGAAAAGTGGTGCGGCGAGATTCGCTACCCGCAGCGCACAAGCGAAAAACGTTCGCAGGAGCTGGCGCGGGCCACAGAGCATCGAGAATTTGTGGCTACTTACATTGATTATCTGAAAGAAAAACTTGACAAGAATGAACGAGCAAAAACGGCCCTATTCATCGATCTCGTCAAACAGGAAGACACCGAAACGAAATTACGGGTTGGGAACCCTAGGCTGAACTTGTATGAATTCATTAAGCAGTACAAGGCCGGTCGATTGGAACGCTTTCAGGAGCAGCATTGCGCTGTATGCGAAATATTCGGATCGACGGAAAAGTCTCGGGCTTTCCAGATTCAAATTAATGATCTCAACTACGACGAGAAAAGAAAAGGATTATTTAGCAATGAGTTCCGAATCGAAATCTGGACCAGGAAGAACGAGCCCAGGGGGGCCACCGCACACAAGCTCGTCGACGACGCCATCCAACTTTTCGCCACAACGGGAGGCTTTGGCGCTAGGACACAACACGGGTGGGGACAAGTTGAACTTCTGTAAAATTGAAGTTGCCGACGAACTTGACTCAATTGAAGCCATCGCAAAGACCAAAAGACTCCGTTGGGCCGTGAGACGCCGGATAGAACTTGCTGATCCCCAATGCCGGGATGGGCACTGCTCAGATGCGCACTCCCCAGATGCTAGAAACTTAATGGGTTATGTCCCCAAAAAGGGTGAAAAGTTTGATGCAAATGGAAGCGTTCTGGAAGTGGCTGTTCGACCACAGGGCGAAAAATCTACAGTCAGGCTCTGGTTTGTCAGCGCCAACCGGAATTTGAACCGGGAAGATGTGACTTACTTAGAAAAGTGGCTAAAGGTAACTAAGGACGCCTTGCAAAAAGGGTGGTCCGCACTCGACGAGGAACCAACATGATGAGTTATGACCATTGGGCGAGTTCCAAAAACACTCTTGACGAGAATTGGAACGGCGACGACGTTGGGAAGCAGAATACACTTCTTGCAAGCTTCGAGATAGTGCCTCCGCAGCACCCCCCTTCTGGCTTCCTGCCGCGTGGCAGCCTTTATCTGAGTTTCACTTTCACCCTTGCGGGGCCATATATATCGAAGGATGACCGCCCATTTCATTCGGTCGTACCTGAAAATCCAATACGGCGCGAATGGGCATTTTGGGTGCCCATGGTTTCTGGCAGCACTTGGAAAGGCAACATGCGGTCCGCAGCTCTCGCTCTAACGCAGGCCGAAGGAAACAGAAAGGATTGGCACAAGTATGAAGAAAAGTTGTTCGGACCGCGGATGGAAAAGGGAAAAGACGAAATCGAAAATCCCAGGCAAGGGCGCGTACAGTTCTTTCCAACATACTTTGACAAAATAGCCGATGACATCATCAATCCGCGCAACCGCAGCAAGCGCACAGGATCCAAACTCATTCGAATGGAGCAAGTCCCGGCTGGAAAGAAAGGCCGGTTCGCAATACTTTATATACCCTTCGATCTACTGCACCTTCCAGATGCAGAACTACAGATAACGAAGGACCTCCGCCTATTGGGCACCTCCATCGCCGAAACCTTGCGGATAAGCGGCTTCGGCGGCAAGAAGACTCTGCCCAACCATGGAACCGCACTCGATGAAATTGAATCCGTGATTCTGGCTGACGAGAATGGTGTCATTAAAAAAGATGAAAAGTTGAAAGCATCCGATCTGTGGCAACTACCCGAATTTGCCAAGAGGAAAGCATGACCCAGCCTGACTGCATCACCATACTTAAAGAACATCGACTCGAAGTGCTGTGGTGGGAAATCTGTTCTATCCTCCACGACATCGGCAAACTCAGTTCCAAATTTCACGAATACCGGCAGACGTGGGAAACGGTTGGTTGGGGAAACGATCCGCACGATCACGGATGGCTAACAAATGACACATTGATTCCCAAAGAGCTACGGAATTTCTTCGAAAACGCGATTCCTAAGATCTTTCCAAAACATGGAACGCTTAGTGTGATCGAATCGGTCCATCAGCACACCAACGACAAGACCGAAAACCGTCTGGTGAAGATTCTGACAATCGGGGACGCAACCGACAGCCGCTACGACCGTAACAATCCCCTGATTTCCAATGAGCAGACTTCGTGGGATGGTTCCATTCACCCCCCCTACCGAGGAAACGTGTATGGACGGGAACACCCCGTGGACTTGGGAGCCCTGGACAAATCGCGCAAAGAGTTTTACGAGGAATTGTGGAACCTTTTCGGCAAGTACGCGGCAGACGGATCCAATCTCTCATGGGACGACTATAAAGCCTTCAAAGCTTTATGCCTGAAACACTTCGAAAACGCCATGTCCGACACGACCCGGCCCTCCAACGACACCGCACTGTGGGAACACGTTTATGGTGTTACTTGTGTTAGCAAGGCCGTTCACGCCGAGGACGTCACAAAAGACAACTTAGAACTGGAACGATTCATGCCTTTCGCTCTCTATGGCGTCGGCATCGACACATGGCGGTGGTGCGGACAGGGTCACAAAATCGGCGACGTCACCAGCCGTAAAAAACTCGTTGATGACGGTTTTGAAAAAGTGAAAAAGCTCATTGAATTCGATGTAGCAGTCGGCAATTGCGTCTACGAAGATGACAGCTTTCAAATCTTCCTGATAGGACGCCTGGATCCTGCGGACAAATTGAGCCAATTTCTTGATCAACAAGTAAATGCATGCTTCGGCCCTGAACTCGGTGCGGCGACCGTCCACGAAAAAGAGGTGAATTCAACCACCCATGTTGTTCAAGTTCTCGACAAGCTACGAACGGAAATAGCCACTCCCTCAACCTGGCAATCACGAACTCCTCTGGAGGTTACAGGAAACTCGGATCTGTGCCCAGTCTGCAGAATACGGCGCATTCACAAAGACAAGAACCAAGGCGTATGCGCCGAATGCTATAAACGCAGAACTAGAATAACCGGTTTTGAAAAGTCCTCCGACAGGAATAAAGCCGAAGAGACTCCCATGCTCGGCGAAATTGCCGATAGCCATGGTCGTGTCGCTCTCGTCGTTGCGCGCTTCGGACTCCGTGATTGGTTAAGCGGTCAAATGACCCGCAGTTGCATGATCACCGAACCCGCCGGGATTAAACATCTAGCCACGGTCCTCCCAAAAATCAAAGAACTGCCGGATAGTGAGGCTGCTGCCTATAAAGCTTGGCTGAATGAAAAACCCGACAGAGGATACGATGATCTGCGTGCGGAATTGGAAGCTTTACGATCCGATAGCACAAAGGACACTTACGCGTTATCAGTACTCGCTCGAAGTCCC
Organism: Bryobacterales bacterium; assembly: GCA_043755435.1. Classification (GTDB taxonomy): domain Bacteria; phylum Acidobacteriota; class Terriglobia; order Bryobacterales; family Bryobacteraceae; genus JANXSF01. The sequence goes on along the minus strand of JAYUSZ010000221.1, from coordinate 990 downwards.
TCTGGAAATCCGCTTCGTCTAAAAATAACCCCCTCAGAAGCCAACAAAACTTGGGATTCCGACCTGAAGTCCTTCATTGACGATTGTCCCTGGTTGGGTGGTACCTGGACGGAAGTCGACCGACTCCTGAACGCGCTCTGCACCAAAACCCCCACACCTTCCACCACCCTCGATGTCTGGTCCACTACAAAAGAGTTCTTTGAACAGGCCGTTAAAGGAAACGAGCCATGGATTCAATCATGTGTGGAGCAACGCAGCCGTGGATGGCTCGAAATTGATTGCATCCCCAGTTGGTTGACGAATTACCAGACGCTTGAAATCAAGGGCTATGGTGATGAGTTTCTGTTTAACGACTCTCGCTTGTGGGTTGTGCAAAATGTGCAAAAAAAAGCAAGAGTTCCCGGAATGAACGCCGATGTCTTACTGATCGGAGACGACAGCAAAGAAAAAGCTGTAAAGGTCACCTATGTCTCCCAACCGGCTGAAGCGCACAGCTACTGGCCTTATCGCACCCTAACTGCGTCCCCCGACGTGCTCATGGTCCTGATGCCCGCCGATCGCGCCCCGGAATTCACCCGAATTCTCAACCAAAAATACACCGAAGAATTTGGAAAGGTGGCCGGACGGCTTCCACTGGGCATCGCCAATATTTTCTTCCCCAAACATTTGCCCATGTTTTCGGTTTTGGACACGGCATGGCGCGTCATCGACAATTTTCGCCGTCTGCAAGAGGGCCCCTGGGTCGAACGCGCGTACATTCCTCCCGCCACCGTTCAGGGACTACGCCTGGGAAATTGTGAGCGCGATTCATTCCATTCCTACGTCATCACCAAGAGTCAGGCTCCCGTGAAATCGGCGTTCCGCACCGCCGCAGGATGGATTGCACATCGTGAGGACTTAGCCGAAGGTACTTCCATATTAGAACGACCCAACCTTTACGACGGAATCGTACTAGGCGGTTCCGGAGACCGGCTCAACCTTAATCTCACT
>JAYUSZ010000220.1:0-10637 GCA_043755435.1 Bryobacterales bacterium | reverse complement strand
GAGGCGTAATATCTCTCGATCATTTCAACGCTTGTGCGGCAGTTCTTGGCTATCTGATAGATGTCAGCACCTTCCATCAAACGCAAACAGATGTAGGTATGCCTCAGGCTGTATGCCGTGCGAGGGTTCCCTTCTCGGTCGGCCTTAAGGCTTTGCTCGTTCAAGATCTTATTGAAGAGTCGGTGGTGCGTCTTTGGAAAGAGCCGGTCATTGGCCTTTGGTTTCTCGGCCTGTTGCCCAGCCAGTATGTCGTGCTTTGACAGTGGTTTTTCACGATTCTTCAATCGTTGGAAAGGCAGGACCGCACCGGTGGTGCTTTTGCAGTATCCAACACCGCGTTTGCCGCGTACTTCGATTTCGAGGATGCGTTCGCCCGTCGCTTCATCGGTAACGATGGCGACGTCTCGAAATTCGAGGCGGGCGGCTTCGTCTGGCCTCAAACCAGTGTTTGCCATAAAGAGGACGTAGTCATGGAGTTGAGCGCACTCCCAGCTGTATTGGGGTTGCTTAGGAGTTTCTGCACGGCGGCGGGTCGCCGTATAAAGGGTCTTATATTCCTCTGGCGAGAACCAAGCGCGATGTGAAATCTTGCTGGACGATCTAAAGGGATCGGAAAGATCGGGAAGGAATGGAAGCCATCCATTGCGATTTCCGGTCTTGAGGACATGACGTAATGTGACGATTTCCTGATGAATGGTCTGGCGCGCAGGTGGCTTGCCAGTTTTTTCTATTGTTTTCAAGTGGCGCTCAATCCGGTACTCCTGGACCAATGTAGGCGTGATCTCAGTGAGCAGCTTGTCGCCAAAGAAAGGAAGCAGGTAGTTTTCCAGACGGCGACTCTGCTGATTGACGTAATGAGCATTGCGCTGGCCCGCAGTCATTAGAGTGAATTCACGAACAAACTGAGCTGCTGCCTGGCGAAATGCCCCCTTACCTTCACGAATTTCGCCCCGTTTGTATTTTCCCTTGAGCTCTAGATACCAGTCTTCTGCAAAGTCCTTAGCCTGGGTTAGACCTTCTTCTTTCGTGCTGGTGCGTCGATTGCGGCCCCCAAGGTAAGTGGAACACTGCCAATTTCGGCTGTTTTCCCGCTTATAAACATGGAGCTTACCGCCCATGAGTTCGTGGTGTGCCATTGAAGTTCCCTGGCGCTGTGAAAAGTGTGTAAGTGTTGTGTAAGGGTAAGCTAGGCGTTTTTTAGAGTCAATATGGAAGAAGAGCATTTGCCAATTGTCCTGATATAACAAGCTCTTAAGAATGGTGCCCAGAGACGGAATTGAACCGCCGACACAGGGATTTTCAATCCCTTGACTTCATCATCAACATACTGAGAAATAGAACTAAAATTGTTACAGAATCGTGTATGTGTAAGAAGCTGTGTAAGTTTTGGTGCATTTTTTGGGTTCCTCTATGTGTCCGTTCTCATATCGCCACAAAATAAGGTATTTGCGCGTATGGCAACCCGTCGGAAAGTCCGGCGGCGTAACAGGTATGGTGAGCTATTTCTGATCGTTTGGTTGGCTTGTCAAGGCAGCGCCTCAGCGCTCCGAAGGCCCGGCCTTGACAGGCCTCGCGTTAAGCTTTCGCAAAGGGGAGCAGGTGGTTCACCATCCATGCTCCCCTGCCCAGCGGCGAGCGCTTTTTCAAGTCGCCTCAAGTCGCTTCTCAGCAATGGCGTGATATGTCGGGTCCAGCTCGATGCCGATGTAATCGCGCCCGCGCATCTTTGCCGCAAGTAGGCTGGAACCGGAGCCGCTGAACGGGTCAAGAACAATGCCGGTGCTATCGGAAAATGTTTCTACCAATGGCAGAAGAACCGAGAGCGGCTTTTGCGTTGGGTGCAGTTTGTTGCCACTATAAGTCCAATTGATAACGTCGCCTATGGCGTTGGTTGGTGGTTTTGGCCATCCTTTGGCCAGTAGGTACGCGCATTCGTGCTGGTAGCGGACAAACTTTGATGCGGAGGTATAGCGCTTCGGAAATACGAAATGCCCGACAATCCGGAACCCTGCGGCACGGTAAGCAGCCATGAATCGGTCGGCATGCGGCCATCCATAAAAGCTGACGCAAAAGCTGTCTTTGTTCAGGACGCGGTACATCTCGGCAAAAGCAGGTTTCAACCAGGAGTCATTATCGTCATTCGGAACCGTGCGACCGTCGCGAGACTTGTAGCCCACAATGTAGGGCGGGTCGGTGAGGACGAAATCGACGCTTCGTGCGGCGAGTTGAGGCAAGAGTTCCAGGCAGTCGGCGTTGACAATGGTATTGCGGAAGGTGCTCATAGCGGAGTTCCTTTCGCTTTGGCGATTGCGCTGCGTGCCATGTCCATAGCTAGCTTGACGTAGCCTTTACGCATGCTCGAATCGTAGTCGTGCATGATGTTAAAAAAATATCGGAGTGCCTCCAGCAATTCTGGCGCGGCGGCGATGACAGTGGCGCTGGCTTCTTGCACGTCGCTGGGAAGGTCTTCGTTGGTCTCGCATACGGCGTCTCCTTCTGCGTCGTTGATTCGGAAGTTCGGAATCTCGTGGCCGTCTTGGCTCGCGTAGGGAAGGTATTCGAGTGCCCATGGGGCTGGTTGGGTGAGCGTAGTAGTCATATTGATCCTTTCGTGGAATGAATGAGTAGTTGGGGGCGGCGGTGAGGCCGCCCCTTGATGAGCTATTCGTCAGCTCCACCGGCGCGGATTTTCGTGATCTCGGTGTGGGCTTGGTCGGCGAGTTTGGCTAAGACCAGCAAGTCGTCGGAGTTGAAGCTGTGGGTAGACTGCCAGTTGCCCTGCGCGTCTTTGTAGCGGCGCTCGAACGATACAGAGTAGAAGGCGTCCTCTTCGGTGGTGCGCTGCCATATGTTGGCGAAGACAAGTCCGAGGCGGAGTTTAGCGACGGGAGGTTTCCCGGCTTCAGTGGATTTCGTTTGGGTGTTGGTAGACATAGTGTTTCTCCTTTTCGATTTGGAGGCCGCACCATGCAGCCTCTCTATGGCACCGTGTCAGCAGGCGGCAAGGGAGTGGGTCATAGGACTTTGATTCGCGAGGAATGCTGAAAGCAGGGGAAAATCCGTCATTGATCCTAGCGACTGCCGAATGCAACGTGCCGGATATAGAGAAGAGCACTGGTGTCCGGCTTGCGAAGGCAACGAGACTATGGCCGCTCCATTTACGAAAGAAGGCCAAGGGATGACCGGTTGACCCCAAAGCGGAGAGCAAGGATTGATGGAACAAGCAGATGGACCTGCTCAGAAAGTTCTGCCTCCGCTTAGGTTCGCGCGCGGACGGTGAAGCGGCGAGCAAAAGTTTGTCCGGGCTGTCCGATGATTTATGCTTGCTCTAGTTTGGAAACTGTGCCATTGGATTATTTTATGGCTTGCGATAACCGCTCCAATGGAGTACTGTTAGATGACGAAGATGATCGATGTAACTTTGCTCAGCGGTTTCCGGAAGGCGGCAAAGAAGCTGTTTTCTGAAGCTGAACTGGCTGCGTTGAGCCATTTCCTCGGCAACCATCCGGGCAGTGGGGATGTCATTCCAGGGACGGGCGGGTTGCGCAAGCTGCGTTGGGCATTGGCGGGCAGAGGTAAACGTGGCGGTAGCAGAGTGATCTACTACTACCATCGACCCGAATGGAGGGTATTGCTGCTGACTGCCTATGCCAAGAACGAGAAGGAAGATCTCGCTGAACGCGAGAAGAAACTTCTTGCAGCGCTGGTCAAAGACATACTGAAACAGGAGTAAACGAACATGGCACGACCCATTGGCAAGCAGACTATAAGCAAGAAAGGCTTAAGCCCACTTGCACGCGATATCGTGGAAAGTCTTGAGGAATATGCCGCCTATAGACGTGGTGAAAAAACCGGTGTGAAAGTGATTCGCGTTAGCCCTAGCGTTCCCGAGGATGTTGACGTAAAATCAATTCGCGGCAAACTTGGCATGACGCAGGAACAGTTTACGAGTTTCGGTTTCTCATTGAGTGCCATACGTCACTGGGAAGCCCATCGCCGTATGCCAGAGGGACCCGCTCGCGTATTGCTCATGGTGATCGCCCGTAACCCCAGTGTTGTGCTAGAAACGCTCCATCGGTAAGGCGAATACTCATCAGGGCTGGACTGCGTATCGCTGGACGGCCTTATTCATTGGGTTCGATGTCACGGAGGCGCACAGCGCCTTTGGCGTCTCGTGTAATCAGTACCTTCACTGCCTTGTTGAGCATAGGTCCTACTACATCGTCTAGGGCGTCGCTCAGTCCGACAATGTGCACAGATTTGCCGTCAACGAGCACATCAAGAAAGTCCTTCTCAAGATTAAGTACACGTAGAGTGCCAACGATCTCCTCTTCGGTGCTCCTCGCGTCAGCGACACTGGCCGGTCGTGCCGACTTTATGGAGTGATTGATTTGCTTTCGCGCCTCGGGAGTAAATGCGATAGCCGTGCTAGATGCAGCGTCTCTGAGTTCTATGGATTCAAAGGATTTTCCGGTCGGCGCAAGGTTGCGGGACAACTTGAGGAAAGCGGTGCGATACTCGGCCTTCGGAACGATAGCTTCTAGTGCTTTGGGGTCTTCGCTCGCCGTGGCTCTCAATATTTCGAGAAACTGATGTGCGACCAAATCGGGACGCTGGTCTTCCCGAAAGAGATCCATCTGTTTGACTTCCTGGATCGCGACAGAAAATTGATAGCTGCCGGGTGCCGCCTGAAACAGCCATGGGCGACAGAACTCCTGAATGTCCTTTGGCGGCGCTCCACGAGCACGCAGCGGCATGTCCCTGATAAACTCAACGGTCCGATAGAACATCGACTGGATCGTTTGCACTTTCTCAACAATCAGGTCCAGTGGTGCACCTCCGGTAACCACTTCACCGCCCTTGACTGATACAAAAACCTGTCCGGGCAGGAAGTTGGCGTTCGCATCGGTCTTTGTACTTTCGGTCCATATGGCCTGCACCAGATTTCGCAGATCCACCCTCGCGAAAGCTGGGATGGATGGGTCCGCGAGCATAGAGTATGCTAGCTGCTCAGCCTTTTCATAATCGACGGCTTTGTACCACAGGGACACAGCGCTGACCGAGGTGATGCCCCGCGTGCGTACTTTGGTTGCATCCAGCTTGGCCAGCGCTTGTTGTTCAAGTTCGGCAGCTTGAGCGTATAGAGACGTTGCCTGAGATGCGCTCCCCGCTCGCATCATCTGTTCCGCCTCAATAGCGAGCGCTTCACTTGTCCGGTGGAGTTCCGCCCAGGTCATTGCCCTTGCACTCTAAGGGGAGAGATGGCAACTTCAAGGGCCTTGAATCCGACCACTGTCGCGATTGCAGGCAAGTTGCTCTGACCCCGTGCCGTCTGAGCGACTTTTTGCTGGAGACGGCGCTCAATATCCGCACTTGAACCTGCACTTGTTCCCGACACCTCCAAGCGAATACAATTCTCCAGGTCCTCAATGTCTGTGCCACGAGGCGCGACATACCAGTCCGCGCCTGTCAATGTCTGCGTTCTACTCACCGCCACCAACCCCACGACCTCCTCGACGGCGGCAAGCGAGACACCGTAAGCACCTGCTTCTGTTGCATCAGTGTCGTTGGCATGTGCGTTCCGGGTTCTTGCATCAGGGACGTCAAAGATAATCGTACGCTGCACGGATGAAGCGCCCTGGTTCAAGGCAATCAAAACAGGAGGCTGGTGATGACGAGACCAACAGACGGATGCGGCCTCGCTGAAGGATTCGCCGAGGGCTTGGGTTATGCCTGGATGGCGCTCGTGCAGGCCATCCACCCTCAGGCGCGGCAATTCGTTCATAGGCGAACTCCATACATTTTGATTCTGACGTTCCTATCAGAACAGCTTTGGCCTGTCAGTTGCAATTATTGTGTGCAAGAGGCCAAGGCCGCTTACGCGGCGGCCTCGCCTGCCCGCAACTGGAGCCGGTGCAGGAAATCGACGGCACGCTGTGCGTGCGATGCTGCTTGGAAGATTGCCCGCTTGTCATTCTTCAGTGCGGTCAGCCATGAGCCGATGTAGGCGGCGTGGTCTTCTCGTACTTCCGGCGTAAGTTCGAGGTCAGCGCAGAGGAATGCAGAACCCAGTTCGGCAACAAGCTCTTCGCGAGCGTAGCCTTCATCACCCCAGGTCTTGCGCCCGAAGTCACGCTCCAGCCGTGAACTGTGGCGCGTCCAGTGCGTGGTCTCGTGCGCGAGTGTTGCGTAGAAGCTTTCGGCATCGATGAAGCTCTCGATGGGCGGTATTGCGATGTAGTTGGGCTCATTAGCGTAGTAGGCGCGGGTACCGCGATACCGGATGTCAGCTCCGGTGTTTGCAAAGAAGGCTTCGGCGTGTGCGATACGCTCGGGTCCCGTCATCTTGGGCTGCGGCTTCGCGTAGTAGTGCTCCGGCAGGCCTTCGATCTGCTCGACGTTGAACACGGTGTAGCCCTTCAGGAAAGGGATTTCCCGCTCGACATCATTGCCGTTGCCGTCGTCCTCCGTCTTGTGGATCGTGTTTGCGTACACCACGAGGGAGCCTTTCTCGCCCTTCTTCACGTTCGCTTTCAGTTCGAGCGCCTGCTTGAAGGTCATCCAAATCGGGGCGGCAAAGCCCTGTTCGACTGCCGATGCCCAGAGCATCAAAATGTTGATGCCGGAATAGGCTTGGCCATTGTGACGCAGGGGCCGTGTGATCCTACCGGCCGCATGTTCTGCGTCCCATGGTTTGATCCATGGGCGAACGCCCTGTTCGAGTGAGTTGATAATCTGCCCGGTGATGCGGGTGTAAACGTCTTGCCGTTCGATGTTCTGCATATCCGTTCTCCTTTTTCTGCGCCCGGTTTCTCGTGACGCGAGCATGAAAGAGCCGGACCAAAAGTGCGGCCAGTCACCGAAGGGGAACACCCAACACGGGAGGCACAACTGACCGCAGGGAAGAAGGGACGAATGGAGCGGGCCGGGTGTTGACTGGACGTGCGGGACGGCTATGATCGCGGTAATGTTATGAGAAAACCGTGCGCATTCGAGGGAACGGATTTGCAACTGACACGGCGGGACAATACCGCTTGCGAACGCGGGGATTCAAAGTTTCCGAGATAAGTTCGCCTGCATTGGGTCAGGGATGCAGTTGTCGCTGGTTGGTTCGAACTCCTGCGTCCAGTGGAGTAGATATTCCCGCGAACGATGCTTGGCGCTCAGTCGATGCGGGTGCGCAGCCTTTGGATACCGAAAGTTCTCGACTTGCGGACGGTTTGGCAACGGGACTCGGGGTGTGCGATCCGATTACTCGGAAGGAAGACGGCACTGTAGGCGAGTGGTTACGCTTCAGGGGGGCTATGGTCTGACGCCGAGCCGAAGGCTAATCCAAAGAACGTTCGTCAAGCCCAAGCCTGCGCACGAGTTCAGGGGAGAACGTGAGCATGCCATCCCAGACCGAAAGGGCGCGGTTGTCGCTCTGAATCGAGGCTTGCGGTGCTTCGCTGTCATTTCCTGCTTCGCTGACAGTTGCATGAGAGGCTGCATCTTCAGAGGAAGGCACATCGTTCAGCGCGTTCTCAAAAGCCTGGGAAACGCCAGTCACTTCGAACGCAAACGCCATAATGATCGGCGTAGGGTCGATGGAGATGCGCTCTACCGTGATCGGCAGCGTGACCGGGTTCAAGGCGGGTGTCGCAGCAGGGGCTACTTGAGGCGGAGTAAAGGCTACTGGCACAACAGGAATAGATGTGATCGGCGAATTCGGACCGGTCGTATCGAGCACCGGAAGTTGGGCTCCGCCGCCGCCGGAAGGCGCTGCACCTGGCGTGTTAATACCGGCCACGCTGTAGATGAACCCTTTGCCGGATTCCGTCACCGTGCCGGGGGAATAGGAACCATAGGTGGAACTGTAATGCGTGAAAGCCGCGTTAAGCCCACCGATCATATCACTGGCCGGATTAGCAGAGTAGACCAACCAGCGGCCCGATGGAGTCGAGAGTCCTGACGCACCCGCATTGTTGATGAAATTCTGACCGGAGGCAAGGACGATGGCATTGCCGGTGGCGCTCGATGCCAGCGCACCGGATAGCGTAATGTTGCTGCCTGTCTTGGTGAAGAAGTTCAGGGCTTCGGCAAAGGCGGCGCTGGTATTGATGTCCATCGCGCCGGTGTTGACGGTATCGCCGATGGTGATCGAACCGGCGATTATGTTGCCTAGCAGTATGTTCGAAATATTCAGCGTACCCGCTCCGGTTCCCACGCCGATGGTGGTATTAGTGCGCGGCTTCAATAACACGTTGCCAGTCGTCTGGAGTGTAGCTCCTATGTCCCAGGCTAATGTATTGGCATTGAGCGCAAGATTGCCGGTTGCTGCTGCGCCGCCGATTGTTGTGGTGTATCCGGGATTGACCAGGATATCAGACGTACCGCCAAAACCGGAAGCGTTGAGAACAATACTGGATGATCCGGTAGACGTAATCAGACCACCATTAGCAAAGGTAATGCCGGGCTGAGTCCATACGGGGTTTCCAGTGCCGGTAACGGTAATATTGCCCGATACAGAAGTGGCAATGGTACCGCTGAATGATTGGCTGTAAATCCCTCCCCCGAAATTCCCAGTGCCGCCAGTTCCATTTATAACGATAGCGCCGCTATTTGTCTGGGCACGCCCGGCAAGCGCCACTCCTGCGTTGTAAACGGTCGGACTCGCGCCGCCCTGTCCGGTGATGTTGATGGCTCCAGTTCCGGTTGCTCTTACCGGGCCGGTTACATAAACACCGAAATTTCCCCCGCCGCCTGCGCCCGGAGCGCCGCCGATTCCGTAGATAGCAATATTCCCGTCGACGGTCGTTATGGGATCAGCCCTCACGCCGAAATTGTTAACGCTGGTTCCGGCACCACCGCCGATGCCGGAGATTTGGACCGTGCCGCTGGTGGTGTTGATCGTGCCGCTACGAACGCCATGGTAAAAAGCGCCTGCCGCCACCGCGCTGTCTTCCCTGCCATTCATGATGACGTTGCCGCTGCCGGAAGTGATGGTGCCAGAGTTCAAGATACCGTCGATATAAGTTGAGTCTCCTCTTGCGAAGCCAACCGCAGCAGTGTTTACTGTGCCATCGGCATTGAGAACAACGCCGCCGATCGCGCCATTTCCACCTCCCAGCGTGATGTTGCCGCCACTGGACGTCAGTGCCGTACCAACGCCGAGTGAAATTGCGCCCGCCCCGGAGTTGTCACGGTCGGAATTTAAAAGGATGTTTCCACCATTGGTTGTGACGGAACCTCCGCTCGATTCGATGATACTATTGCCCGCCTCAAGCCGTACCAAACCACTGCCCAGTGCATTGAGCGTAACATTGTTGCTAAGGCTGACATCGTGTAAAGCTGTGAAAAAAATCCTGCCGACACCGGCAGTTGTTATTGTGCCATTGCTGGTGGAAAGTATGTCGTTGCCAGCCGTAAGCGTCAGGTCTCGATTGTTCGCCAGCGCGAGTGTATCGGTTTTAAGGTCGAGGGTGATGTTGTTGGTGGCTTGCAGCGAAATATCCGCCGTCTGGGAGAGGCGTTCGAGATAGCGGGTTGAGAACACCGAATAGCCCGTTGCGCCAGTAGCCTCGGCGACTTCTGTGCCAGCGCCTGCGACCGGGTCTAGCGCGATGTTCCATTTGGCAGACTGATATTGCTCGACAAGATTGCGCTGGTTGGTGAGAAGCGTGCTATTGTACAGCAGCACTTCGTCTATATTTCCTGTGAAATAAAAAGAGCCATTGTATGCACCGATGTATGTAGCACCTTGGTTATTAGCGGTGGTAGCCACACCTGAACCCACGTTTGAGCTGTTTTGGTAGATAGTTCCCAATCTGGAGCCCGAAACATAAGTGGCGTTCACTATTCCGGCCTGTGACAAAGGAAGAGGTGTACTTGAAGTGGCAAAATTTGATCCTGAACCTCCGTTGAACAACTTCACAAATGTGCTGCCCCCAAAGTCGAAGCTATATCCACCGCCGAACCCTGTCCCTACGATATTGCCTACGGTACTTGCATCGGTTTGCGTGACTACAACACCGACACTGTAGTCGGCATTCATTGGAAAGTTGTCGAATACTGTTCTCAAGTAGTCGCTAGTTCCATTCAGCTGCGCAACCCCAATTCCATTCTGCCCATTGCTAACCCATAACGGCATGCTGCTTGCAACGCCTTGACTTGCATTATTCCCCGCCGTGGATTTGTCGGAAAGCTGACTCACATACCCCTGGAACACGCCAGATGCGGCGTAGCCGGTGGTGAGGTTGCTTGCGAGAGTGATGGTGGTGCCAGCGATATTGGTGACAGTATAGGTGTCCGCGCCTACCGTGCTGGCTGCGGTGACGGCTCCCGCTGCACCAAGGCGGATGCGGGAGCCGACGACGAGGCCGGTGTTGGCGCTGACGGTAATGGTGTTGGTGCCACTGGTGCCCGTCGCAGTAGTTCCGAGTGAGTTATAGGTGAGATTCACCTTTGCAGTATCCGACGCATCGAGCCAGAGCTTGAGGTTTGCATTCAGGTTGATAGTGCCGTCGGTGGAGACGAAGGCCGGATCGACATTACCGTAAATCGTGATGTCGGCGGGATCGAGGAAGTAGGTTCCGCGATTGCCGTTTGATGCGGTGAGATCGACATATCCGCCTGCATCGAGATGGCCGTGGCCGGAG
>JAYUSZ010000219.1:0-10639 GCA_043755435.1 Bryobacterales bacterium | reverse complement strand
TTGCTCTTTTCATGGCCGGAGCGAAAATGGCCGTGGCACAAGAATCTTTATTGACCGCACTGCATGCGGCGCTGGTTCCTTTGCGTGCCCAGCCGCAGGCAAGGCCGGAAGTGCGTGGAGCCGCGCCACAATTCACAACATTAAAGCACCAACTTCGTGATTGGGTTGAATCTCGATTGGTTGATTTTCCGCAACTAGGTTCAGAAGCCACTCTTACGCAAGAGTTAAATGCGGCATTGTTGAAAGCAGAATTAACCTGTTCTATAAATCGCGGTGGACCGGCAGAGTATTGCTCCGGCGAAAGCGTTGTTGGATATTTGGGCTCTCTACGAGTCATCCGCCAGCAAGAGTTTCTTATTGTGGAAACTGGTGTGGGAATTATTTGCGGATACGATGAATCGGCGTACCTATATCGTTGGAATGGAAACAAGTGGCAACGGTTGTGGAGTTCCGAGCAGACTCTATACGCAGAAAAGCAGTATGTGCCGCAGACCATCCGCTCCGTCCAAATTTCAGCTGTGCAGGCTGGACAAAAGGAGAGGCTTGTCTTAACGCTTGGTTCTAATTCGTGGTGCTCATCAAACTGGCGTCCTGTCTATTACCGGTTGTGGAGAATTAATGGGGAACAAGAGCAGTTGACCTCACCTCTGATTGATCGAATGGAAATGGCGTTCATGGGGAAACATGCAACACCAATTGCAGCTTCATTGAAAGCTCAAGAATTGACCGTTGAATTCACTACTCTTAGTATTGATCCATCAATTCACAATCGTAATTCGCTAAGGCGATTTATCATCAATGGAAATAGGGCGCGAAGAGTGGCACCGGTTGCAGTAACGCCACGCAACTTTGTGGAAGAGTGGTTGACACGACCCTGGATTGAAAGCAGATCGTTGTCAAATCCATCATCGCTGCAAGCATTGCAAAAATGGCACAGGCGATTTTTTACCGGAGGTGGCGAGTTCACAGCGGTTTCCAAACGTTGCCAGGGAAATGGGGCCGAATGGCAAGTGAGCTTAAGAGTAATTTCTCCAAAAGACAAAGACGAGTCGTCACATTATTTCCTTGTCAGATGGCGCACACCGCACGCGTTCACGCTGATCAAAGTTAGCGATCAAGCTTGGTCAAACTGCACGGTGGCGGATCCGCAGGTTGATGAGTATCGAACGTTGCTAACTCACCACTAGAAGCGAAAAAGGGACAAAAAGTCGCAATGCCCTGGCTGGACGGACTAATTGCACTGGCCATCCTGTCTTGCCCCTTACTATGGATCTAGTTCTAAACGTCCATTATTTACAGAGACTTAGGCCCTTCGATCCAATTGGCCTGAAACTTGCCTACTATTTCGGCGTGATGACAACCATCAAAACGGAACTTTCCACCCTTGTTGGTCTGCCCATTCTAGGATTACTTCTAGCCGGGATGACAATCAACGCCCAGACGACCGAGCCAGCAACCATCGACGTGATTGTACGGTTCAAGCCCCAAACCAATCAACGAAGCCAACAGTGGCTGGTAAGCCACAGTGCTAAGCACAAGGCTGATTTGAATATAATTGACGCCGCTGTTTATCAAGTTACGCCGGAAGAATTGAAAGCCTTGAAGAATGATCCCAATGTGGACATGGTGGAACCAGATCGCGAACTGAGCGGTACTCTGTTTAGCGGAACGCCTGATTTTGGTTGGCTGACTGCTTTTCAAATCAGCAAAGCCTCGGACTTTAACACCAAGTACTCGGGTGCAGGAGTGAAGGTTGCCGTGATTGATAGCGGCATTAACGGGGAGCTTCCTGACTTGAAGGATCGAGTCGTTTTTGCAAAGAGTTTTGTCCCATCGGATTTGAAGACCACAGATTTCTATGGCCATGGAACGCATGTGGCCGGCATTATTGCCGGCAACGGCGTTTCTTCCATCGGCAGCAGTTTCACATATACGGTGAGAGGCATTGCGCCGGCAGTGAGTCTTGTCAATCTGAAGGTACTGGATAAGTTGGGTGTTGGTAAGGATAGCTATGTAATCGCCGCTATCGACGAAGCCATCGCGCAAAATGTGAAAGTGATCAACCTGTCCTTGGGTCATCCAGTTTATGTGAAGGCCGCCAACGACCCATTGTGTCAGGCGGTTCAAAAGGCTTGGAGCAAGGGCATTGTAGTGGTGGTTGCCGCCGGGAATGAGGGTCGCAATAATTTGTTTGGAACCCATGGTTATTCCACAATTACATCCCCAGGCAACAGCCCTTACGTCATCACGGTTGGTGCAGCGAACACTCGCTCCACGGTTTCGCCGGGAGATGATCGCATTGCGAGTTACAGTTCCAAGGGACCAACGCTTTTCGACCATACGGTGAAGCCTGATATGGTTGCGCCAGGCAACAGGGTGGTATCACTTAACTCCCTTTCGACGTTGGCGTTCACCCATCCTGAGAATGTCGTTCCATACTCAGCCATTTACAAGACTACGTTTGAAACCCCAACCGGCTACTTTCAATTGAGTGGTTCCAGCATGGCGACCCCAATGGTTGCTGGTGCGGTGGCTCTTATGCTGGAGAAGAATTCAGCACTAACGCCAGATACAATAAAGGCCCGCTTGATGTTTACGGCGGAGAAATTCCAGGCAACAACATACGCGGTTGTTGAGCCTTCCAATGGACAGGCTTACACAGTTCAAAATGATGTCTTCACCACGGGTGCGGGCATGCTGAATATTCCCGACGCGTTGTACAGCACCTTGAAGGTTTCCAAACCCGCGACTTCACCAACCGCCAGCAAGAATGCCAAAACAGGGCAGGTTTCTTTCAACAAAAGCACGATGGCCATTTGGGGCGAAACCGGCTGGAAGTTTAACGAAGTTTGGGGAGGTATGGCCGTCTGGAGTGAGATGGCTATCTGGGGTGAAGGAGCAGTTTGGGGCGATATGGCTGTGTGGAGCGACATGGCAATCTGGGGTGAAATGGCGATTTGGGGTGAAAACTCCTTATCTGCCTCGACCAATATTTTGCTCAACGGCGAAAACTAAACGCGTTAACTTTACAGAAACGTTCCAACGTTTACGGGACTCAATGGCGGCCGGATACTTTCCGGTCGCCATCCCTTTATTGTTTTTATAGCGGGCCCGCACACGCGTCCTTGGCAGGGGCCCATACCGCATCGCGTGTGTAGTTTTGCTTCCCGCCAGCCAGTATATTCATCCAAGTCCTCTTTTGTCACATCCTCGCAGCGGCAGATTGTGGTGTCGGCAGTGGCAAGCTGAAGTAACTCGGGACACAGGGCAAATCGTTTTTCAAGAACAGTCTGGAAACGGATTGCCTCACCGCGCTTAGCGAACAAAGCTTCCGCCTGCTTAGAATCACCAGCCGCAGCGAAGCCCGCAATGCTTCCTTCAACCAACGACTTTTCAACACCACCTATGCCTGTCAATTCTCCCACCGCGTAAATGTTGCCCAGAGATGTGCGCTGAAGCTCGTCCACCTTTACAAAATTTCCATGCAACTGGCATCCTGCCAGAGCGGGCAATTCATTATTAGGGATAAGGCCAAAGCCGCAAGCCAGATAATCGCAATGCAAAGTTTCCTGGCCGCGCAAAACAATCCGTTCCAGCTTTCCGTTGCCCTCAGCTTGAACTGGAAAATTGCTTCTATAAACCGGAACCGAACGCAGAGCCCAAAGCAGTTTTGCAGCTTGTACGATCTTTGCTGGCTGACTTGCAAGTTCCAAACCAAAGTGAACGGCACTTGCCAGACTGGCCTGTTCCACAATCGCCACGATGTTTGCGCCATGCTTTTGCAGCGTTGCAGCTACGGCGATCAACAGCGGTCCACTGCCGGCAACCACCACCCGTTTGCCTTGAATCGCAAGCCCGCCTTTCACGAGTGCTTGAAGCCCACCCGCACCAAATACGTTGGGCAGTGTCCAGCCCGGGAATGGGAGAAACAGTTCGCGCGCGCCCGTTGCTAAGATCAACTTGCCGTAGCGGAGTTCCAAAATCTGAGATCCCGATTGAGCCATTAATATGCCTGATTGGGGGGCGTCAACAATGCGAGTGCCCGGAAGCAGTTCCGCAGTGCAGGTGGCAAATTGGGCCAGTTTCGCATTGCGGTCATTACGCCAAATTTGCCCGCCGGCCGCAGGATTGTCGTCAACGACGCCAACCGCAAGACCAGGGCGGCTCGCCGCAATTGCCGCCGCGATTCCGGCTGGTCCTGCACCGATAATCAGAACATCAAAGCTGCGGCTAATGTGCCTAACAACAGGGGGTGTCTTACAAATTTGAGAGGCGCAAGTCTCCACTACCATTCCTGGCTGAAGCGGCAATTGACAACTCCGAGTATGCTGTTTGCCATCAAGGGTAACCGAACATTCAAAGCAAATCCCCATGCCGCACAATGGACCTCTGGCACCTCCCTGCACCGATCGGCGCACAGCGTGTAGGCCCGTGTTAGCAATCGCCGCAGCAACTGTGCAGCCTTCTCGCGAAGTTACCGTTTTACCATTCAGACTGAATTCAATCACTGCGCCACACCACTCGGGGCATAGTAACCAGACCTGCTGCGGACCTTGGTCCCAGGTTGCTTCAGCCTCACTTCCAATTTATGAAATTTGCCATCCCGGGTTTGATCAGGAGGCGTGAATGCCAGCACATATTGGCTGCGAAGTTCCTTTTCAATCTGGTCGAAAATGTCTGCGGGAGTCTGCTTTGTTCCATCGAACAAAACTCCACCGGTCTCAAGGGCCAACCTCTGCAGTCTGATCTTACTTCGACGGGCAATTCGCTTTCCGTTGGCGGGTTCCTGAATGGGAAACACTATCGTATCGGCCCCCTGGGCAGCTTCAATTGCAGTAACCAGGGAATGGTCACTGCCGGAATCTTCTCCGTCGGTAAGCAATATCATCGCCTTGCGGCCAGTTGGTGCTTTCATTTTGAGCCGGGCAGTGTAGAAAACTCCATTCCATATAAGACTGCCCCCACAAGGTATGCGGCGGTTTTGGCTGTTCATTTTCAAACATGGATCACCCAACCTTGTGCCGAACTGCCGTTGTAAAAGTAGACGATCCACAACTTTCTGGAGTTCTTCGTTCGAACTGGTAAAATCCTTGATCAAATTGATTCGTGCATCCACCGTCACCAGCAGTGCCTGATCCTTGGGGTCCAGCACTTGTGTCAGAAATTGCCCCATGCTGCGTTTATGTTTTTGGATCATCGCCATCTGGCTGCCGCTGATATCAGCAACCATGGCAACCGTCAATGGCAGGTCCGTATCATGCCAAAACTGGCTGATGGGAACTTGCTTACCGTTGTCATATAAAGTGAAATCCTGTTGCTTCAAACCCTGAATGAAATTGCCGTCTGGACCTACAACAGAAAAAGCCACAGTAACAATCTCCACCCCACTGCGAAAAGTGGGCTGGGGATTTTGAGCCAGAGCAACGGACAGTAGGAGGAGTGCGCGCATAGGCGTATTCATAGTTGTATCGCATCCCACACCTATAGAATAAGAACATGTTTCCTCGAGCCCAAGTGCTCATGCTTCTTGTTGTTCCTGCAGTTGCTCAAATTCGGTTCGAAGAGGTTGCCCAAAAAGCTGGATTGCAATTCCGGTTACTCAACGCCGCATCAGGAAAGTTCCATCAGATTGAACTTACCGGTGGTGGAGTGGCTGTGCTTGATTACAACAACGACGGTTGCACCGATATCTTCTTCACCAACGGCGCAGCGATTCCCAGCCTTCGCAAAACTGGCCCTGAGTTTCACAATCGACTGTTCCGCAATAACTGCAACATGACTTTTACTGACGTCACCGCAAAAGCAGGCGTTGCCGGTGAGGGCTACTCCATGGGTGCAGCCGTTGCGGATTTCGATAACGATGGATTCCCCGATTTGTTTGTTGCCGGGGTGAATCGCAACATTCTTTATCGCAACTTGGGTAACGGGCAATTTGCAGATGTCACCGCGAAGTCGGGGATCACGGGAATTGACTGGGCCGTTTCAGCGGGCTGGTTTGATTATGACAACGACGGCTGGCTAGACCTGTTCGTCTCGAATTACGTGGTTTGGAACGCTGCAACGGAACCTCGGTGCGGCACTCCCGAGCGGCAATTCTATTGTCACCCTAGAGCCTATGAAGGATTACCCGGCCAGCTTTATCACAACAACCACGACGGAACGTTCACGGACGTTTCCAAAACTTCAGGCATAGGGCGTCACATCGGTAAGGGCATGGGAGTGGTCTTCGCCGATATGGATGGCGATGGCCTCGCGGACATTTTCGTCGCCAACGATTCAGTACGCGGATTCCTTTTCCATAACAAAGGCCATGGCAAATTTGAAGAGATAGGCCTTGAAGCCGCCGTGGCGCTTCGGGAAGATGGCAATCCCATCGCCGGCATGGGTGCCGATTTTCGAGATTTCGATAACGACGGCAAGCCCGATCTGGTCGTCTCTGGCATCATCAACGATTCTTTCTTGCTCTTCAGAAATCCACACAAAGGGATCAGTTTCGAGGACTATGCGCAACGCACCGGCCTGCTGATGGCCACTCGTCAATTGACGGGTTGGAGCCTTGGCATGTACGACTTTGACAATGACGGATGGAAGGACTTGTTCTTCGGACTATCTCACCTGGCTGAACTGGACCAATACCTGGGCCGTGAATCTGCTCTTCCGAATCGGATCTTTCGCAACGTTCAGGGTAAGAAGTTTGAAGACGTTTCCGCCACCGCCGGAATCGAGTTCCAACGTGCCGCCATGCACCGTGGGGTTGCTTTTGCTGATTTCGATAACGATGGAAAGATGGACGCGGTGGTAACAGTGGTAAACGGTCCCGCGAAGCTTTTCCGCAATATTACGCAGAACTCATCGCACTGGTTGGCGCTGAAGCTACGGGGGAAAGTTGCGAATAGGCAGGGGCTGGGTGCGACGGTGCATGTTCATTTAGCGGATGGGCGCGATCTATATAACTCGGCAACCACAGCAGTGGGTTATGCCAGTGCCAGTGAACCGCTAGTGCGCTTCGGATTTGGCCCGAGCAAGGTTGCCGAACTGGTTGAAGTGCACTGGCCCGGGGGCAAGGTACAGAGGCTGGTAAACGTTACGGCAGATCGGATTGTGGAAGTGGTGGAGGAAGTAAACCCATGAAGTTTTTTGCGGGTTTGCTTCTGTCCACAATGCTGCTGGCCGCAGCGGTTTCCCCTGGCCTGCCTGCCTACGAGCAAGCCAATGCGTTTTTTGCAGCAGGCAAGTTTCCACAGGCGGCTGCTGCCATAGAGGAATCGCTTCGTCTAGATCCGAAACTTGTTCCTGCTTTGACCTTGAAAGCAAAAATGGAAATGGCCGATAACCATTTTGAGGCCGCTGGACGGACTTTGGAACGTGCGCTGCTGGTTGATCCGAAGGCGGAATACGCGCAGTTCCTTTATGGCTTGGCCGCATTTCTGAGCAATGACATGGCGCAGGCTTTGCCGCGACTTCGCAAGGCCCGTCAATTGAATCCATCGAATGCCCGAACCGCTCGCTATCTGGGAATCACGTGCGAAAGCCTCGGGAACATTGATGAAGCTTTGTCCCTCTATCGTGATGCAGTGCGCCTGGAACGCCTCAAGGGTCCGGTGGATCCGGAAACGCTGCTGCCTGGGGCCCGCTTGCTTTTACTACTAGGGCAACTGGACGAAAGCGAAAGATGGATTCGCGATGCGATTGCAGTGGCACCCAAGTTCCGGGATTGTCATTTTGAACTAGCCCGCGTCCTGTTGAAAAAGGGTGACCCAGGCGCGGCTGCCGACGCAGGCGAAAAGGCGCTGCAATTTACAGGAGCCATTGTCACCGATGCCCAGATTCATTATCTGCTAATACAGGCTTGGAGCCGCAGTGGCCAGCCGGAGCGCGCCGCAAAGCACGCCGAAACTCTGCGGGCACTTGAAACGCCTGTTCAGAAGAAGAATTAACGATTCTAACGGTCTCCCGGGGCACCTTTTGGTGCTTTAGCGGTTGCAATTAGACGCCCTATCGTTATATGCTGATTCAGTGATTTCGGTAAAGTTCTGTAAAGTCAGAAGTTTGCCAATTCAATTATCTTCAAGGGGGGTATCCAAGTGGGACACCTAAAAGGGCTAATACTAGCCACGTTACTCTGTAGTTTTCTCAACGCGCAAGAATTCCGGGCGACCATCACTGGCCGCATTCTTGATCCATCCGGGGCCTCTGTCCCAGGTGTATCGATTAAAGCCGTAAGCGCGGCAACCAATGAAATTTCCACAGCCACCAGCGATACATCTGGTGCGTACACTATTCCGTTCCTCCGGCCCGGTTTGTATAAGCTCACGGCGACAGCCAATGGCTTCAAAGTGGTCAATCGCGACAATGTGACTGTCCAAGTGGGACAGGTTGCTGGTATCGACATCGTTCTTGAAGTCGGTGCGGTAACCGACGTTGTTAATGTCACCGGTGAAGTGGCACTGCTTGAAACGCAAACCGCATCGCGCTCTGGCGTGGTCAATTCCATTGCAGTTTCTGAACTGCCGCTGAATGCACGAAACCCTTTCATGCTGGGAACGATGATGTCCGGCGTGGTCTTCCGCGGAGCAGCCATTTGGCAGCGCCCCTTCGACAATGGAGCAATCGCCCAGTGGTCCATTAACGGTGGTCGTGAATCGAACAACGAATTCTTAATGGACGGTGCGCCGAACAACGGCCAAGCTGGCAACAACAACATTGCTGCCGTTCCAATTGTAGATGCGGTTCAGGAATTCAGCGTCCAGCAGAATTCTTATGATGCGCAATACGGTAAAACCGGTGGTGGTGTATTCAACGTGGTGTTGAAGTCCGGCACCAATGCCTTCCACGGCGTTGCCTGGGAATTCGCCCGCCGGCCCTGGCTGGATGCGAATACTTTCCAAAGTAATGCGGTTCCGCAGGCAGCTGGTATCAAGAACAAACGTGCAGATCACACCCTGGATCAGTACGGGTTCCAGTTTGAAGGTCCTGCCTATTTGCCCAAGATATTGACCAAGAACTCCGCAGTGAAGCTCTTCTACCTTGGCAGTTTTGAAAACTACCGCGAAAAGACCCCCAACCCGCTGGTGAATTCCTTCCCGGAACCGGAAATGCGCACCGGAGACTTTTCCAAGTTGCGTAACGCTACTGGCGCTCCAATCACTATTTATGACCCGAACAGCGGTACACCTGCGGCAAATGGCGATCCTAACCGCAACCCATTCCCTGGCAACATTATCCCGGCCAACCGGATCAGTCCAGTGGCCGCAGCGGTAACAAAATTCATGCCACTGCCTAATGCTGCTACCACGGCTGGCCTACAGTATTCCTCAGCAAATTTTAAGTTGCCCAACTACGTGAACAACGACAAGTTCTACAACCTGATCTTGAAATTTGACATGAACTTCGGCGATAAGCACCGCGCTTTTATGCGTCATTTGTCTAATGATCGAACTGAAGACCGCGCCGTCAACGGGATCGATAACAAGGTCGGTACCGATGGCCAACAGCCCTTCCAGCGTATCAATGATGCCTACGTCGCGGATTGGCTATGGACTGCTACTCCTACTCTAGTCATTAATGTCCGCGGTTCTCACAATCGATTTATTGAAAAGGGTTTTGGCCGGGCCAATGAGAACTTCGATCTCACCAGCCTTGGCCTGTCCGCCAATCTTGTTAAATCATTGCCCGGTCCGACTTACTTTGGACTCTGGCAGAACGCTGGTTATTCCAACCTTGGCCGCTACCAGGGCTTGAACTTCACCAACAATTACAACCTGGCCGTCAACGTAACTAAGATTCGCGGCGCACACACATTGAAAATGGGTGTTGATTGGCGCAGGATTCAATTCCTACAACAGAACTCTGGTAATATCCTCCAGTTTGCTGGTCAACGCTCCTACACGCAGCGGATTTGGAACCAAGGCGAATCCACTGCCGGCGATGCCTATGCCAGCTTCCTGTTAGGTGCTGTTACAGGAAGCTCGAACTTTCCTGTTTATCCGAATAATCGCCAATGGTATTTCGCCCCTTACCTTCAGGACGATTGGAAGGTGTCCCGCCGGCTGACTCTAAACATGGGTTTCCGATGGGATTACAACGGAGCACCAGACGAAAAATGGAATCGCAATAACCGCGGGTTTGATACCCAAGTGGCAAGCCCCATAGCTGGCCAAATCTCAGCAGCGAACCTTGCTCTTTATCCAAACCTTCGTACTTTGAAGGGCGGATTCGCGTTTGCCGGAGTTGGAGGCAATTCGCGTCTCTTCGCCAAAAATGACTTTAATAACTTCCAAGGCCGAATTGGTGCGGCGTTCACGGTGAATGAAAAGACGGTAGTCCGCGGGGGATACGGGCTCTACTATCTGAACCCGAATAATAATTCCCTGCAAACCGCCGGATTCTCCACGAACACACCACTGGTTGACTCTGTAGACGGTGGACGCAATCCTCTTCCAGGTTTGCTGGCCAATCCCTACCCTAACGGTATTGCCGTCCCTTCGGGTTCCAGTCTGGGTGCTTCCACTTTCGTGGGACGCAACAACAACTGGTTTAATCCGGATTTCAACACTCCAAAGGCTCATCAGTTCAGCTTTGGCATTCAACGGCAAGTTAGCTCTTCGGCTTCTTTGGAAGCAAGCTACGTTGGTAGCCG
>JAYUSZ010000218.1:0-29331 GCA_043755435.1 Bryobacterales bacterium | reverse complement strand
TTCGCGCTGCCTTGGCGTTGACGAAAGTTTGGCGCAGATCGTTGGAAGGAACAATCGTTTGCTCAATTGGCGAATCGAATTGCTTCGCAAAGAAACTAACAGCTACAAGCTGGTTGCCTTTAGAAAACCATTCCCAACGCGCATCGTAATTGTTGATAAGAGCACGTTTCAAATTCGGATTTCCAGCTACAACAAATCCCCCAAGAACGTTATTGAAGTCGAATGGAGAAAGCTCGCGGAAGTCCGGACGCGAAACCGTGCGGCTATAAGAGAGCCTAAAGTTCTGGTCCTTTTTGATAGCGTAAATTGCATTGATGGCTGGCGCTGGATCCCTGTTCTGCAAACCAGCCCGCACTGGCACCGCGTTGGGGATTCGGTTATCAAAGGTGATAACGGTTTGCTCAGAATCTTCTACTCGCAGTCCACCCTGCAAACGCCACCGGGCACCAAGATTGATGTCCAACATGGCGTACCCGGCAAAGATATTCATTTCGGCCGCATAGGTGTCCGTGGCACGAGTGAATTCGGTAATCTGAAATCCATTCGGCCGGATATTTGCAGCACCGAATAGCTGATTGCTTGGCTGGAAAAGATTCAGCGTTGTGAATTGCTGCGGCGCGAACAGGAAGCGGCGTGCCTCAAAATCGCGACGGCGAATAGTTACCCTGCCGCCTACTTTGAATAGGCCGGAGATGGAGCCTTTGAAGAATGGAATACTGTAGTCACCCTGCGGCTCGTAAATGCGATCGTCCAGGTTTGAGAAGAATCGTAGACCCGAAGAACCAGATGCGGAAAAACTATAGCGTCCATCTGGCAGCAAGTTGCGAATCACTTCACGAAGGTCAGGTTCGTCCCGCTTTGAGTTGGAATAAGTAAATTGCCAGTGAACCAGGCTGTTGCGGAGCTTTGGTAACGAGTGGTCGCCTTCCACGCCAGTAGAAAACAAGGAGCGTTGAATATAACGAAGCCGTTGAGCCGAAAGAAACGTGTCCACCCCGCCGTCATACCCTGCAAATTCGCGGGCCGACTTCTCAGCATCATGCGTAAATGTATTGCGGAAAATGATCTTCTGATTTGGTGTAAGCCGGACTGCTGTGTTGAATACCGCACCCATGCGTGCGTTTTCTGAATACTCTTTATAGTCTGGATATTCAGTAAATATGACCGGTGCCCCTGCCCCTTGGCGTATGAAGCGGAGCAGTTCGCTCTGCGTTTGAAGCTTATTGGAAAAGCTAAGTGCGCCCACTACACCGAAGCGTCCAAATGTTCCACCTGCTACCGCTGACCAATCTAGGGCTGGCCGCGCAGAAGCGTTGGACGTTGGCTCCCAATTTGCTGAAAAAGACTGCCCGAATGTCTGAAGTTGTTGCTGAGTGAACTGACCCTGAATCAGACGTTGGTTGGCGGGAATTGCCGAAGGTAGTGCTCGAGATCCTGCACCAAAGCCAAAGTAATCACTGGCACCCGAGCCGGGGAATGTTTGAAACTTGTCAAAGGTAGTCGCGCTATTGAAACCAGTTTTCAGGCTCAGATTGAAGATTTTCTGAGTAGGAAATTCGATGGTTTGCATCTGCACCATGCCACCTGAAAATTCAGCCGGCAAATCCGGGGAATAGGTCTTTGCAACTTTGATGCTTTCAATCAGTCCTGCCGGAAATAGGTCCAGAGACACAACCCGCTTGTCGGGCTCAGTAGTTGGAATGGCTGCACCGTTCAAGGACGTTGAGCTATAGCGTTCCCCAAGTCCACGTACATAAACAAACCCACCACCAACCACACTTACGCCAGTCACTTTTTGCAAAGCACCGGCCGCATCGGAAGATGCACTGGCAGAAAGCTCGTCGCGACCAATACTGTCGCTCACAACGGCGGATAGTTTGCGCTCATTGAGCATAGCTGCGGCCGTAGATTCCACCGCGCCAACTTTTTCCACAACGTCAAGAGTTGTGACGTTGGCTTTATTCGTTAGCAAAGTGCTGGCTTCGGTGGTTTCGCCGGCTTTGATGACGATTTCATTCACGTCCATCGGTGCATAGTTTTCACCAGTGAAGCGTAGCGTGTAAGTGCCAGGACTCAATTTAATGGCGAAACGGCCATCAGAGTCGGAGACATTCCGATCACTGCTTTGACCATTGATCGCAATGGACACACTAGGGATGGGACGGCCGCTTTGGCCATCTAAGACACTACCGCTTACGGTCCCAGTGGTCGCTTGTGCGTGGACCGTCTGGATAAAGAGGGCAGCAAGGAAAAGTCGAAACTTCTTATTGGACAAACAGGGTTACCTCGTTAGAATCTACACCGTCTACATAGACGCGCACGGGAACACGTCCAGTAATAAAGGACTGCGTTGGAACAATAGCATTGATCTGCCACAGACCCGGAGCATCAGGATTCAGACCGCTGAACTGAACATTGGCTTCAATGCCACCGATAAATACTTGTGGGGCGGAGCGAGTAGTGGCCAGTGGCGACGCTCCTGGTGCTGCTCCATCTTCAACGGCGCGGCTGAAAGTACCTGGGCCAGTCCCGTAAATTGAGACCACATCACCGCGGCGGGCGACCGAAGAAGCACTATTTTCAGTAATTCCGTCTTGATTTCTGATTGCACCTTTAGGTGGTGTCTGCGCATCTTTTGTGAAGATGCCAGGTGCGCTGGAAATAACGCGGACCGTACCGTTGATCGTACCGGAACCGGTAGTCACAACAACCGGGCGAATACCCGTGGTTGCAGCATTGGGAATCAAAAAGGTGATCTGTCCGGCTCGGACGTCATACAAAGGCGCATCTACGCCACCCACGCTCACTCTTACGCCACCCAGTGTTTTGGGCAGGGGGAACGATTGGGCTGTTGTGGTGGAAACCCCTGTAAAAGTCCCAAATGCGGCCACCCAGGAACCGGCAGCTACAGGCTGATCTCCGCGGAAGCTCGCATTATTTACAATGGCGAGTTGGGCTTGTGCACTGCCACATAGCAGTATTAAGGTAAGTAGGATGTTTGTTGACATTTGGTTGGTTTGCTCCTAGGAGATTCATACGCCAGCATCGAGAAACAGCCACGATGGATCTTGGAACTCCGAGTCTACAAACTGTATATGTCGATTGCATGAATATCAAATTACAGTTTGCGCAATCTTGAAACAATCCCCGAAGTACGCTCCAATAGCAACAAGTTCGCTATCCTGGGAGACTATGCGTTTGGCCGTTAACGGGTGGCGTATCCATGGTCGCCGCACTGGTGTTGGCAGGTATTTGCTGAACATCGTGCGCTACTGGGATCGTGACATGGTGAGCAATACCGTCTTCGACAAAGTGACCTTCTATAGCCAGAAGCTATTGGATCGTACCGATGCCCCATTGCCTCCCAATATTGACGAAAAAGTTCTGGACCCCGATTGCCGCATGTTGCTGTGGGAGAATCTGCGTTTTGGGCCGTCCGTTACCGACGATGTTCAGTTCTGTCCATCCTTTTCACGGCCACTGATTGCGCGCGGCCGAACAGTG
The DNA here is from genome assembly GCA_043755435.1 of Bryobacterales bacterium. Classification (GTDB taxonomy): domain Bacteria; phylum Acidobacteriota; class Terriglobia; order Bryobacterales; family Bryobacteraceae; genus JANXSF01. The sequence continues at coordinate 25,827 of JAYUSZ010000218.1, read as the reverse complement.
GTAACCAGTCATGATGCGGTGCAACATTATCATCCCGAATTGTTTCCTTTCTATACTCGCCTGCTTTACAGCCCACTCTACGGTTGGAGCGCTCGCAACGCCCATCTGGCAATTACAGATTCAGAAGCAGGTCGGCGGGACATTGTGGAAGGATGGGGCGCGGATCCCAAAAGAGTACGGGTAGTGTACCTCGCTCCTGCAGAAAACTTTCGCCCGGCCAAGAACGACCCTGGAATTCCCGGGGCTCGTCAGAAGCATGTTGGGTCTGATGCACCCTACTTCTTATTTGTTGGGAAAATGTCTGGGCGGCGGAAAATTCCCGCTTTGTTTGAAGCCTTCGGAGAATTTGTGAAACGAACCCAATTTCCCCATCAATTGGTTCTGGTTGGAATGAACATTTACAATCTCGACTTGGTCAAAATGATTCACGATAACGGAATTGAAAACCGCGTCAGCGTGTGCGGTTATGTAACGGACGAAGAATTGAATCTGCTCTATAACGCCGCAGATGCCATGGTGATGCCTTCTGTTTATGAAACTGTATCACTCCCGGTAATGGAGGCGCAGCGGGTTGGCGCTCCCGTAGTTTGCATCGGCACCGAAGCCATGCGCGATATTACTGGCGGTGCTGCGGAGTTAGTGGCCAAACTGGAAGTTCCGGCTTTGTTTGAAGCCATGCAAAGGTTAGCCAAAGATGCCGATTACCGCGCTGAACTTTCCGAACGAGGCCAGGAAAATTCCAAGCGCTTTTCCTGGAAGAAGACAGCCTGGGAGACTTTACAAGTGTTGGAAGAGGCGGCCAAAGGCTAATGGAAACCGAGTTCAGCCGCGAATATTTTGAACGAATGGCCTCACTGGAGGACAAGCATCCATGGACCCGAGCCATGCGTGCCACCACCTTTACCTTGCTGAAGAAACATGGGTTGCGGCGAATGGATCGAGTATTGGATGTTGGCTGTGGTACCGGTGGGTTCCTAAGGCAATGGAGAGAACAGGGGGCTGGAACCACTGTTGGAGCCGATCTATATCCAACAGCTTTAGAATTAGCAAGAGATCGTTCCAAAGCCCACTGGGCAGCGGCTTCGGCTGCTTCGCTCCCTTTCGCCGATAACAGTTTTGATGGATTGCATTGCGCTGATGTAATACAGCATCTAACGTTTCAGGACTCAGCCTTCGCCTTCGATGAGTTTGCCCGCGTGCTTAAACCAGGCGGCGTGATGGCTCTGCGCGTTGGTGCCAGGCGAAGTTTCGATAAGCGGCAACAAATGGACTATTCCCATAGTTATCGTCTTCGTGATTTAGGTGCTGAATTGGAGAATCGCCATTTTACTGTGATGTTTATAGCGCGGGTGAATTCCCTGCCTTCCCTTTGGGCCGAACTTACGGAGAATAAGACCAAGGGTGAGCCGGTAAAGCATATTCAGGATCGCGTCAATTCGGATCCACGCACACACTTGCTGGATAGGTATCTGAATTGGGAACGGAAATGGCTTCTTGCCACAGGCGTTTCTCTACCTTGGGGGCATACGCTCATTGCGATTGCCCGCAAGAATACCGCTGATCTCCCCTGACATTTGAATCATTGAGCCTTCGATGATGCGTGGCAGACCGCGCCAGAAAGCTGCTATAAAGCGGCCGTCTGTATGAACGCGTTTTGCAATCCGGCCCAATATTAATGGAGGCAATGCCAATCGCGTTAGCAAATCGGTAACGCCTCGTTGATGCGTTCGTGACCATTGGAAGGAAGCTTCCCGACGCTCGCTGCGGTACTGGCTCCAAGGTGGTGGAGCGACTAGAGAGACATTGAGTCGCGGATCAAAATGGGTGCTCAGGCCCGCCAACTCCTTGTGTAAATCGACTTCCCGCAGGAAGTCTCCAGGCTTAATTCGCGTCACAACATCGCGATGGTAAACGACATTTCCACCCGGCGCCGCAAGCGGGTTTCGGATCCCATCATTCAGAAGATGGCTGTATTCTAATAAATAATACGGGCTGACGTCTGGGTCCGGCTCCACCATGCCCCAGGTCATCGCGGACTGTGTATTCATTGCTGTTTCCAGCCAAGCCGGACCAATGCTATAACGCGCGCTGAGCACAGCCACTCTCTCTCCAAGTGCTTGCTCAAAACCCATTCCCCACTTGGGCACCGCATGAAACTCCACCTGCGAATTCGAGACAAACTCTGGAGCAGGCGTACCGTCAATTAGAATGACCGACAGTTTCATGCGTGTTTAATTCCTCGCACAGCAATTGCGGAAAGCAGAGTTAAAGTAATCTCACTCAAGATGGTCGCAATGACGCAGCCCATGGGACCGTACTCAGGAATCAGCAGGAAGTCAAACGCCACGTTGACTGCCAAGGCCGCGCTCATATTGACAGCATCTATATGTTGCATCCGGAAGGCCAACAAGCATTGACGAAGCACTCCTCGCAAAGCTGCCAGTGGCATTACCCAGGTTAGATACGCAAGCAACCGCGCGCCTTCTCTGTAGGAAGGCCCGTATAATAACGCCAGGATTTGGCCTCCAAAAACTGTGAAGACTAGCGCCAAACCTACGCCGGCCGGTACAGAAAGACGGCTAGCCCGCCAAGCTAATTTGAAAGCCTTGCTTCGATCTGGATAGGCCCTGGCGAACAACGGTAGAATGCTGATTTGAAGGCTCCCCACAAGCATGGAGAAAATATTCACGCAACGATAGGCAGCATTGTAGAGGCCAATTTCAGACATAGGGCGATGCAGCCAATCCATAGCCAATATGTCGAAGCTGAACAGCAAGGCTCCTACGATAACCGTATAAGTAAGCGGCAACGATTCGCGCCAGATTGCTGCCCCATCCCAGGAGATTGATGGCCAACCAATGTATGTCTGCACGCGACGGAATATGTATGCGCAGCATAACAGTTCGCCAACAAGTTGCCCTGCTCCAACCCAAATCAAATCCTCAGGTTTGGTAACCAACAACGCGCCCACCAGGACGGCTAGTTGCGCAATGATATTGGCCAACGCAATTGGATAGGTGGTTTCAACTGCCTGCAGAACCCAACGTGGCGATATCTGCCGAATCATCGCACCAAAACTGAGGAGCACCAAGGTGATCTTAAAACTACCGCTCCAATTGCGGGCCACTGTGTAGGTGACCAACAACAGGGCAGCAGCCAAGCCAGATGCAATTCGCAATGCGAGAATGCGTGCCGCCATTTGCTTCATGCTGCTTGGGTCTTTTGCACCGGCGCGCACCCCTACTGTATCGAAGCCCTGTTGTACTAGCAGTGAAACATATAAAGCTATGGTTACAGCAAGTCCAAACTCACCAAAAGTTTCTGTGCCTGCGCGACGCGCTATGACGAAGAAAGCCATGGCGTGCAGAAGACGCGCAACTGTTTCGCCCGCGCTGAGCGTTAAGAAATTGCGCCATATTCCAGTTAGTTGCATGGCTGCTAGTTCAACAAATACAAATGAAAGTTGCCGTCGGAATACAATTCTGCCAAGCCGCGTAGACGTCGGGCGGCCGCTTCTAGCTCAAGCCGATTTGATGAATGCGGCAGCAACAAGAAGCGATACGGTTGCTTTGAAAGTTCGCTGGTGATCTCTTTCGCTGTGTACGCTCGATCTGTCCGGTAAATATGATTGACCGCCGCCGGATAGGGAGCATACGACACTGCCCAGTTACCCGCGCTGAAGACCAGGTCGTCAGGACGAGCCGATTTGTGCAACTGCTCCATGGCAGCAAACGGTGGCAGAAACTGCCGAAGCAAATCCGTCTGGGTGATTTTTCCAGTCAGAACTGCCGGAAGTGGCGGTGCGAGTTCTTGAATCACATTCACTAACAACGCGAATACGAAGCCGTAGATCAAAGAGCAACTCATTAACCAGCTAGCTCTACGGCCAGCTTTTTGATCAACTATTTCCAAGCGGGCGAAAAGTAGCAAGAACACCAGCAAAATAGGTGCCGCCGCATAACGCAAGGTGCTTAGTATGGTGCTCCAATAGAGAAGATAACTGCCCGTAAACCACAAGACATAGCGTACTTGTTCATTGCCGGAGACGCGCTTTACCAAAAACCAAATAGGGAGGAACAGTAACAAGAACACGCCCATGGCATTATTGCTTGGCGATTCAAAATGGATGCGGCTCAGAAAATGAGTCTGATACACAATTTGTGGATAGCGTGTGAAACGAGACATCGCGCTCGCCTGTCCACCGTGACTGATAGCGCGAGTGACTGCTTCCGGATAGGTTGGGTCGCCCTTAAGTAAGTAAGTCCTGGCAGACCACATCCCCCCCACCAGTACAATCAAGGCCGCCAAACCAGCGAACGCCTTGAGCCTTTGCGATTGACGCCATGCGGCAACAAAGCAGATGGGGGCAAGCGCAACCGCTCCGAATATGGCTGTGTGCTTTACACCAAATCCGAAGCTTGCGAAGAGCACTGCTAGTTGCACCCAACGGAATTTGCGAGTGAGACTCCAACGCAAGAGGCAGCATAGGGATGCCAGAAGGTACAACACCAAATGCATATCGTTCTTTACAACTGAACCTGTCCAATGCAAGAAGGGCGTTGCTGCGGCAACAACCGTACCTAAAAAGCAATGCGCTGTGCCATATCCACATTGACGGCCAATGCGAAACAGCAGCATTAGACATAGGAGGAAGATAAAACCGGGCAGCATTTGCGCAGCAGCCAGACCACTGATGCCCCACACCATGGTAGTTAGCACTTCGTAGGATTGCGGATAATAACCGTAATCAATAAACTGTGGAACGTTCAATCCACCTGATTGCAGATAACTCTTGGCCAGAGCCAAATGAAACCGGATGGCGTCTCCATTTGTAGGCGCGGTCAATGCGGAAAGCGATGCCAGCAGCACCAAGCTAGCACCAAAGAATGCTGCAATTCCAACTAGGGGCGACTGCATTTCTTTCGCGTTTGCTGCGTCGTGCAACACTTCCAAAATATCTTCCAGAAATTGACGCCAAGCAAGAATTGCCGGGACCAGTAACAATGCAAGGATCCAGGTTCGGTAAAGTTGCGCCATCCCCAAACCGAAGAGGACCAGGGTGAGTACACCTAAACCCAATGCGCACGACAGCGAAATTTCTTCAATAGGATCGTCGGATTCAATGCCAGCGACACGCTGAAACCAATAGCCGATTGAAAACGCGGAGGTCGCCAAAAGCAGTATTCCCAGAGTGCCGCGCGTTTCGTATAGTAAGCAAGGCAGCAGACCCAAGGCAAGATACGCCTTCAATTCATAACGCCAAACCCCTCGTAAACGGAGCCGCTGATAAATCAGCGGTGCCACAAAAAGCACCGGCAGAACCAACAAGATCAGTTGGTAGAATTGCGGGCCGGCTTGTTTGAAGAAATCCACATGCCGCCAGAACGGTATTGCCGTGATGGCCACAACAGCTGCCACCCACAAAAGGCCAAATACGATTTGAACCACTGGCTAGTGGCCTCCGCGAGCAAGGCGCACCGTCTCCCCTGTGTTTGCTGATTCGTACCCCGCAAACACAAGGTTCAGGATTTCGCGCGCATGAACGGCGCCTTCCAAGGAACGCTGGGGCTTTTGCATTTCGTCGACGAAGTACTGCAAATGGGCAGCCGTTGCCGTTGCAAATTCACCCTTGGCTGAAGATACGAATGCTGTGCTTTTCCCGCCCTTCTCACTACGCGCCTGTCCACCTTTCAACAATCCTGCCTTCAAAATAGGTCTGCCGGCGTGCTTGGAATACTCCACTGAGAAACGCGCCACTCCGCCAAGAGAGATGCGAATTGATGCATGCTCACAATCAAGGCGCATTTCCAGATACTTTTCCGGAGCGTGCGAAATTCGATTGAACGAAAAAGCTGCCAACCGCTCCTCGGGAAATTTCAGCGTGGCATGTACAAGCACATCGGCGTCGAATTCTTTACGAGCTCTGGGAATGTGTACGTTCACAGTCTCCGGCAGATCGTCAAAGAAGAAGCTGGCCAAGTCCAAAGCATGCGTGCCAAATTCGTAGAGAACGTAGTTCTTCAGCGCACTGCGCCAATTAGTTTCCTCAGACGGCGGATGGAACATTTGCTGCCAACACTGAATATAAAATACGCGACCAAATTCACCAGCGAGTAAGCGCCGCTTGGTTTCAGCGTAGTAACTCATGAAGCGGTATTGGTTGTTGACGCGCAGCAGCAGATTCTTCGCACGAGCCACTTCGATAATGCGATCTGCTTCGTCAATTGTGGGCATGAAGGGCTTTTCACAAAACACATGCGCCCCTGCTTCCATAGCTTTTGTCGCGATCTCAAAATGCGATCCCGGAGGTGTCCCAACAATGATGAAATCCAGCTTGCCCTTTTCGAGCATCTCCTCGAATGTGGAGTATGTGTTAGCCAAGTTGAATTTTGCAGCCATCTTCAGGCGGCTCTGTTCATTTGGGTCGCAGGCTGCAGCTATTTCAATTTGGGGTACAGCCTGACAAGCGGGGATATGAATGCGGTCAGCAACTCCGCCTAACCCAACGATTCCAACTCGAAATTTTGTGTTCAACCTATTGAGTATAGCGGCACCGGCAAGGCCCGCTGGGCAGAAGTTTACTTGACATCCAACTATACCAATAGTAGGTTGGAGTGGTGTTGTAGTTGGATGATATGGCCTCACCAAAACTAACCAAACTGGAAATGCAGATAATGGATGCGCTTTGGAAGCACGGCGCTTGTTCCGTCCGGGAGATTCAAGAATCTTTTCCTGAACCGGGGCGACCTGCCTACACAACCATACAAACCACGGTGTACCGTTTGGAAGGGAAGGGTGCCCTGCGTTGTGTGAAGCGGATCAGCAACGCCAATATCTTCGAGGCGGCCATCACCCGTGGGCAGGCACAAACTCGTTTGATTGACGAACTATTAAGCCTTTTCGGGGGAGGTACAAGGCCCGTTATGGCGCATCTGATTGAATCGGGCCGGTTGACAATGGCAGACGTTAAGGAAGCAGAACAGGCATTAAAGCAGCTGGCTAAGAACAAGCAGGAGAAGACAAAATGATCAATCACCTTTGGCAGTCCACACTCTTCGTTGCAGCAATCTGGTTGCTTACCTTAGTGTTCCGAAGAAACCGCGCTGCGGTGCGATACAGTCTTTGGCTGGCGGCATCACTCAAATTTCTAGTTCCCTTTTCCGTTCTATTCGAGGTGGGCAGCAGAGTTCCAGTGGTGCCGCCTTCCGAACTATCGGTTGCCATAGAAGAGTTCACTCAACCATTCACGCCAATAGCTTCCAACCCCTTGCCAGCAGCACCTGACTACTTGCCGACGTTATTGGTTTTCGTCTGGTTCGGTGGATTTCTTTCCGTGGCATACCCCTGGATGGCAAGTTGGAGGAAGCTACGGTTAACCGTTCGTGACGCAACACAACTGCACTTGGATGCGAACCTGCCTGTGAAAGTGATGACATGCTCAGGACGATTGGAGCCCGGGATCTTTGGAATAGTAAGTCCAGTGTTACTGTTGCCAGAAGGTGTAACGGATCGACTGACTCCTAGCCAATTGCAGGCGATTATCACTCATGAGCTATGCCATGTCAGGCGCAGCGATAACCTGACCGCCGCAATTCACATGACTGTGGAAGCCCTATTCTGGTTTCATCCTCTGGTCTGGCTGATTGAACGAAAGCTCATCGAAGAAAGAGAGCGTGCCTGCGATGAGGAAGTATTGCGAGTGACAGGCGAGCCTCTAATCTATGCTGAGGGAATTCTCAACGTTTGTAAGTTCTATTTTGAATCCCCTGTAGTTTGCATGTCTGGAGTAACTGGTTCAAACCTGGGAACTCGCATTGAAGAAATCATGGCTCACCGCATGATGCCAAACTTGAACTTCACCAAGAAGCTGTTATTGGCCTGCGCGGGAATAGCCGCTGTGGCAACTCCGATTTTGGTTGGCATTCTGCACATGCCAGAAGTTCGCGCTCAATCCAAACCTAGCGGTTCAACACCTCTTACTTATGCTGTAGCATCTATCAAGCTTTCTGAACCCGGATTGCAGAGTGCCAGTGTGGGACCAGGCCCCGGCGGTGGAATCAAAATTATGAACAAGCAGCTGAAATACCTAGTCACTTTTGCTTACGACGTTAAGGATTTTCAGGTGCTCGGCGGACCAGGCTGGGGCGATTCGGAACGATACGACATCATCGCGAAGCCTGATTCAGCAGAAGCTACAGATCCCATGAAAATGAATGAAACGCAGAGAGCCCAATTCATGGATCAACAGCGCGAAAGAATGCGTAACTTGTTGGCTGAACGCTTCCAACTTAAGCTTCATATAGAAAAGAAGTCTCTGCCAGTTTATGCTCTTGTCCTGGCGAAAAGTGGTTCCAAACTGCAAGAGACCAAAGAAAATGACCACGCCGGTGCAAATATGCGATCTGGTCGAGGGTCGCTCGAAGGTACGAGTGTAACCTCGCAAATGATCAGCAGCTCTTTGTCCAAAATCGTAGGCCGCCCAGTTGTCGACCGAACAAACTTAACTGCTAAGTACGATTTCAAAATAGAGTTTGCCGACTTCAAGGCTTCTGCGAATCCCGAAGACCCCACCTCCGACGAATCGGGATCTATTTTCACTGTTCTGCAACAGAAACTAGGGCTCAAACTGGAAGCAACCAAGGCGCCCGTTGATACCGTTGTGATTGATTCCGCGGAAAAACCTTCAGCAAATTAGGAACAAACAGGTCAGAATGACGTATATAGAATATTGCGCTTATGAGAAACGTCATCCTCTTCTGGCTCACGCTTGCTACCCTATCCGCAGCCGAACATCGCGGACAGGTGCGCTTTGGGGGTCTGCCCATTCCTGGTGCTTCCGTAACCGCAACGCAAGGTGGCAAAGTATTTGCTGCTATCACTGATCCGCAGGGTTCCTATTCGGTAAACGGTTTGGACGATGGGCCGTTCACAATTCAAGTGGACATGTTCTGCTTCGCCCCCATCAAGCAAGACATCTCAAATGCCGAACCAAAAGTATGGGACATGAAGTTGCTGCCGTTAGCCGACATGAAAGCCACCGCGCCTCCGGCTCCGGCACCTGTTGTTGCCGTTGCGCAAACACCTGCTGTGCAGTCAAAGAAGAAAGGGAAACTTCCCCCGCCGATTGCGCAGAACACCTCTGGAGCATTCCAAAAAGCTGATTTAAATGCGCAGGGCACACCTGCTGCCAGCGATGCCAAACCGCCATCGGATCAGGACGCGGCCGAATTGAGTCAACGGGCAGCCGATGGATTCCTGGTGAATGGCAGCCGCAACAATGGCGCTAGTTCGCCTTTTTCGCAAATACCCGCCTTCGGAAATTTTCGCAAGGGACCGCGCTCGCTCTACAACGGGAACCTTGGGTTGATTCTGGGCAACGCGGCTTTTGATGCCCGCACTTACTCACTTACAGGCCAGGATACTCCCAAGCCTTCTTACAACCGTGTAACTGGGCTGTTCTCTTTTGGTGGACCACTAAAGATTCCGCATTTGTTGAAGAACGGACCCAACATCACTGTGAACTACCAGTGGATGCGGCAGCGCAACGGCGTCAATCAATCAGGCCTGATGCCAACAGCCGCTGAACGGCTTGGTGATTTTTCGGTGAATAGGATTATGATCCTTGACCCAACCAGCGGTGTTCCATTCCCTGGCGGCATTATTCCGCAGACAAGAATCAGCCCCCAGGCAAAGGTCTTGCTGGAACTTTATCCTCTGCCGAATTTCAACAACAGTTCCCGCTTCAATTTTCAAGTTCCAGTGATTGGGGCCACGCATCAGGACAGCGTGGAATCCCGCGCGAATAAGTCGGTTAGCAAGAAAGATCAACTCTCGGGAAACCTCAGCTATCAAAGCACTCGTTCCGATAATGGGAGTATCTTCGGATTTCTGAATACTTCTGATAGTGCCGGCATTAACTCTTCCGTGAGTTGGCGGCACGGTTACACTTCACGCTTGTTTGTGAATTTGGGTGTTCAGTTCAGCCGGTTTTCCTTGAACTACACGCCTTACTTCGCCAATCGACAAAACATTTCAGGCAAGGCTGGAATCACCGGAAACAATCAAGAGCCACTGAATTGGGGTCCTCCGCAGCTAAACTTTTCCAACGGCATATCGTCGTTAAGCGATGGTCTTCCGAATGTGACTCACAATCAAACCAACGGCATTTCCGCCGATAGCTTTTGGAATCGTAGCCGTCACAACTTAACGTTCGGAGCGGATTTCAGGAAACAGCAATTCAACTTAATTGCACAGCAGGATCCACGCGGCACGTTCACTTTCACTGATGGCTCAGCAACCAAGTCAGCATTCGCAGCTTTCCTTCTTGGCATTCCTGACACCACTTCTATTGCCTTTGGAAACGCCGACAAATATTTCCGGGCTTCAGCCGCCAACGCATTCCTTACGGACGATTGGCGCATTGGGCCGGGATTCACTTTGAATGCCGGTGTGCGGTGGGAGTATGGCTCGCCCATCACGGAACGCTATGGGCGGTTGGTTAATTTGGACATCGCTCCAGGATTTACAGCGCAGTCACCAGTCATCGCCGCAAACCCGGTTGGCTCGATTACTGGGATGAAGTATCCTAATTCCCTGGTCAATCCAGTAAAGCGTGCATTCCAACCACGCATTGGGATGTCCTGGCGACCCTTGCCTGCATCGTCATTGGTCATTCGCGGAGGTTATGGTGTCTATTACAATACCTCCGTTTACCAGTTAATCGCCCGGCAAATGGCACAGCAGGCGCCGCTTTCGAAGAGTCTCAATGTGGCGAATAGCGCAGCCAGTCCACTTACTCTCGCCAATGGCTTCAGAACCTCAGCTACCACCACTGCAAATACATTTGCCATTGATCCCAACTTCCTGGTTGGTTATGCGCAAAACTGGCAGCTATCCATTCAGAAAGATCTCCCTCAATCGTTGATTATGACTGCAACCTACCTTGGCATCAAAGGAACGCGGGCCGTGCAACAATCTTTGCCCAACACTTATCCTGCTGGCGCGATTGACCCCTGCCCTGCTTGCCCGCGGGGCTTCGCCTACCTTAGCTCAAATGGAAACTCAACTCGGCAAGCAGGTACTTTGCAAATTCGCCGCCGTCTGCACAGCGGTTTTACCGCCACAGCAAATTACACTTACTCGAAATCCATTGATGATAGTGCTCTTGGTGGACGCGCGCAGAGTTCTTCTATCATTGCCCAAAATTGGTTGAACCTTCGCGGGGAACGTGGGCTTTCCAACTTTGATCAACGTCATTTGTTGAATTTTCAAATGCAGTATTCCAGTGGAATGGGTAGGGCCGGAGGTACGTTGATGCGAGGGTGGCGTGGCCGCGCACTTAAGGAATGGACCTTCGTTGCCCAAGTCAACGCCGGCAGCGGTTTGCCCCTTTCTCCCATTTACTTCAGCCCCGTCAATGGAACTGGAGTTACTGGAAGCATCCGGCCTGATTTTACTGGCGCGCCCTTGTATGCTGCTCCGCAGGGGCTTTATTTGAATTCCGCAGCCTTTGCCATTCCAGCGGCGGGCCGTTGGGGAAATGCTGGACGCAATTCTATTACTGGGCCCTCGCAGTTCACAACAACCGCCTCGCTTGGCCGTGGTTTCAAGCTGACAGATCGCTACAATATGGACTTCCGGCTTGACGCATCCAACCCCATTAACAACGTCACTTTTCCAAGTTGGGTTACTAGCATCAACAGCGCGCAGTTCGGTTCCCCGGCAATGGTGAATGCAATGCGAACAGTGCAGATTACCCTGAGGGTGAGGTTCTAAATGCGTCCGTTGATTGCAATCCTAACGATCTTATTTAACTTGGCAAATGCTCAAGTAATTGGGACAAACGCCCGTCCAACTGCGGATGCTGGTGTTACTTTCAAAGCTACCAGTCAACTGGTAATTGAAACTGTAGTGGTTAAGGATAAAGACGGTAAACCGGTAGAGGGACTAACCGCCAAAGACTTTCAAATCACCGAAGACAATGTAGTACAGCCCATCAAGTTTTTTGAGTTTCAAAAGATGATGGAACAGCCGGAGCCCCTTCCAGAACTGGCCAAAGTGGCACCGTTTCAGAGGCTGGCACATACTCAAATTGCTCCGGAACCACCCGGAACAACTAAGTATCGAGATCGCCGGCTGTTGGCTTTGTACTTCGATATGACCGCAATGCAGTTACCCGATCAAATGCGCGCCTTCAGCGCCGCGCGCAAGTTCGTTAAGAGTCAGATGACCTCTGCTGACCTGCTGGCTATCATGACTTTCACCGGCGGCGCAGTTCGTGTTCTTCAGGATTTCACAGCCGACCGCGAACGCATCGACTCCACCTTGCAAACCCTTATTGTTGGCGAAGACGAGAATGCGCCGCCACTTGCTAGCGACCCCAGTGCCCCTGATACCGGCGCCGCTTTCGGTCAAGACGATGGCGAGTTTTCCGTCTTTACTACCGATCGTCAACTTTCCGCCCTACAGACTGCGGCCAAGATGTTGGGCCAGTTGAACGAAAAGAAAATGTTGGTTTACTTTGCCGGCGGCATGCGATTGAATGGCGTAGACAATCAGGCGCAATTGAGCGCAACCATTAACGCCGCAGTGCGCGCTGGTGTTTCTTTCTGGCCAGTGGACGCTCGTGGATTGGTGGCCGAAGCGCCACTGGGAGATGCAAGCAAGGGCTCGCCCGGAGGCATCGGCATGTACACCGGAGCCTCAGCGCTATCGGCATCGAATAACTTTCAGCGCTCGCAAGATACACTCTACACACTTGCTTCCGATACTGGCGGTAAAGCATTTTTGAACGGCAACAACCTGGAGGCGGGCATTGCTCAGGCTCAGCAATCTGTATCCAGTTACTACATTCTTGGTTACTATACCAGCAACGAAAACCTGGATGGCAAATTCCGTCGTGTGAAAGTCACGCTTACAAATGGAATGAACGCCAAACTCGATTTTCGTCAAGGTTATTTCGCCGGCAAGGTATTCAATAGGTTCACCGTGGCGGATAAGGAACGGCAGTTAGAGGACGCGCTGATGTTGGGTGATCCCGTTACTGAACTCACCATCGCCATGGAATTGGGGTTTTTTCAATTGAATCGTGCTGAGTACTTTGTCCCCCTCATTGTCAAAATCCCCGGTAGTGAACTGGCCCTGGCACGCAAGGGCGGCGCTGAGCACACTCGCATTGATTTCATTGGCGAGGTGAAAGATGAGTTCGGTACAACCATTCAAAATGTCCGCGACAAAGTGGATATCAAGCTCACCGATTCCACCGCAGCCGAACTATCGAAGCGTCCCATTCAATACGACACCGGCTTCACATTGCTTCCTGGAAAGTATGTGGTGAAGTTTCTTGCGCGCGATGCGGAGACAGGCCGTATTGGAACCTATATCAGCAAGTTCGCAATCCCCAATTTAAATAAGGAAGATAAGCGCATTCCCATCAGCTCTGTTGTGCTTAGCAGTCAGCGAGTGAATTTGAAAGATGCTCTTTACAATGCTTCCAAAGAAAAGGATAAGAGCGAATCCACAAACCCCTTGGTGCAAGATGGGCAGAAGCTGATTCCCAGCGTAACGCGCGTCTTCAGCCGGACTCGGGAGATGTTCATTTTTCTGCAAGCTTATCAGCCAACCGCTGAAGTGACGCAGCCCTTGGTTGCGTATGTGACCTTCTACCGCCAGGGAACAAAGTCATTTGAAACGCAACCTCTGGCAGTAAGTGAAGCGTTGAACAACCGGCTGAAAACGATGCCTCTGAAGTTCAGCATGCCGCTTGCGAAATTGCAGCCCGGTGAATATGTTTGCCAGGTGACCGTGCTTGACCCCACAGCTCAAAAAGCAGCCTACTGGCAGGCTCCAATTATGGTCATCCCCTAAATCACAATTTAAGTTGGCGACGAAGGACGCGCTGGCGGAGAGGGAAACAATCTCTATGGTGGAGAGCTGAACGTGAAGCCAGCGCCCCGAGGCGTCCGTTCTGATATCGTTTTGTGATGTTACCGATCGTGTGGCTAGCCGCTTTCAACCTTGGTTGCGTATGTCACCTTCTACCGCCAGGGGACAAAGTCATTTGAAACAAAACCTCTGGCGGTAAGTGAAGCATTGGGCAACCGACTGAAAACGTTGGCCGCTGAAGTTCAGCTTGCTGATTGCGAAATTGCAGCCCGGGGAATACGTTTGCCAGGTGACGGCGCTTGTCCCCATAGCTCAAGAATAAGCCTATCCAATTATGATTATCCGTAAATAGATCATTAAACTTTCCACTGACAATTTGTATCGTTGACTAACTGATTGTTTTACGTTATAGTTGCTTCGAAGCTGGGAGTTATACCTTAGCTCCTAGTATTATAGCCCTCCCCCCTGCGACGCGCCGCAAAGCACAGAGCCACTATTTCTATTCTGCTTTATGCCGTGTTTCAAAGCTTTTTGCTTAATTTTGCTGTCGAATTAGTCGAGGATTATACATGAGCTTATTGCAATTTGAAATTGGAATTCTGATGGTTGCGGCATTTTTGGCTGGCTTCCTGGGCGTATGGGCCCTCACTGGCAACAACAAGAATTCCAACTGAACCCTCAACGAATCGAGATCTGAATCTCCGCTGATTCAGCTAGCTCCCCAGATTTCGTTTTCGGGATGAAACCAAATAGACATTCGTCTGGAGAACTCTTTTATGCTTGCTAAACTTGGATCTTTAATTACTGCCCTAGCTTTCCCATTGCTTTGCCTTCATTGCATTTCAACAGACGGCATTCAAATTGCAACCACTCTAAAAAGTACACTTACAGCAGCTCTAACTTCAGCGGGCATTGGTGGTGTTGACGTTAAAGCCGATGGTCGTGATATCACATTGACCGGCAAAGTGCCGACCGAAGAAATCAAAAGCAAAGCTGGGGAAACGGCAATGCTTTTCCCCGGGGTAAGGACTGTCGACAATCAACTGGTCGTCATTGGTGATATCAAGGCAGTTCAAGCACAGTTGGACAAAATCCTGCTGAACAAGAAGATTGAGTTCCAAGTGGGAAAGAACATAATTCTTCCAGCGAGTACGCCGATTCTTGAAGAAGTGTTGACTGTCCTAACTAAGTACCCACAGCTTTCGGCAGACATTCATGGACACACCGATAATGATGGTGACGCAAATTCCAATCGGCTGTTAAGTCAGGCGCGTGCGCAGGCGGTTGTTGACTGGATGACGCAACACAGCGTTGCCAGGGACCGCATGAAGGCTGCGGGGTTTGGTCCAGACAAACCGATTGCCCCCAACACCACCCTTGAAGGCCGCGCTAAGAATCGGCGCGTTGAAATTGTTGCACATCCATAACTCTTTGTAAGGAAAATATTGAATCATGCTATTCGTTATTTCACAAATTCTGCCATGTCTTTTGAGCTCACTTGCACTGGGTGCTGCATTTGGCTACCTATTTAAGAAACTAATGCAAGATATGATCCCGAAACCGGAGCGTCTCCCGGATTTTTCCCATTTCGCCCTTAAATCAGATCTGCCGAAGGCCCCCGATCTGGGAAAGTATGCTCTGAAAAGCGAACTTCCAAGCGGGGAGTTTCTTACTGCTTCAGCCTTAGCGCCGGTGATAGCTTGGAAAAGTGAAGTAGGAGACCCTAAAGCATACCTTCGAAAAACAGAATTGCCAAGTGCCCCTGATTTAAGTGGCTATGCTCTGAAATCAGAACTACCGAAATTGCCTGACTTAAGTGTTTATGCAAAGAAGACAGATCTTCCTGACCTCAAACTTCATGCGTTGAAATCAGATATCCCGAAGCTACCAGACTTAAGCGGCTTTGCTCACAAGTTAGATATTCCGAAGTTACCCGATTTAAGCGGCTTCGCTCTTGCTGCTCATGTTCCAAAGCTGCCGGACTTGAGCGGTTTCGCTCACAAGACGGACATCCCAAAGCTGCCGGACTTGAGCGGTTTCGCTCACAAAACGGACATCCAAAAGCTGCCGGACTTGAGCGGTTTCGCTCTCAAGACGGACATCCCAAAGATGCCGGACTTGAGCGGTTTTGCTCACAAGACGGATATCCCAAAGCTGCCAGACTTGAGCGTTTTTGCATACAAGACGGATATTCCAAAGCTGCCGGACTTGAGCGGTTTCGCCCAGAAGACCGAGATACCCAAGCTACCCGACTTGAGTGGTTATGCCCTTGTAACCAATATCCCGAAGCTGCAAGATCTAAGCGGTTTCGCATTAAGGTCGGAACTACCCAAATTGCCTGATCTTAGTGGATATGCCCACAAGAATGATATTCCAAAGCTGCCGGACTTGAGCGGCTATGCTCTGGCTACTAGTATTCCTAAGTTGCCTGATCTAAGTGGCTATGCATTGAAATCAGAATTACCCACACTACCTGACCTGAGTGGTTTTGCTCACAAAACAGATATCCCAAAGCTGCCCGACTTAAGTGGTTTTGCTCACAAAATAGATATTCCAAAGCTGCCCGACTTAAGTGGTCTTGCTCACAAAACAGATCTTCCAAAGCTGCCCGACTTAAGTGGTTTTGCTTACAAAACGGATATTCCAAAGCTGCCCGACTTAAGTGGTTTTGCTCACAAAACGGATATTCCAAAGCTGCCCGACTTAAGTGGTTTTGCTCACAAAACAGATATTCCAAAGCTGCCCGACTTAAGTGGTTTTGCTCAAAAAACGGATCTTCCAAAGCTGCCCGACTTAAGTGGTTTCGCTCACAAAACAGATATTCCAAAGCTGCCCGATCTGAGCGGCTTGGCCCGTCGGGAAGAGCTGCCTCGGTTGCCCGATCTGACAGGTTTCGCTCGAAAAACAGACCTTCCGAAACTTCCTGATTTGGCTGGTTATGCCTTGAAGTCCGAACTGCCCAAGCTTACCGGTTATGTTCAGACATCGGAACTTCCGAAGTTACCAGATTGGGGTAAGTTTGCGCTTAAAGTTGAAATTCCAACTCTGCCGGATTTCTCAAACTATGCTCGCAAGTCTGAAATTCCGTCCGTCCCTGATCTCAAAGGCTATGCGTTGAAGTCCGAACTGCGCCCAGTTCCAGATGTTTCAGGCTACATCCAAGCCAGTGAAGTTGAAACCATGTTAGCTGCAAAAGACCGCCGAATTGCCGCATTGCAATCCGATCTGACGGCCGAGGTTGCCCTTAGAATTAAGGAAATTGCTCGATTAGAAGCCTTACTTCGAAGACCAGTGGAACGAGTTGTGGTGGAACGCAAGCCACGGGTTGTTGCGCCGAAGAAACCTAGAGTGAAGCGAGCGCGTACTGAGCGGAAGCCGGACGACCTTGAATTGATCTGGGGAATCGGCCCGGTTCTAGCGAAGCGTTTGCACGAAATGGGAATTCACTATTTCCGCCAGATCGCAAAATGGACGGAAAAGGACGTGGCGAAATTCCAGGAAAAGCTGGATACGGTTCCCACACGGATCGAACGCGAGGAGTGGGTGGAGCAGGCTGCCAGACTGCAGTTTGAGAAGAATCCAAAAGAAATTCGCCCAGCGAAATTCAAAGCAGCTAGTAACTAAAAGCGTTTCGGTGTACGGCGGGGTTGGGCAAGTAGCCAACCACGCCGCGCTGAAATTCAGGTGAGAACGGAGAATAATTCTTCAGACGCCGCTTGTGCCGGAAGTTTTTCAGAATCCTGATAGCGCGTATCCAGCAAGCGGTGCAACTCCACATTTCCCATGGCGGAAAGCATACTCTCCTTAATGCGCGGATGGTCCTTTTCCATTTCAGTAAAGTAGTCTCTTAAAGAGCGCCTTACCGTTCCTGTTTTTTGAGAGCAACCGCAAGGAATTACGGGGGCGGTCAAGTGGCCAGCATACGCAGTGGTGATGTCCTCTGTCACAAAGACCAAGGGCCGAATAATGCGGAAATCTTTTTGGGATGAGTAAGTGATGGGGGGCAGTGAACTGATTCTGCCGTTGAACAACACGTTCCGCAAGAGGGATTCGCAAAAATCGTCCGCTGTATGGCCAAATGCAATCACCTTTGCACCCATGCTCCTAACCACTTCGTAAACAGCACGCCGGCGGTAGCGCGAACATTTATCGCAGCCATGCTCCGGCTCGTCTTCCAGCAGTTGGAAACTGGGGTTGTCGTGGTAGTAAGTCCACTCCACACCTTTTTCGGCCAGATATTCTTTGAAGGGGGCGATGGGACGCAGGAATTTCCCTTGTTCAATGGTGAAGGCGCAAACTGTGAAATCGATAGGTGCGCGTTTTTGGAGCAGCAGCAAGGCTTCCAGAAGCGTCACCGAATCCTTACCTCCAGAAAGCCCCACAGCAACGCGATCGCCAGGCCGGATCATGTCGTACTTACTGATAGCTTCACCGACTTTGCGAAGGAGCGTCTTTTCTAAGTCCATTGCATTGATTATGACGCGCTTCGGCCCACGACTGCTAGCCCACCCACACCGGTTTTGACTACGTGACACCACTAATTCCTTGAACCCTCAAGCTATTCACGGCAGCATAATGTAAGGAAGGGACGTCTCTAATGTTGACGAAAAGGCCAATCGACGCTTGCGACCTAGTTCAGGCCAAGTGAGCAGACGGCTTTTCTTTGGCACTGCAGCCGCCACCTCTGCTTTCGCCGATGAAGAACAAATTGCTCCACCAGATGCGGCCAGTGGACCGAGGCGCGCTCGTCGCGCCTATCGTGTCCGAAACGACACCGCGCAATTGCAAAGGGATGCCTTTCAACCCAACCAGACACCTAACGGGGATGAAGCGCAGCTGGTAAACAGGATCGGTAATCAGGCAAGTTGACGGTTGGTGGTGAGTTGAACAAGGTGGCTTCCAACGTCGGCATTGGCCGCAATATTGCCGGTGTCCACTGGAAGTCGGGCTATACTGCATCGCTGAAATTGGGCGAGCAAATCGCCATCTCTGTACTTCGAGATCAGCGCCTTACCTATCAGGAAGACTTCGAGGGCTTCACCTTCAAGGAGTCGACCTCTTAGTTCGATTTGACGAACATCGCCCCCAGCCCCTAGACTGGCCCCATGCAGGTTCAAGAAGCCGTTCTACGTGTTCAACATGCCTTTCCCAGGATTTACCATTCCTGCCACCAGGATCATCAGAATGCACGTACAACCAAGCATCACCTTTCCCAGCGCGATGCAACGATTCTGGCCCATCTTAGTTCTTCAGTGCCAACTGCTCAAAAACACCTTGGGCTGCATTTGGGATTGGCAAAATCAACGCTGTCTGAAGCTCTTGCCTGGTTGGTGAAGTGTGGTTACCTCACTCGTCAACCCGCCGAGGGGCGAGAAATGAATCTTCTACTGACTGCAGTAGGTGAAGAAGCGGTCAGCAGCAGTTCTGTGCTGGAACCTGCCCGGCTCACAGAGGTACTTGAGCTTCTCAGTGCGGCTGATCGCACCAAAGCTATCGAGGGTCTTGAATTGCTTGCTGCAGCAGCACTATTAACCAAAAGGAGTAAGTCATGAAATTCACATTGCTAACACTCGCAGTTTTGGCTGCAGTAGTTCTTGTTGTTTACCTGATGGGAAGAATGCTTCCGCTCGACCATGTGGCATCTATCAGCGGTGAGATAGCCGCAAAGCCCGAACGCGTTTATGGTGCCATCACCCAACTCGACAAGCTAACCACATGGCGTTCCGGGCTGAAGAAAGTGGAAGTGGAAAGTTCTGGCAACCGATATGTGGAGCACGCTGACTGGGGTGTGATGCCACTCAAGATTCTGGAACGCACACCCTTTTCAAAATTTGTGACGGAAATCGACGACCCTTCCCTCGGCTTTGGCGGCACCTGGACATTCAACATAGAAGCAACCCCCGCAGGCTCGCGGTTGACCATCACAGAGAAGGGGTTTGTCCCAAACCCGCTATTCCGTTTCTTATCTTTCTATGTATTCGGCCATCAGAAAAACGTTCGAACTTATCTGGAAGATTTAACTCGTCACCTTAGTTCCTAACGCAAAGGTGCGGCCATCTGATAAACTCGAGCGTCATGACCCCCAAGTCTCCTGTATATTTGGCGCTAGCTGTTTTGTTCCTTATCAACATTCTGAATTTCTA
Source organism: Bryobacterales bacterium (assembly GCA_043755435.1). Classification (GTDB taxonomy): domain Bacteria; phylum Acidobacteriota; class Terriglobia; order Bryobacterales; family Bryobacteraceae; genus JANXSF01. Next base: position 5,800 of record JAYUSZ010000218.1, on the reverse strand, counting down.
CGACCGCAATGTCTCCAGCGCTCTGACGGAGCCGATTAAACATGAATTCAAACTGAGCGATCAGGAAGTGGGGTTTCTCAGCACTGCCTTCATTTGGCTTTACGCAATCGTAGGCGTGCCGTTAGGCCGGTTGGCGGATAGCAACAGCCGGAAGCTGATTCTGGTTGGTGGCGTGTTAGTCTGGACCGCGCTGACCGCCATGAATGCCTTGGCGCAAAATTACACGCACCTGTTGCTGGCCCGTTTAGGAGTTGCCGTGGGAGAAGCAGTGGTTGCTCCTACTGCGACAAGTTGGATCGGCGATCTTGTTCCGCCTGAAAAGCGTGCCCGCGCTTTAGCCATCTTCATGTTGGGGGTGCCTATTGGTGGGGCACTCAGTTACTCTTTAAGCGGCCCCATCGCGCAAGCCTATGGTTGGCGCTTTGCCATGGTGGTTGCCGCCGTACCAGCCGTGTTGTTAGCTCCAGCGTTGTGGTTCATCAAAGAACCGCAACGTGGCGCGATGGATGCAGGTAGCCATGGCGAATCCGCAAACCAGTCCATGTGGTCGGTGCTGAGAATCCCAACTCTTTGGTGGATCATTGCCTCTGGAGCGCTGCTTAATTTCAACATGTATGCCATCCATGTTTTTCTTCCTTCGCTATTGATTCGTATTCATGAACTGAGCTTGGCGAACGCCGGTATTTCAGTTGGAGCTATTATGGCGATTGGTGGTCTTAGCGGCGCAATGTTGGCTGCAAATCTGGGCGATAGGGTAATCCTGAAATTTCGGAACGGCCGCTTGATGCTTGCGGCATTCTTTGCCTTTCTTGGCGCGCCGGTGGGTTACTTCGGCATCATTCAGGCCAAAGGTGAAATTTGGGCTGCAGCAACTCTTCTGGCTTTAGCTTACGCTTCCTGCAACAGTTACTACGGCTTGGTCTATTCGTCGATCCAGGACATTGTGGCGCCGAAGTTGCGTGCCAGCACCATGTCGATTTATTTCCTGGCGATGTACCTTTTAGGTGCCTCAATGGGTCCGCTACTAACGGGCACTCTTAGTGACTGGCGGGCCAGAGTTGCCGCTGAGGTGGCTGGCTCAACAGTAGTGAATGCACAACACCGTGCAGTTGGTTTGCAGGAAGCGATGCTGGTAATTCCAGTGCTGTCTTTGTTGCTTGCCGCAGTGCTTTATGGTGGATCCCGGACGATCATTGCGGATATGGACAGGCGCCAAAAAGCTACCCTCCAGACAGCTTCCGCAACCTAATTGACAAACCGAGTTGATTTGCCCAGAATAAGGCATCCCCCAAATAAGATTGAAGAGGAATGTTCTAAATGAGTTTTTTGGACAAAGCAAAAGAAATGGCTGCTGAAGCGGCTCATGTCGTGGCCGACAAAGTAGGCGACGTCGCCCATGCTGTTGTTGAAAAAGCCGGCGACGCGGCCGAGGTTGTTGCTGACAAGGCAGGGGACTTGGGCGAAGCTGCCAGCCACATGGCAAGCGCAGTAAAAGACAAGGCTATGGAGGCTGCTCATTCCGACGCTGCTGAAAAAGCCGGAGATATGCTGGGCGCAATGAAGGACAAAGTTACCGAAGCCGGCTCCGCAGTCATCGACAAAGCAAAAGAACTGGGCCGCTAGCCCTCCGGTGGAGGGGCGGGTGCATTAGTAGAAGCTTAGCTGCGCCCCTTCAACCGATCGCAATCACATCAATTTCGATCAGTGCATTCTTGTCAAGGCGGCTGATTTCCACTGTAGTTTTTGCAGGCTGGTGCGGAAGCAACTGAGAGTAAACTTCGTTCATCTTTCCAAGTAGTGAAAAATCCGTAATAAAAATAGTTACCTTTCCAACAAACTTAAGCCCTGAGCCAGCTGCCATCAGGATGGTGGCAATATTTTCGATGGCTTGTCGTGTTTCGGCTTGAATCCCTCCTGGAACCAAATCGCGCGTTGACGGGTGAACCCCAAGTTGTCCAGAGACGAAGAGCAATCCGCCCATCCTCATGGCTTGCGAATAAGTTGGGTTGTTAGGTGGAAGCAGTGGGACATCGACAGGCGTGGGAGTCATGCCTCATAGTATCGCGAGGCAGTTACTTAGCTGTGGCTGAAACCAGGATAACTTCGGCGTTTTGATGCTCAAACGCAAGAACTGGGCTACGCTGATGCCAAGTGAACACTTGGAAAATCGCACAGGGCAGCTTTTCCGCTGCTGCTCATCGAAACCACAAAAGCTATGGATCTAACTTTGCGTCGTGCAGGGATTCTTCAATCTACATAAATCCGTTCTACCCGGGCGCTGATTCCGCACAGTAAACTATACGAAATCTCCCCAGCCATCTTCGCCATTTGTTGCGCATCAATCGAAGCTTCGCCTTCCTGTCCCAACAGCGTAACCACATCGCCGGCATTCACTTGTGCTAAGTGAGTCACATCAATCGTCGTCAGATCCATCGACACGGCTCCTAAGATACTCGCGAATTGGCCATGCAGAATCACCCGCCCCTTATTCCCCAAGCCATGCGGCAAACCATCAGCGTACCCAGCAGCCAATACGGCAATTTTCATCGCCTTTGGAGCACGGAACATGCCACCGTAACCAATCTGTGCGCCCTTGGGAAGATCCTTTACCGCAAGAACTCGAGTCTTCCAGCATAAGGCTGGCCGAACGTTCAGCACGCGTTCTGGAAACTCGCCCCGCGCCGGTGAAACATAGCCATAGATGGCATGCCCGGGCCGTACAAAATTACCCCAGGCTTCCCGTCGATTGTAAGCAACAGAAATGGTGCTTGCCATATGCAGATATTGAGGCTTAATCCCAGATTGTTCGAGCGCATTCGTGATGCCACGGAACTGATCGATTTGCTCTTCCGTTTGCGTGGATATGTAGTTGGCGGCCGAAGCGAAGTGGGTCATCAACCCTTCCAGTTGGGCATGGCTTGCGGCACTTACAGCTTTGATAATCTCCGATGCAGCCGCGCGAGTGCCCAAGCGGCCCATGCCACTATCAATCTTCAAGTGGTAACGTGCCATCACTGCTCGTTCCCTCGCCATTGCCTCAAAACTTGCAACATCTTCCAGGGAGTGCAGCGCGGGGGTTAGATTAAATTCGAATAAGGCATCCCGCTCACTGGGGAGAAAATCAGCCATCACCAGCAGGCGGGCGGTGATGCCATCTTCACGCAAAGCTATAGCTTCACCGACGCTGGAAACACCCATCCAACGGGCACCGCAGCCGGCAAGCAAAGCAGCCACTTCCCGCGACCCATGGCGATAGGCGTCGGCCTTCACCACGGGCATTACTTCCACGGTTGGACCCACTACGCTCTTTACAGCTTCAAAGTTGCGCGCAATTTGACCACGCGACACTTCTACCCAACAACGATGCATGATCTATTTTTGCAAACTGCGGACTGTATTAGTTCACAGGAACTGGGATACTTGGGTTACTAAGCGCTGCAGCTTCAGCTTCAGCCGCTGCGCCTTCCCGAGTATAGTTCGAGTAGTTGATATCAAGTTCAGCTCGCCCAGCTAACCGTGTTTCAATGAGGCTCTTAATCATCTTTGGGACAGCAATGCCGTCCTTGATGACATATTCCCTGACGAATTCCACTTTCTTCAGGAAAACCGAAGGGCTCTTCACCAATCGCCCACTCTCACGAACGGGCATGTACGTTTCACTATCAATCCAAAGTTCACCCTTGAAAAGACCGACTTTCTTTGCCCTGGGGGTCACTTCGTAAACATACACCGGGCGGTTGTCCGATTGGATCGACTTTTTATATTTGAATTTGTAGTTCTTCTCACTGATCGACATGTCCGAAGCTTTCTCACCCGAATCTTGTTCCATTTGCAGGAACCGTGCGATGACTTCCTTTTTGATGGTGCTATCGCCTGTGAAAGATAGGGTATTAAAGGTGATTTTGCCGAGTCTTGAGACGAATCGCAATGCCCTTAACTTGCCTTCTTTGTGAAGTTTAGGCATCTTCGCATCGAAGCTCATTTCCATCTGTAAACCGTGCAGATTCTCTTGCTGGGATTTACTGGCTTCAAAGTACCGCTCTAATATTTCAGGGCGGGCGTCAGCGCTCATCTCGAAAGCTTCGTCCAGAGCTGACACTGGAGAAACAACTAGCGATATGGAAAGAACGAGTGCTAAGAAAAAGGAGTGCTTCAAAATTCCTCAGAAAGGCAGTATGACTATTCTATCAATTACATACGTATGATTCAAGCTGCCGGTTCCCTTAAACTAGGGAGATGACCGAACTAACTATCGGATTGAAACACGAACATAATACCATTGTAACCGCAGATCTCGCGGTGAATTTCCTGGGCTTAGAGTCAGCACGGGTCCTGGGAACTCCTTTCATGATTATGCTCATGGAGATAACTTCCCGAAACTGCGTCAAGCCACACCTTCCCGAGGGCTTCGACACCGTTGGCACAGTAGTGAACATCAAGCATTTGGCAGCCACCCCACTCGGTGCAAGAATTAGGTTTACTTCTGAACTTATCGGTCAGAACGGAAAACGCGTGACTTTCAAAGTTGAGGCTTTTGACGAAACCGATAAGATCGGCGAGGGAGAACACGAACGGGCAGTGATTGAAGTAGCTCGATTTGGTGCCCGCGTTTCGCAGAAACGGCAACGGTAAAATGAACTTACGCATCGCCCATTTCCAACTTGGATAGGCTAGCGGCCCGTGCGCTCAATCGCCCTCGGAATCAATCCGCCAGGAACGAAGAAGTCTCTCTCTCCCAGCAGGCATTCCTTGATCATCGCTATCGTGTAAGGGAATCGATTCAAACCCGCCGCGCTCTCTGCCCCGCTGCCAAAACTAAACTTAACACCCATTTTCTTAGCCATTTTAAGAACCGCCGCCCCAGGCTGACGTCCGCGTTCATTAATCTGAAGCGCTACAGAATTCTTTGCCAGCACCGTCAACAGTTTCTCCATCCGCTCATCGCCCCAATCCGCTTGCATCGGGAGGTTTGCCACAATGTCGATCGGCTGTGCTTCAAAAATCGCCGTAGTTTTCGCAAGCATGGCATCGAAATCCAGCTTTCCAGACCATCCCCGGGCATCGGCTAGAATATAGTCGAATTTGGCGATGGTTTCGCGCGATACAGGTGAGGCAATTCCTTCCCCTGATGTGCGCAAGCCGAAAAACACTGGGTGGCCCTTCATTGAGTTTAGAAATCGTTGGGCGCTTGCCTCATCATGAATCGTTTGCCCCTTACCGGCTGCCACCGAAACTGCGCGGGCAAATCCGTTCTTGCGCGATTCACTAAGCGCCGCCTCTAACGTCAATCCACCCTTCAATTGAATATCGAAATCAACAAGCGGGTAATTATTGCGGCTTAAGTCGATGATGTCGCGGAATGCTTGGTCAGGTGCCGCAGTACTCCCTGCGCTAGGATTGTCGGGCAGGGGCCGCACACGAATGTTGCGGAACCGTATTTTCGATCCGCCATCGTGGCATTGCAGCGCAAACGTCCCGTGATCCAGAAATCGTTCCGTTTCGTGACCCTTGGGAATGTATGGCGGCGTGGTTTGGGTGTAATCAACAACCAGCATATTGTCCAGCCGGATCTGCACATTATTGCCCCGAACCACTACCTGCATCTTGAACCATTTCTCGTCCAGCGCCAGCTGCTTGTATACATTCCTGAATCCGTATAAGGATGCTGTGCGTTTGCGCTCGCGATAGTTGTTGGCCCCGGTTGCGGAGTTATTCACCTGTACTTCAAAACCCTTGTTTGGAAAGTTCGTTTCCTGATACTTTGTGTGGAAATAAACCCCGGAATTGCAAGCGGGCATGG
>JAYUSZ010000217.1:0-4238 GCA_043755435.1 Bryobacterales bacterium | reverse complement strand
CAGCCATTAGCTTTTCAGATTGGGTTCTTTTTGGAGGCGGTTTTGACGCAACTAAGCAATATCCTAGGGGGAAAAATCTGGTCAGGACGCGTGTTCCTTACTCTTTTCCTCATATTTTCCAGGCAGACGTTCGCAGCGCTGCCGCTGGCAACAATCCAAGACGTCGTTTACAATGCGGACGGCACCCGATTCAACGGGGTGGTCGGCATTGAATGGAAATCTTTCCAAGCTGCCGATGGCTCGCTAATCGCAGCTCAATCGGTAAGCGTCACAATTACGAATGGCAATCTCCGCGTTCGGCTGGTTCCTACTGCCAACGCAAGTGCCGGAGCGCGATATACAGTGCGCTACTCATCGGGGGGGCAGATTCGGTTTACAGAATATTGGAGCGTACCAATTAGCAGTGCACTACTCCATCTACGCGATATCCGTACAAACTCAACTGGCCAGTTGATCGGCAACGCGGCGGTGATAGAAATCTCCGATGTTGGCGGTTTGCAGGATGAACTTGATTCCAGGCCATTGAGGGGTTTTGGATTTGCCCCCAATCGGGTGGTTGTAGCAGGATCAACCGGTGCATTGGAAGCTGTCTCTGGTAGCTTATCCGATTGCGTCCACGTTGATGGATCAGCTGGACCTTGTGGCAGTTCCACTTCCTCCGGTTCTTCTGGCCCTGGATTCATTGATCTGGAGGTACCCGCAGGATTGGTTAACGGCTCAAACGCCACGTTCACTCTGTCACAAGCACCTTTTCCGGCTTCCAGTATTCAGTTATACCGAAACGGGATTCTGTTGAAACAAGGGCTGGACTTCACACTTGCCGGGAACGTTGTCACGTTTGCCGGAGGTTCTGTTCCTAAGCAGGATGATATTCTTTCTGCTTCCTTTCGGCTCCTAAGCGCTGTCCAAATTTCCATTTTGCAAAACTCGGCTGTTAAAGTTCCGCAAGTAATTTGTTCGGCATCAGGTGCCACGTCCTCTTCCAGTTCGCCAACAACTCTCGGGAATTGCACAATTCCTGCTGATACAATTCTAGACGGTGATCGAATTGAGGTTCGGTACACAATCGTCCATGCGGGAAATTCTTCAGCCATTAATCTGGCGTTGAAGTGGGGAGATTATGCCCTAGCAAGCCAATCTACGGTTGCCGCTGAAGCCGTAGCTGCCGGACATGTCAACGTTTCGGTTTCCAATGCCAGTTCGGTTTGGGCAACACAAACTTGGGGTGGACGATCTCCGTTGGTAACTTCAGCAGGTCTGCTGCAGTCTGCCGTTGGACAAGCGATTTTGTTGACAATTACAGCCGATGTTCCTGGATTAGGAACAGATTCGGTGATTCTGCAGAACCTTAGCGTGGTTCGATACCCTGGCACATTGGCCCCTTGAAGGCCAGTACTGTCGCAAACACTTAGACTAAGTGCAATTTGATGGTTTGCTACAGTGAATAAACCGTTGATGGATTTAGAGAATGGGTGGATGATGATTATGAGGAGAGACACCGTGGGCAAGGGAGCTCATAGTATCTTAGGGAGAAGTATCTTGGGAACAATCTTGGAAAAATCATCGTCCTGCCTTTTCCGTCTATTGTGCGACAAAAAGGGTCAGGATCTAATTGAATACGCGTTGCTTGCTGCCTTTATGACTGTAGCCGCAGCAGCAGTGATGCCGACAAACATACAATCGACTACAAGCGTTATATTTTCGCGCATCAACGTAGGGTTAGTTGCGTCGGGTAGTCAAGGTAGTTAACTCACCGTTCAAACGCTGCGAAGAAATTCGCAGCGACTGAACTAATCGAGGTATTTCTTCAGGTCAGGATTGATTTGTTCCTGCACCTCAGGGGTATCTAAATTTTCCTTGGTCAGAAGTTTGGGGCTAAGGTTATTAATTTTTTCAACCTTTTCACCTTTCAGGTGCTTTACGGAGGCTATCACCGATTCATAACCCATTTTGAAGGGATGTTGCGCCACCAGCGAATCAATTACCCCTTTCCGGACGTCCTCCAGCAATGTAGGGCTCCAATCAAACCCAACCATCTTTATTTTGCCGTTTCTATTTCTAATCGCTTGCCCTGCCCCAACCGCACTCGATTCGTTGGAAGCAAACAAACCAACAGCCTCTGGATGCGCTGTCAACATGTTCTCGGCGACTTGCAAAGATTTGGCAAAATCAGCCATTCCATAGCGTTTATCCACAATTTCGATTCCAGGAAAAGCAGCCTTGATCTTGTCCTCAAATCCTTGCTCCCGGGCCATAGTAGAAGCTGCACCAGGTTGCACTGCAACTACAATTACTTTTCCCTTCCCGTCTAAAATCTTCCCCATCCGCTCAGCTGCCAATTGACCTGCCTGATAGTTGTCAGTTGCAACTTGTGAAATGAACTTATCACTATCCACTGGCGAATCAAAAATAATTACTGGAATGTTCTGGCTGGCAGCTCTTTCAACTATGCTCACCATCACTTTCTTGTCGATCGGAGCCAGACAAATAGCATCTACCTTGCGGTTGATAAACGCGTCGACAATTTGAATCTGCCCGTTGTAATCCGTCTCAGTTGTAGGGCCATTCCAAAGAATTTCAACGTCATTTTCACGAGCAGCTTTCACAGCTCCAGCGTGGACAGATTGCCAAAACAAGTGAGCTCTGCCTTTTGCCACTACGCCGATCTGTTTCTTGCGGTTTCCTCCACAGCCAACCAGAGAAAATACTGCGGCACCCGTTATTGCGGGTGCCAAGTTCGTCAAAAAGTTTCGTCGAATCATTCTGGAAACTTCGTGGGTTCCTTAATCGCTTGCCAACTCGTACCCTCAAGAGACTTTAGGAATTCCACAAGATCTTTCTTCTCTTCTTTGCTTAGGTTGAGCTTCTTCATTTTCTCGTCAAGATTCTTGTTAGGAATCCCACCCTTGTCGTAATAGTCCACTACTTCGTCAAGAGTTTTCAAACTACCATCATGCATGTAAGGTCCGGTTCTGGAGATATCACGCAGCGTAGGAGTCTTGAAGGTTCCCCAATCTGCCGGATTCTTCGTCACTGCAAAACGGCCTTCGTCCGGAGTTGGCTTATCGGTACCAACTCCCAGGTTGTGATAGGCGTTAGTTGTAAAGTTGATACCCTCATGACATTGGTCGCACTTCGCCTTGCCTTGAAAAACATGCAGTCCCCGGGCTTGAGCATCACTCAGCGCCTTCTTGTTCCCGGCCTTGAATTTGTCATAAGGTGAATTGCCACTCAAAACCGTTCGCTCGAATGTAGCGATCGCCATTGCAACATGGTCGATGGTGATGGATTCTGTTCCAAAGACCTTCTTGAATAGGCTGCGATATCCGGAAATCTCCTGCAAAGTTTTCACTACATTTTCATGTGAGTTGCCCATCTCAATCGGATTCTGAATGGGCCCCTTTGCCTGCTCTTCAAGCGACCCTGCCCTGCCATCCCAAAACTGGTTCAAGCTATACGCCCGGTTCAGTACTGTTGGCGCACTACGGCCACCACGCTGGCCGCGGATTCCCTTAGAGTTCTCCTCCCCATCAGCGAAAGCGTGATCGGGATGATGGCAACTAGCGCAGGATACTGTGCTGTCAGAAGACAAGCGCTTGTCGAAATACAGCAATTTCCCCAATTCCACTTTCTGTGGGCTATAAGGATTTTCTTTGGGAAATTGAATTGGGAGCAGTCCAAGGGGCACTTCTGGCCCCTTGGCGTCTGCTCCAAAAAACAAAACGGGAACAAATAATGCAATCCCGCCAATACAAAAAAACTGCTTGGAACTCATCTGGTCTTTTTTCCTCAAACTCTATTTCTTCAAATAACCCTGAACGTAAATGGCCTTCACTCCAGCGTGCTCCGACAAAGTTCCAGTCACTTCCATAATGTGGGCAGTATGTTCCACTGCGGCAGAGCGGAAATCAGTCATGCCATCGCGGCGCAGATCATGCTCTTCGTCCATCAACATGAATAGGTTTCCGTCTTTGGTCAACAGGCCAATAGGCTGTCCATTCTTAAAGCATTTCTGTCCGCAAGCGCGGTGCTTTTCACCATGCTTGCCGATTTGCAGGTAGCAGGAAAAATCCACAATCTCGCCGGTCATGGTAACAATCTTCGCCATGTTCGGCTTTCCATCCACGGATGCTCCCATTGTTGTGGCTGTCCAGGCATTGTCAGGCTTGATCCCTATGGAACCCATTGGCTTTTCATAGCTGCCGCCCTCAACCGCCATTTGTGGCTGAAGAATGCCT
>JAYUSZ010000216.1:0-10662 GCA_043755435.1 Bryobacterales bacterium | reverse complement strand
TTGTCCGATAACTCTTAGTGCTCTAGTAGGCTGTGGTGGCCCAAAAAGCGCCGCTGTGAGTCAGCGAAACTATCGTGGTGGGTAGCGAAAGAGACAATAACAAAAAGGCAGCCGGAAGTTCTGTGATTTTTCCAAAAAGTCGTCCCCCAAACAAACGCCGAAGTGTGTCTACTCATGCCAAAATCGGCGGTAAACTAAAGTCATGAGCATTGAGCCAGAGAAGCACATCGAGGACTTTCCGGCTAGATCGAACCCAGTTTTCCGTCGCCCTCCTTACCGATCCAGACGACGCAGTCAAGTATTGGTTGACCCGTCCAGTTGAGGAGCGGTTGCGAGCGCTCGAACTCCTCCGAAGGACCTTCTATGGCCACGCCAGCACTAGCCAGCGACTTCAAAGAGTTCTTGAAGTTACTCAACTCGAGCCGCGTTGAATACCTATTGATTGGCGGGTACGCCGTCGGTATCTATGGTTACATCCGGGCAACAAACGATCTCGATATCTGGGGTCAATATCAGCCAGCAAAACGCCGCTAAAATTGAAAAAGCACTGTTTTACGGATGATCCTCCCGCAGTCACCATCCTGGACGAGGAGCACGCGAAACCGGCGTTTTGCGCAAGTGTGCGGAGGCATCAACGCTGCTAGGATGAAGATGAAAGGAGTTCGCGGATGGCACAGCTTGACTGGTCCCAATGCCCTGCGGTGGAAAGCATCCCCGGCAAGCGTAGCGGCGCGTGGGTGTTCAAAAACACTCGCATGCCAGTTGCCACTGTCTTTGAAAACCTCGAATCCGGTGCGACCGTTGACGAGATCATGGAGTGGTTCGATGTGACACGGGAACAGGTATCGGCCGTTCTGGAGTTTGCCGCCCGTAGCCTCGATGCACCTCCGCCTGCTGTCGATCCCCATTCCCAGTCTCTCGATGCGCATTCTGTTTGACCACGGCACACCCGCGCCCCTGATTCCGTTTCTCCCTAAGCACACTGTCACCAAGGCGCGGGACGCCGGGTGGGACCGTCTGACCAACCGTCTGACCAACGGTGAGCTCCTCAACGCCGCCGAAGCCGCCGGATTTGATCTTCTGGTGACAACGAACAAGAAACATGCGCTATCAGCAGAACTTGTCTGCTCGTGTCATCTCGATTGTCGTTCTCGGAAACTCACAATGGCGGATCGCCGCGAACTATGTTGAGGCGATCACTGCGGTGGTCGATGACGCCAAACCCGGCAGCTATGCCGAAATCGACATCCCTCTGTCTCCCAAGAAGCCCTTCACGCGTTCCTGAAGCATTACGACGAGTTCCGAGCGCTTTCTGTGAGTGGGGATAAAGGGGTCCCTTTTGCCCTGGGCCGAGCGTCGCTCGAGCTTGGCCGAATCGCCAGTAGCATTCAAAGGTATGGCCCAATCCCGACGGGCTTAAGTGTGGCCTCAACGTGACGATCAAGCTCCTTCTGCTCTTGTTTCGTAGGTGGACGGCCCAGATCAACCAGCTTCTGCGCGGCATCAAACACAGCATCTTTTCGTGCTCGGAGACTCTTATAGCAGTTCTTTTGGGATTCGTTTGCCAGTACGGAATACCCAATGCCATCCTCTTTGCGCAGCGCAGCGGAACCGCGCACCGGTTTAGGAATCATTGTCGAGGGGTGAGTGTGGTGGTCATAACGGCATTATAGAGCCGCTTCTAGATTTTTCCACTTATAAGAGACATAAGGTCTTTTGAAAATCTTTTGAAAATCACCCAACCTGCCGATATCTCTTAAGAGCGCAAAGGGCCTCCGTCTTGCGCGTGTTACTCAAAAGATGAATCTCCAAAGGAACCTGCGATGAGTCCCAGATTTATGAAAAGCGCACTAGCCGCTCTGTTGCTGTTGCTCGGCTTTAGCGGGAATGGCTTATACGCCCAATCCAACAAGCTTTCGCTTAGCTCCTCAACTCTCCAGTTTTCTGCGCAAGATGCTGAAACTACAGTCCCTTCGCAAACGGTATTGGTCTCCTCAGCGGCAGGCCCGGTAAGCTACGAAACCGAAGTCGGTTACCTCAGCACTGTGTCTGGCTGGCTGGCTGTGTCCCGTCAGGATGCAAAAATCGTCGTCACCGTCGCCCCGCATAATTTGGCTAACGGCCTCTATATGGGTTTTGTGAAACTCATCAGCGGGCCTACGGAAGTTGCCTTTGTCACCGTTACCTTGAAAGTCGGAGCGCTCAGCGCACCCCCAGTTGTAGAGGAAGCCACCGAATCCGCTTTTGCATTAGATACACCCAACACAACCGTAGTACCCACGATGACACTCACTCCAAGTGAGATTTCTTTCCAGGCAACTACCAATGGCCCTAAGGTAACGCAGACCATATCAGTTACTTCAAGTATTCCGGGTGGCTTCTACATCAACGTCAGCGGTGGATTATGGCTGAGTGCTCCACAGGATGATTTCACAACTCCTAAAGTGATCACCATTACCGCTGATCCAGGGAATATTAAGGATCCCACCAGCTTAGGAGGGTTTCTGAGCTTTGTTGGTTTTGGGACGCTTTCCGGGATATCCAGAACCGCTACTGTATCCTTGAACGTTACCGCCGGTTCCGGCGGCGGCGGAGGGTTGACGGTATCACCCACCTCCCTCAATTTTCAGCAGACCATTGGTGGCACAGCGCCATCAACACAAACACTTTCTGTCACTGGTGGCTCAACTTCTTTTACTGCTACATCGAACAAAGACTGGCTGACAGTTACTAGCTCCAGCACAACTGCTCCGGCCACCTTGACCGTTGCAGTCAATGGAGCCGCTTCGGGGTTAATCACCGGCATCAATTCCGGCAACATCACGATTTCCGGCGGCAACACAACCATTACGGTGCCCGTCAACTTTTTAATAGAATCTGGCGTTGCATCGGTCCTCACCGCTGCTCCTACCTCTCTATCGTTTTCACAAACGCTAGGGGAAGCAGTACCCGATTCCAAAACAGTTAGTTTAACCAGTAACATCGCCACCACTTACACAGCCGCAGTCTCATCCGGAGCCAGTTGGTTAACCGCAGCAGTATCCACCGGCACCGCCACCACAGCAACTCTAACGGTTTCGGCAAATGCCAGCGGCCTGGCTATTGGAACCTATCAAGCTTCTGTTACTGTCACCGCCGGCACTGGCAGGACCGCTGTTATCACGGTCACTTTCACCGTCACTGGCGTTGCACCCACACTCACCGCTACGCCCACAGCCGTTTCCTTGTCTCAAGTCTTAAGTGGCCCATTGCCCGGTGCGCAAATTGTGATCGATAGCGCAACTCCAACCACCTTCATTGCCCATTCCAATGCAAGTTGGCTAACCGTAACACCGGCCACAACCATCACCACCCCTACTACTCTTTCTGTATTTGTAAGCCGGCGATTATTGGCGGTTGGCACCTATTTTGCACTGATAACGGTCACTGGTGGAACCTCACCCATCACTGTCCCTGTTACGCTTACCATCACCAGCCCGGCTATTTCCGCTGCGCCCGCTGCACTGTCATTTGCGCAAACCATCGGGCTGCCCACAGCAGCTCCTCAAACTATCAGTATTAATAGCGCAATCACAACCAACTTCTCTGCCACCTCCAACGCCAATTGGTTAGTGGTTACACCAGCTTCAGGGTTAACTCCGGGCCCACTTACAGTCTCCATTGTCACTGCTGGATTAGTGGCAGGAACCTACCCGGCAACCATCAGCATAGGCACCGGAACCGCTGCGGCGCTTACTATACCAGTTACCTTGACGCTAACCGCTGCCGCCACTTCGATTACCGCGCAGCCGGAAACAATCAGCTTTACTGCCTCGGCCACCAGCACCGCAACGCCACAGCCGCAAACGGTAAATTTGACCAGCCCCGGATCACAATTTGCCTTCAGAGCTTCAGCCAGCACCGTCACTGGTGGAAACTGGTTGAGCGTCACTCCGTTATCTGGAACCACCCCGGTTCCCCTTACGGTTGCTGTATCTCTTGCAGGTCTCAGAGCAGGTCAATACACCGGGGCAATTACCATCACCCCAACCGACACAACCGTCGCTACAAAGGTACTTGTGGTTGCACTGAACATCACCAGCGGGGGCACCGGAACCTCTGGCGTCACAGTCCGAACAGTCCTGAACGCCGCCAGCCTCCAACCCGGTGCGCTTGCACCAGGAGAAATCATCTCCATTTTTGGAACAGGCCTTGGCCCCGCAGCCGGGCAGGGTCCCATTCTGAGTAGTTCCGGATCTGTTGGGTCCACACTTGCCGATACCAGAGTTTTGTTTGATGGCGTAGCCGCACCCCTGCTTTACGCCGGCAGTGAGCAGATCAACGCTATTGTGCCGTATGGAATTAACGGCCGCTTTGCCACCAGCCTACAAGTAGAAGTGGCCGGGAATCGTTCCGAAGCTCTGCAGCTTCGTGTCGATCCGGCTTCACCAGCTCTATTTACGGCAACCGGTACCGGCAAAGGGCAAGCGGCAGTCGTGAATCAGGATGGTACGTTGAACAATCCCTTCTTTCCAGCGCCTCGCGAAACAATTATCGCCCTTTATGGAACTGGGGAAGGTCAAACCAGGCCGGCCGGGCAAGATGGCCGGATTATCACCACGGATGTTCGTCCCCCAGTTGCACCCGTTTCTGTGACCATTGGGGGCCTCGATGCTGAAGTCAAATATGCGGGCTCGGCCCCAGGCATGGTATCAGGAGCATTTCAGATTAATGTTCTGGTGCCTCGAAATGCCCCGGTAGGCGGGCAAATCCCGGTAGAAGTGACTATTGGCGGCATCCTCAGCCAGATAGGTGTCACCGTGTCGATTAAGTAAATCGCCAAGGATTGCCCTAATCGCAGGCACAACCTAAGACGATATAGTTTTAGAGCGGCCTTTTGGAACATCACTCCCTGAATGTATTGTGTGCACGAGGGGGCCTCCGTGATTTTTCATGGGCCGCTTTTTGCACAAAGCCCGTGAGACTCTTTCTACAGAACCGTAAACGGCTGGAATAAGGCCGAGGAAACGCGCTTCGCGCGGAGTAATTAGCTCCGCTACTTCTTCGGCAGTTTCGCCAGCACCGATTTCGGCAGCTTCGCGACGATGCTTACCTGCGTCCCCACCAGATCGGCGACGTCGTAGCGCACCGCGAAGCCCAGGACCATGGCCGATTCCGATGGCGTGAGCCCGTGATTGACGTTGAGCCACCGCATCAGTCCGCTGGTGGCCATTTGCAGTGCATCGGGAAGCGATCCGGCGATTCCGATGCTCATCAGATATTCGGCATTCTCCGCAAACGGTTTCCCGGCACCGCCCCGCACGACCACGTCGACGGTGAACTCGAAGTCCATCGAAGTCTCCAGCGCGTCGCCCGTCAGTTCGCCATCGCCCTGGGCGGCGTGGCCGTCGCCGAGGAACAACAGCGCACCGGGGTGATACACCGGCAGGTACAAGGTCGTGCCCTCGCGGATCTGGTTGTAGTCCATATTGCCGCCGAACCGGCCCGAATCACGCGTGCGGATGCTCCACTCCTCCTCGGGCGCAGTGGCCACACAGCCCAGCAGCGGTGCCAGCGGCACTGTAAAGTTTTTGAGATTGCCGGGCGGCTTTTCGAGGTAGGCGATTCCTTTTTCTGCGTCGATTTTCCACCGGTTCGGGAAGCCCGGCTCCCATTTCAAATTGCCGAGCTGGTCCGGCTCAAGCGCGTTGCGCACAACTTGGTTGCCGCTTACAGCCCAGTCGCGATTGGTGCGCACGCGATTCAGCTTCACGACCAGCGTGTCCCCCGGCAGCGCGCCCTCGATGTAGAACGGACCAGTTTGCGGATTGCCGCCGCGTGAACGGCGCTGTCCCTTGGGATCTATACCGCTAGCGTCAACGCTCCAAGTGCGCACCGTATCGCCGGGATAGATGTGTAGCGCAGGCTTGATCGCCGAGGAAAAGAAGATGTGAAACTCCTTAGGCTCGAAATCGTGAACGCGCGGCTGCGTCGGCCGAGGCGGTATTCGCGCGGCGCTCCACTTCATCGGGCGGCCACGCATCGTAATATCGCCCGACATCGTCGCGCCCTCGACGACGCCCTTTGCGGTATCCGCGACGATCTGGAACGTAATGTTGCGCCCGTCAACCGTCCCCTCGACCGGGCGGGACGGACGAGAGCCCTCCATACCGGTCAGCTTCCCGCCCTCAACCTTGAGCAACAACCGGGTTACCATGAGACGCTCAGATTCAACTACGGTGAGCGCCCACTCACCACTCACGTCGCCCTGCGCAAAAGTGACGGCTGCGAATACTACCCCGGCGATTATCGTTCGCATCAAAAGCCTCTGCAATCCGACCCCAGCGACTCGCGCCGGGTCGTGGTTACCAGCCACGCGATCTTCGTCGACGCCCATGTAAATCGGGATTTGCATTTTGGGTTTCCGTCGTCGATAGTATACACCCAGTCGCCCATTTCTGATCGCCGCTCGGGCCCGTTCGCTAAAACATCTGATTGAAATGGTCCACTTGTGTTCGCAGCGGCATCGAAGTTAATAGATGTGACCGTTAGTGTGTTCCTCAATATCCCCATTCGCAATCAACCCGTTCGTATGACCGTTCCCATCACCATTGTTGTTTCCAGGAGTGGTGTTGCTGTACTCAAGAAGCTTGCCAACAATTCCGGAACGTGTCCCCGCACCCATCTTGATCATGATGATGCGGAGGAATGACTTTACAGTATTTGGACTGATGTTCATTCTTTCCGCAGTCTCCTTACTCGTTAA
This sequence comes from Bryobacterales bacterium, assembly GCA_043755435.1. Lineage (GTDB taxonomy): Bacteria > Acidobacteriota > Terriglobia > Bryobacterales > Bryobacteraceae > JANXSF01. The sequence continues at coordinate 3,917 of JAYUSZ010000216.1, read as the reverse complement.
CCCGATGGCGATTCCCCGCAACACTTCTTGCTCACGGTCTGTCAGGTGATATTGAGAGGCAACCATTTCAATGGCATTGGGGATCGACGTGTCTCGCTGCATATGAAGAGCCAACATAGGTTGCGAGGTGTCATCATGAGGTTGCATTAGAAAGGCGCGGCAATTGTAAGCATCTTTGCCGATGCGAAAGTGCATTTTGGTGTTAAACAAACCGTCGGTATTCTGGCTGAGAATGACGCGGATTTCTTCAGGGATGGTGATTACGTCAATTGGCTGATCATCCTGGTTGGGTCCGCTGAGAATGGCTGCGGCCCCTTCATCCGCTCCAATTGGTTCAAGAGACATGGTCATCACAACCAGTCCTTCTTCAATCAGAGTTGAAGGGATTCCATAATTCGATACGGCGTACTTTAATCTTGTGCTCTTCATCGCTATTCACAGGCCTTTGGGGGAGAGAACTGTTCTCCGCCCGGACTTACGGTCTTGTTGACATAATGAACGTTCCCCAGTTAGCAAAAGCAGTCCGGGGTAGGGTTCCTATATATTGCACAGCCATCCACACTGATCCATCACTGGCAACTGCGGTTGTGGAGTAATCTCCCCAACGGGCCATTTTTTGACTAGGGCCACCAGAGTATCCCGTGAATCCGTCTTCGGGTAGAGTGCCCGCTGCGGCAATCCTGATTGAGGAAGGCGCAGCATTCGAATCAACGGGAATAAATGCGGCACTGGGATACCAGTTTGGTCCCACCACAGTTGCCGCAATGGCACCCTGGCCCTGAGCATCCACTCCAATGGCTGGCCGCAGGATATGGTTATTACTAATTACAAGAGTGTTTTGACGCACCACACTGGCCCCTACCGTTCCTCCGCGAAACGTTGGGGACAAAATTACATAAGCGGCACCCACCACCGTCCGGTTGCTTTCATCCAAAGCCTTCGTAGAGAAAGTCAGATGCAGCCGTCCGCCAGCATAAAAGAGAGATTGCGCCCGCGAATCGCCGCCATCGATCAGCGGCAGTGGCCCTGGGGGCGAAAGGCTCAAACCATAGGGTCGATATCCGGCTGGTTGAGTTGCGGCATTCGGATTGGAGTAATAAAGGGTCGGTACAATGGTCCGGGTCAATGTAAGATTCGGAGTTGCCGTTGCCAGAGAACTGGTATTGGACATGGCCCAAATAGCCACATTCGATCCATCGGAGGCAGAAGATATAGTGCTGGCAAAGTACTGAACGCCACCATTTGCCAGGAAATTGCTGGCTCCGGGAGGGGTGGTTGCCGGGTGGATGGAAAATTCGTAGCCACTGGAAAAGGGAAGAATGAAGCGGGAAACCGTTGGGGTGCTCAAACCATTTGCCAGCGCTGTTTTGGAAACTGCCAGAATCATGGCATCCACAAACGTTTGGGTAATCGTATTGAACTCATTCACACTGATGTAGAACCCATGCTGATCGGCCCCGATTTGAGGATAATCGGCAACGCAAGGACAGCCCAAGTTCTGGCTATTGGTAGTTTCCATGGTGTAGATGTTGTAGATCCCCGTAGGATCCGAGGTCCGGCTGACGGCCAGGAACAGTCTGGAACTATTCAGCGGAGTCCCAATGAAATCGAAATCCTGGGCGCGTTGGAGTACGAACCAGCGGTTAATGCCAGCATCGAAGAAGACACGCATGTCGGTGGGAAAAGGACCGTTTGCACCAGTAGAGCGGTCGATGGTCGGCGGCAATCCAAACAATTCATTGGTGGAAAGAGCTTTGGGAAACAGCGGTGTTCCGGAAACGGTATAGATCTGAATGGCATTATTGACGCCTTCCAAAACGAACCCATTTCCAACTGCAATGGACGGGTTTGGTGGCTCCACACTGAACTGATTGCCACCATTGGCTAAACGCTGATCGAGATGAGTGAGACCGTCAAAACCAACGGCGGCCGGTCCTGGGACCACACTAAGAGGACGAGTTGCTGTAAATGTTGTGGGGACAGCGGAGAAGGAAGCGGCAAAAGGAGAGCGAGGCAGCCGTAGTGGTTGCACTCTTTGTGAAAGGCCCGGGGCCATTTCTTCGCCGACATTTCTGTTTTGCCTAAAAGATCTCAACTGCATAACCGTCTGGGAATTCAAAGATACCTGTGTTTGCTGTGGGTTCACAGAGCGAATCAGCGTCAATTGACCAGCTGCCGCGCCGCTATAAACCCGTGTTTGCCCGAATAAAGGAAAAGTTGCTGCTAACGCCAGTCCTAAAACGGTTCTCCTTTTTGTTTCTAAACGACCAACTAGTAATGCTGCGGCCCCTGCGACCAGGAATAAAAGCCCGGTACCAGGTTCAGGAACGGCGGACGCTGGAGCACTGAAATCAAAAACAGCAAGAACACCAGGCTCTCCACTGTTATCCAGGCTGCCCACCCGAAAACCAAACTTATCGCCACTATTCACAGACAGCAAAACAGTAGCCGACTGTCCGTCTGTATCGGCAAAGGGAACAAACGAAGTCCCCAACACATAACCAGCAAAATCGTAACCGGGCAAATCGAGCGAAGAATAGAGGTACTGAAACCGGATCAACCCGGAACTACCTGCAAACGTTGTCACATCGGTAAAGCCATCCAAACCACTTCCACTATTGGGGCCAGTAATCAACAGGGTGAGACCGTTATCGGGGGTCATTGCAGACCCACTTCCGTTCACGTTCGTCACGGTAAAAAGATTGACTGAGTATTCTCCTATAAATCCGGCCTTCGCTTGCTGCGATAAAACAGCTTGCGCAATCAGGAACAACGTGGCGGAAAACAAGCCACGGCCCAATTGCGATTTAACTCGCAACCAATACATCGATGCCCTCCGACGGACTTTGCTACTCTCCCGCGCGTTGGCTTCTTGCTCGAGCCCCGTCGCGGTTGTCGGCCCCATCTACTGGGATACCGAGTACTCCTCGAATTCTTTTTCTAATTTCACTTAAAGACGCATCCAGGTCGCCCAGGGATTTGGTTAACGTACTCAAATCACCACTGAGGGTGGCGGTGGGAGAATCCACTCTTTGTGCTGTGTGCAGAACCGAAGCTCTGGCGAAATCGGCGATGCTGCGGGCTCCGGAGGACACACAGGATCTCATTAACGCGTCGTGTTCCTCAGCAGAAACCCGAAAGGTCACCAGTCGAGACCGTCTTTTCAATACAAGCATTTGCTTTCCATTTTTGGTGGGACTCTCTTTTCCCAGACTGGTGTCCATGGTACTTTCTCACTTATTCTTTCGTTCGTACTGTTACTACTAACACGCGCACCATAACTAATACACCGTGGCTTGAGCCCACTTACTGACTATTCGCGTTGTGGATGTATCGTAATATACGTGATTGTATTTGTCAAGGTATCTCAATAGATACCATGTGTCATCACGAAAAACTTATAAATACCCTTTTTTCGCAGCAAAACGCATTCGTTTACATTGACCGTTTCACCTCTGTTGTTGTCACAGTATAGTAACTTGTTGTAAATACAAACATAGTTTCTGTACTGGACCTATAAGTACATCCAGGTGATTACATCTTTTAGGGGATTGATGGAAAGTAAGATGGATGTTAGAGTTTTCATCGGAGGCACCTTCATGCACACAAAACTTACTCTCACTTTCGCGGCTATGGCACTGTCCGTAGCTGCATTCGGTCAAGACACATCCTTCCAGATCCGCTATGCGGCCAACCTGACATCCGGTGATTCGGTGATTAACCTCACCAACACTGGTGCCAATGGCGCGTCGTTGAACGGCCCTGGATTCGGCGGCGCAGCTGGCAACATCTGCGTGAACGTATATGCGTTCTCGCCTGATGAACAGCTGGTTTCCTGCTGCTCCTGCTTGATTACGCCTAACGGACTGGCTTCTTTGTCCGTCAACAGCGACCTGATCAGCAACACGCTGACCGGT
>JAYUSZ010000215.1:0-4247 GCA_043755435.1 Bryobacterales bacterium | reverse complement strand
CAAGTTCAACGCTCTGCTCAGTAAGATGGCTTCCGCCCCAAACTTCCATGCAGGTCATGTGCATCTGTTGAGATGTTACGTCGCCTTCAGAATTGGGCATGTATAAAGGATACGCTGGTTTTTGAATAGTGGATGCAATCAACGATTTTCTCCTCCAACACCCCTCAATCTAGTAGAATCATGGTTTGACTACTTTCGGCCGGCTGGCCAGGGTCTGCGCCCTAACCACGCTCTCCACAATCGCTTTCTCCTTCGACTTCTCAGCACTTAAGCCTGAGGGGTACATCAGCGACTTCGCGCGTGTCCTCGACCCCAACACCAAAGTTCAACTGGAACGCTATTGCACCGCCATTGAACAATCCACCGGCGCGCAACTTGCCATTGTCACCGTTCAAACCCTGGAAGGCGAACCCATTGAAGATGTAGCCAATCTGCTTTTCCGCAAATGGGGTATTGGTTCGAAGAAAGAGAACGAAGGCGCTCTGCTTCTGGTGGCAGTGAAAGATCGCCGTGTTCGCCTTGAAGTGGGCTATGGCCTGGAACCCATAATGCCCGATGGTTTTGCCGGCAGTGTGCTGGATGCCATGCGCCCAGCCTTTAAGGAACAGAACTTTTCGGACGCTTTAATTCAAGGCACGCGCATCATCGGCCAACGCATCGCCAAAGCCAAGGGCGTAACCATTCAGGCTCCGCGCACTTCGCGGCCACGGCCAGATAGCGAGGGGATTCCGCTCCCCCTCATCATCATTGGCGTTGTTTTTCTGCTGATCCTGCTTTCCAGCGGCGGCGGAGGCAGCGGTTTCTTAATTGGAAACATTCTCGGTATGATGGGCGGCGGAGGTGGTCGTCGTGGTGGTTGGGGTGGTGGCGATGGCGGCGGCTTCGGCGGCTACGATGGTGGTGGATTTGGCGGATTCGGCGGCGGCGATTCCGGCGGTGGCGGCGCTTCTCGCGATTGGTAGGCAATTATGGACAAGTCAATCACACAACTAGTTGAGAAGATCAACAAAGCCTTTGGCGAGAAGGTGGTCTCAGTAGTCCTCTACGGTTCCGGGGCCGACGGAGAATTGCACAAGGATTACTCCGACCTGAATGTCCTCTGTGTCCTTACCCAAGTAACATCCGTCGAACTGGCTGTTGCCGGCGGTGTTTTCCGCTTCTGGCGCGAAAAAGGAAACCCTTCTCCTTTGCTCATGAGTATGGAAGAAGTGGAGCGTTCCACGGACTCTTTCCCCATTGAATTTAAGGACATGCAGGCCAACCGTAAAATTCTGTTCGGAAAAGACGTAATCGCCGGTCTCACGGTCAGCACCATCAATTACCGAACCCAAATTGAGCATGAACTGCGTTCAAAAATGTTACGGCTCCGCCAAAAGGCAGCCAGCGTTTGGGATGATGATGAATTGCTTAGTCGTCTGATGGTAGATTCTTCCGCCACATTCGTGGTTCTGGCCCGCCATGCGCTTACCGTGTCTGGCCAACCGGTAGAATGGAAGAAGCGCGCTGCCATCACCCAGTTGAAGGCGAAGTTCGGAATTGACCCTGAACCGTTTTATACTTTGTTGGATCTAAGAGAAGGCGCAACCAAGAAACTCCCCGTGGCCGCCACGCAGTTGTTCGATCGCTATTTAGCGCAAATTCAGATCCTGGTGGAAGCCGTGGATCATTTAGAGTAATTTTACGATTTCAAGGAATCTAGGAGCAAATTTATGAAATTTGGATTAATCGCGCTTGGTGTTGCCGCCCTGCTGCTGTTCGCAGTTGGAGGTCAGGTTGTAGGTGCCCGCAATAGCATGGCCACAGAAAAAGAGGGCATTGCAGCCGCCTTCTCACAGGTGGACGTCGCCATGCAGCGCCGTTCCGATTTGATCGGCAACCTGGTCAATACCGTCAAGGGGATTGCGAATCAGGAGAAGGAAGTTTTCACCAACATCGCCAACGCCCGAGCAGCCATGGCGGGTGCCCGTACCCCTGCCGAAAAAATTCAGGCGAATTCTCAGATTGACAGTGCCCTCAGCCGCTTACTCGTCGTGCAGGAGAATTACCCGCAATTGAAGTCCAACGAACAGTTCGCACGATTGATGGACGAACTCTCCGGCACAGAAAACCGCATCAGCGTGGAGCGCCGCAAATATAACGAAGCGGTTCAAAAATACAATACCAACATCGTGCTGTTCCCCAACAACATAGCAGCAAGCTTCTTCGGCTACACCCGCGAGGAAGCGTACTTTAAAACCGACCCCGGCGCACGGCAAGCCCCCAAAGTGGATTTCACAACCAAGTAATAGCACTTTTGCCTAAGGACACTCATGAGCGAAACGTTTCGTAATTACATCAACGGCGCATGGACCGATGGTCTCACCTTTGAAAATCGCAATCCTGCGAATACCGACGAAGTGGTCGGACTGTTTGTAAAAGGTTCGGCAGCAGATATGGAAGCAGCAGTGGCAGCAGCCGATGCCGCTTTCCCTGCGTGGTCCAACATGCCTGGTCCAGCGCGTGGCGCGCTGCTTTTCAAAGTTGCCGATATCCTCGATCGCAAGTTTGAATCCATTGCCGCCGAGATGACTCGTGAAGAAGGCAAGACGCTTCCCGAAGCCAAAGGCGAAGTTCGCCGGGCCATCAATATCTTCCGCTATTTCGGCAGTGAAGGCTCTCGGCTTCCAGGGCATCTTGTTCCTTCTGAACGTGATCGCGTTCATATGTTTGCCATCCGCAAACCCATCGGCGTGGTAGGGCTGATCACACCATGGAATTTCCCCATTGCAATTCCAGCCTGGAAAATGGCCCCTGCTTTGGTTTGCGGCAACACCGTTGTTATCAAGCCTGCCAGCGTTGCCCCGCTGTGCGCCTGGCGTATTGTTGAGGCTTGCCACGAAGCGGGTGTTCCCAAAGGCGTCATCAATTTCGTGGCTGGTTCCGGCGCAACGTTGGGCGAAGCCATGGTGAAAGCCAAGGGTTTGAAAGCCATCTCGTTCACTGGCTCTTGCGAAGTGGGCGAATGGATCCATTCGGAAGCCTCCAAGCGCCGCTTGCGTATTCAACTGGAAATGGGCGGCAAGAATCCAACTATCGTTCTGGCCGATTGCGATTTCGCTTCTGCTGTCGAAAACGTGGTGAATGCTGCCATGTTCTCCACTGGCCAAAAGTGCACCGCCACCAGCCGCGCCATTGTGGAAGAAGCCATCTACGATAAGTTCGTGGCCGCTGTGGTGGAACGCACGAAGAAGTTGAAAGTAGGCAACGGCATGGAAGCCGGCATTGATATTGGACCCGCCGTGGATGCCGGTCAGTTGAAGACTAATCTGCATTACATTGAAATCGGCAAGAAAGAATGCGGCGCTCCATTGTGTGGCGGTAAACAACTTACTGGCGGCGCTTATGACAAGGGTTACTTTGTGGAACCAACTGTCTTTGCTGACGTGAAAGAAGAACATACGCTGGCCAAGGAAGAAGTGTTTGGACCCGTGCTGGCGATTATGAAGGCCAAGGATTTTGCCGATGCCATGCGCATTGCCAACAACATTCCATTTGGCCTTTCCGCATCCATCCAAACCAGCAATCTTTCCCGCGCCTTCGATTTCATTTATGGAATGGAAGCAGGGCTGTTGACTGTGAACCTTCCTAGCGCTGGTGTAGAATATCAACTGCCATTCGGCGGTACCAAGGATTCGAGTTTCGGCCCAAAGGAACAAGGTCCTGCTGCCATGGATTTTTACAGCGATTACAAGACAATTTATCTCAAGTACTAAAGTGAACTAGGCAAAACAATGCGCATTGGACAAATCCGTTGGAATAACGAAATCACGGCAGCCATTTTTGAAAATGGCCACGCCCGGCCTATCCCTGGCCATACACTGTTGGACCTGATCGTCCGCAGTGAAGTGGAAAATACAACTCTGCCTCCGCTGGCAACCAGCTTGGCTAGCCAGCAGCGAGTGCAAGCCAGCCCCATCATCCCCATCAAGCCTGTTGAAGTATGGGCCTGTGGCTGCACGTATGAAATGTCGGCGAGCTTCCGCGATGCTGAACACAATACTCGCGAGGGCTTCTACGCCTATGTATTCGACAAGGCGCACCGTCCTGAAGTGTTCTTCAAAGGAACGGCACGCGTCTGTGTTGGACCTGGTAAAGACATCGGTATCCGGTCCGATTCCAAATTCACTGCACCGGAACCAGAGCTCGCCGTAGTACTTGGCAGCAAAGGTTCCGTGGTTGGTTACACATTAGCCAACGACGTTTCGGCC
>JAYUSZ010000214.1:0-10675 GCA_043755435.1 Bryobacterales bacterium | reverse complement strand
CCACTTTGGCTTTGGTCCATTTTCGCGAAGCAGAGCCCCAGCAAGCCGTGTTGCATTCGACGATCCTGCCTCCCGAGACAACCTCCTTCGCCTTCGCGACCAACCTCGGCCCCATGTCGCTTTCTCCGGATGGGAAGAGAATGGTGTTCGCCGCGACCGGGCAGGATGGCAGGAGCCAGTTGTGGATTCGGTCGTTGAATTCTGCCACAGCACAACGGTTGCAGGGAACCGACAGTGGGATTTTTCCATTCTGGTCGCCGGATGGTTTGTGGGTGGGGTTCTTCGCGGACGGAAAGCTCAAGAAGATCGACACGAGAGGTGGGTCGCCCGTTGCGCTGGCCGAGGCGTCCGCTTCCACTGGTTACGGCGGGTCCTGGAGCGCGAAAGGTGAAATCGTCTTCGCGCCGACGATTTTCGCTCCGCTGCTGAAAATCTCCCAGGACGGCGGCAAAGCCAGCCCCGTTGCGCGTTATTCCGGTAGCAACGGCTTCCCATGGTTCCTACCTGATGGCGAGCATTTTCTCTTCGCGTCGTGGGGAGGGTCCGGCCGCATGACCATCCGCGCCGGGTCGCTCAGTTCCACCGACAGCGCCGCCATCGGAGAGGCTGACTCTAACGCCATCTACGCCGGCGGGCGCCTCCTCTATTTGAATGGAACCTCTCTAATGGCTCAGCCGTTCGACTTAGGCTCCCTGCGAACGAGTGGAGAAGCGGAGCCGATCGCGGAAGGAGTCCAACGGTTCTTGGATTTGGTGTCGGTCGGCGCGTTCTCTGCTTCCAGTTCGGGGTTGCTGGCGTACCAGACAGGTTCGGGCGGCGGACGGAGACAACTTACCTGGTTCGACCGCACAGGGAAGCCGATCAAGACGCTCGGCGACCCGCGGGCGTTTTTCAGTATCGAGTTGTCGCCCGACGGGCGTAATCTCTTGGCCTCGGCTCCAGATGCGCTCGGAAACTACGATCTCTGGTTGTTTGATGGCGCACGGGGCTTGCCCACCCGCTTTACTTCCGATCCGGGAGGCGAGTATTACGGAGTATGGTCGCCAGACGGCCTGAGTGTCATTCTCAATTCTACGCGTAAGGGAAAGTACGACTTGTTCCGCAAGCCGGCAAATGGCGCTGGCTCGGAGGAACTTCTCTACGCCAGTGACACAAATAAGGTTCCCACGAGTTGGTCCCCCGATGGCAAGTTCCTTCTTTACCACACTGGCGGTACTCCGCGGCAAGAAATATGGTTGTTGCCGCTTGCGCAGGACCGGCCCGGCGAGTCTCTCAAGCCTGAACCTCTCCTCAAGACCGGTTTCAACGAAAGTTTGGGCCAGTTCTCGCCCGACGGCCGGTGGGTGGCGTACAATTCTGATCTCTCGGGGCAGTAAGAGATTTACGTGACGCCTCTCTCCCGGCCAAGCGAGAGACACCAGATCTCGACGAACGGCGGTAAGAGGCCGCGCTGGCGCCGGGATGAGAGGGAGCTCTACTATATCGCGCTCGATGGGAAATTGATGGCCACAGAAACTCGGATCAGCGAGCAGAACATCGAGGCAGGCCCCACGCATGCATTGCTGACCATCACCGGTTCCAGGCTCACTTCAGCGGCAGGCTACCCTTACGAGGTTTCGGCGGACGGCCAGCGGATTTTGACGGCGATCCCCGCTGGAGACGGAACGATCCAGCCCGTGACGCTGGTCCAGAACTGGACAGGTGCGCTGAAGAAATAACAAGTCTTTTTGGACGGACGTTGAGTACCATTATGCTTGATGGTGCGAGAGATACCAGGTTGCAGAAACTTGCACATTCTCTTGCACAGTTTCACAGCGTGAAAGTCTAACTCTCTATTCTTAGGGACCAAGACGGGCACTAGACTAGGACCGAGCATAGAGGGTGGATTGGCCAGCAAATAACTGGGTTTCTTCCCCGCCCGGCAGGTAGCGCCGCCGCGACCAGGGCGGCCAACTTCCGGATGCGCAGGCAGGTGGAGCTGACATCTGGTGCCGATATCCGACGGAATCTTCGTCGACCCTGGCTAGGGTGTTTTAAGATAAGCAACGCCACGTTTCGTTTGGGCATACTGGGCTCGTGCCGAAGCCACTCACCGATCAGGAAGCGCGGCGCCTCGCAGTGACGGACCCCCCACTGGTCACTGCTCCTGGATGGTTCGGCTTAACCGGCCAAACTACTTAATTCTAAATCGCTTACGCTGAAAAGCTGGCAAGCAGACTTGGACCGGTTATTTTTACGTTATCCGGAAGCTACCGTGGGTAGCTTCAATTCAACGGAGGTGGATAACTTCCGATTGCGCAACCAGCATCATCTGGACTAGCGATGCGGGTTTCCCGTTTAATTAAGTGAGCGGTCATGACCTTAGACGAGTCGGCTGATCCCGAGCGGGGGGCCCTCGTTTTGCACGTTGAGCCGCAGCGGCCCTATCGGCCGCCGGCCCAGATAACCGCGTTGCCAATCAACCGTTGGAAGCTCGGATGCCGGTGGGCATGATGATCGTGACCCAGTTGGATGTAGATGACACGCGCTTTGGGATGTAAGCCCAGCCACGCGATGGGTCCGTCGCTCGTCGGATTGTCGGTACGTAACAGAGTCTCTGCCCGCGGCGAAATCCACATTCCCTTATACGTTTCATCGCGAATGATAAAGTCGTCAAGACCCGCCGTCACCGGGTGTTTCTTTACGATGCTGACCTTCACCATCTCGTCGTGCTTAAATGACGAAGCTGGGATATCGCCTTCCCGTTTGAACCGGTATCGTCCGCCCACAACTTCATCCGTCCACCAGGTCCAGTTCGTGTTGTTTCCGATCGCATGGTGGAGCACAACGACACCTTTTCCGGCTTCTACGAACGCGCGGAGGTTTGCGCGGCGCTTGTCGTCGCCGAGATCCAGCATCATGTCGTATAGCACCAGAACGTCGTATTTTTTGGTTAGGTCGCTGCGGAAGGCGTTCGGATGAGGATCCACGTTCGCCGCAATGCGCGGGTCATCGAACACGGAATAAAACGACGGTTCGTGATCGTGGCCGCCGGTAACAACCATGGCGCGAACCGGATCAGCGGCCGATAAGGGAAGAGCGAAAACCGCAAGCAGAAAAATGCGGCTCATTTCGATAGGGCCTCGACATTCCAAGCGGGATCCCAATCTACTCGACGCCGCCCGAAGTAGGACAAGTTGGCCATGTGACAGATGGCTGTGACGTAGTGGGAGTACACCACATCGGCATTGGGCTGCTTCCGGCTGCGCACCGCCTGGATGAAGTTGTCCATGTGTGGACCGTCGGCGTCCACGCCCATGGCTTCAATCACCGGCGCTCCGGAATCGTTCGGCCGAAACTTATACCCTTTGCGGAAAATATTCAAAACTCCGCCAGAGCCATGGAATTCGACATCCACGATGTCACGCGGACTCGATTGAGTGGCATCCGCCGTCAAGGTAACTTTTTGAGGGTATTCGGCGAGCAGGCTAATGGTATCGGGAGTGTCTCGATCCTCGGAAAACTCGAAGTTGCCGCCCAAGGCGACGACAACCGAAGGCGCAGCGAGACCGAGCATCATGTGGGCGGTGTCCACTAAGTGAGTAAAGACGCCCCCTGGTTGTCCGGTCGAGTAGTCCTGGAACATCGTCCAGCCAAAGTAGCGCTGAGCATCAAAAGGCCGCTTCGGCGCCCGTCCTTGAAACAGGTTCCAATCGAGTTCGTCGGGCCGGAAGGCGAAGCCTTTGGGCGGATGCCGGAAAAAGCCGCGATTCGCGATCCAATACGTCCGGATCAGGGAGACTTTTCCGATCAGCCCCGAATCGAAGAATCGCTGTTTGGCCTCGAGAAAGTGTGGGCCGCTTTTTTGTTGGGTGCCCACCTGAAGTACTCGTCCCGTGCGATTCACGGACTTAACGATGTCGTGGCCTTCCTCGATACGCCACGTCATCGGTTTCTCGAGAAAGACATCCTTGCCTGAGTCGAGCGCATCGAGCAAGATCGGCGTGTGCCAGTGGTCGGAAACCGACACGACGACCGCATCAATGTCTTTCCGGTCAAGGACACGCCGGTAGTCCTTGACGACGTCTTCTTTGACCTTTGACTGTTGGCGGGCCGCCTCCGCGCGGGTTTGGTAGACGTCGCAAACGGAGACAACTTCCGCATCCGACCGGAGAGCCAGGCGGCGTGCATGGAAGGCGCCACGCGCCCCAGCGCCAATTACTCCAAAACGAAGGCGGTCGTTGGCTCCAGCCACTTTCGTTTGCGACAGAGCTGACGATCCGGCAGCCACCAAAAGTTCGCGTCGAGTCGGCATCACGATCAAGTCTATCGCAAGTGGAAAGCTGGCGATAGCGATGCCTTCGACCTCAAACCGGTTAGCCGTATTACCGTGCGGACTGCGGCCCCCTTCGAGTAAGAACAAATGGGCGACGCAGCGTAGATCGAAGTCGCTCAATTTCGGGAGGTCGGCCACTCGGAAGTTACTTTTGGTAGCATCAACGCGCCGTTATCTGGACGGAGCGCAGTTCCACGCTTCCTCCAACGGGACTTGCGGCCCGGCAGTACCAAGGAACTTTATACTGTGCGACTAGCCGGGTTCTATTTCCGGAAACTTTGTCGCGGTGCGCGGAATTGGTAGCCTGGTTCCCGATTTCTGGCAAATTAGTGTAGCTAAGTGTAGCTGAAGCACGCTGCTTGGTCTGAATCATCTCAGCGGGCCCAAATCGTTATCGCGTTGCTGAAAACGTTACGTTCGATCAGGACGAGATCAATTTGGCCGCTAAGCGAAACGGGCAGACGCGCGTTCACCTGCCACAGTCCTGGAAATTGGGCAACGGGCCCGCTATATAGGAGGTCAGCCGTAACACTCGATACAAGCACTTGAACCGTAGAACCCGACGCATCAAGTGGATGGAGACCGGTTGCAAAGATCTGTAGAATCGAACCGGCCTGAGCCGGATTAGTGCGGCTGTTCACGGAGTAATCCTCATTCAGGACGGCACCCGGCTGGCTGGGATCCGCCGGCTGAAGAATGAACAGCCCTGGCGACGCCCGCGTGATCGTTGCCGTCCCCCCAGCCAATTCCGTTCCAGCAGATCGTAGGGAAACGGCCGCCGATCCCGGAGTTACTGCGGCAGGCATGATGAAATTGACTTGGGCGGTGCCCGCGTTGACGATTTGCCCGGGTTCCCCAGCCACGAGAATCTGGTCCGGCGGGCGGCCGAAGTTACCAAAGGCTGCCGCGAAAGAGCCAGGTGCAAGGCCGGTCTCAGTTCGAAAGCTCGCGCCATTAACGACGATCGCGTTGCCGGAAGGCGCAGGCACCGGACCAGCCCAACGCGCGATAATCGCAGTCAAGACGGGATCAGTCCTCGCGAAGTAATCCGTGGAGCGAATACCGACAGGAATGTCTGGCTCAAAGGAATCTCGCGAGGGGATGCCTGGAAGCGGCGAAAACAATCGCGTGGAATACTGCCCAGTGAGCCGGGACGAGGGCAACACAAATCCGCTTACGCTGCCATAATGTTCAGGCTTGCCGCCTGTGGGTTCGCCGGTCACGACCAGCCTACTTTCGATACCCTGTCCTGGAAACTGAGCGGCAACCTGCAGAGCCTCCGATTTCAAGGATTCGGCATTCAGCAGGCCTGAGGAAGTCGTCCCCTTGTTGATTACTGTGAAGGTTCGGAACTGTGGATTAGACAGCAGCCGCGACAGGCGCTGCCCCAAACCGTCGAGCAGAGGATTGATGACCGACGAATCCCCTCCAGTGTTGTCTCTGAAATCAAGCACTAGGCTATCTACTGGATTCGCGTCAAGGGTCCGCAGCAGGCTCGCCGCGAAGGCCGAAAACGGATCACTGGGATCATTCACACAGGCCCGGTATCGGAAGTACAGCAACCGTAGAGCGGCAGAGTAGGTAAACCAATAGTTCCGGCCCGGATTCCGCAGGTATAAAGGGAGAGGCCCTTCGGCTGGTTCAGGCGCGGAGGCTACTGCTTGACCCTCGGAATCCAGCAAGAGAGTGAACTCGTTCCCGCCCAGATCCTGAAACGTAAATGGCGACGAGGAATCGCGGGGCAGCAGCCCCAGACCTTGCAGTACCTGTTGGCCACGCAGGTATCGCGCGGCCCGGAAGCGGAGCCACTGTTGGTTTTCGTGCGGAATCACAGTTCCGAGTAGTTGCAACACTTGGTCTAAGGGCGTGTCGCCGACGCGGATCAGGCGCGTCCCTAAAGCCCGTGAGTACTTCGGTGCTGTCCCCGTTACAAACACACCGTCGTCAAGCCATCGGAATACAACAGGAAACACCTTGAAGCCCAAGTTCGCGGCTGCGGTTCCCTCCAACGCAATGGAGGTATGCGAGTCTCCTGCCATCGCCACCAACCGCGCAAGCTCGACGTGGAATTGGGCGTCGGTCAGCAGACCTGCGCGCCCTTGTAGACGATTCGCCGCCGTCGCGAATTCCTGGGAATTCAATTGGAAGAAGAAGTTCGCGTGCAGCCGTGGCAACTGCGTCCTGACGAAGTTCAGATCTTCCAAGCGACCCTGCTCGACCGTTGTTTGCGACCACAAGTGGCCCGCAAGCAGAACAACAATTGTGAAAAGCTGGACCATATTGGTGGCCTTGATCGGCAGGCTTCCGTTACCTCCACTCAATGTATCGCTCATCGCCCCCCCGCGCAAGGCTTCCGAACCGAGACCGTCGGAACAGCGATTCCCTCCACCTCCTACCTGGGAATCCCGTGCCCTTCTTCGACGGCTTGCCGTTCCACTTTGACAACAGTCCCGCTTGCCCCAGCACCCGCCAAACGCTGGTCGGATTCACCGCCACAATGTCGGCGTCCAGCATCATAAACGTCAGCCGCCGGTAGCCTTCCAGCGGGTTCTTCAAATGGAAGCCGATGATGGCCTGCTTCTCCCAATCCTCCAGCCAGAAATCCCGGGGAACCCAGCCGTTGTGCTCGTTCACCTTGCCGTAGCGTTCCCGCCAGTCGTAGAACTTGCTGGCAGTGATGTCGAGCCACCTGATGAACCGCCCGGTGCCGATCTCGGTCTTCTCCGACCAGCGCCGGACGAAATCCACGATCTGATCCCGCGTATCGTGCGGACAGGTTGGTGGTCCGCTCCTGCTCGGCGGAGTGGGTGGTGGCCCGGGAGAAGGAGCCCATCTAGCAGATGCCGCCTGAGGATGGCGACCTTCTCTTCGTGCGCGTATTGCTTCCGTTGCTTCTTCATGCGCTCCCTGCTTTACCTACCGGCAGAACGCCTTCTCCATTTCCAGCTGAACCGGAACATTCTCCTAGCCTGTATTCACTTTGTTTGGTGTCGCATTGCCTCTGGCAACCACATTGAATGCCGTTACGGTTTCCCGTTTGTTCACGACCTCTGTTTATGGGCAATCGAGGACCATGGCGACCCCGATTCCCGATGCCTTGCCGCGAAAGCGGCTGGCCCCGGCTTCGATTGCAGTTGTTCTGACTACGCAATGAATAACTGGAAGATATACTCAGAAGATGCGAATACTTGTTGCCTGGGCCCTTCTTGCTTACGCTTGCTTCGCGCAAAAGATTGACACGGAATTTGACCATGCACTAGATTTCGCACAATTCAAAACTTTCACTATTCGGGAAGGCAAAATTAATGCCAAGAACCCGATGTTGAATAGCGAATTGGTGGAAAAGAATCTTCGCGCTTCTATTGTGGAACAACTCAAATTGAAGGGATTGACGCAGGTAGAATCAAAGGGCGAACTAAACGTAACTTTCCGTTTGGGCGATGGAATAGAAAAGGCAAACAGTGCTGGGGCCCAGCGACCGAGTTACAACCGTGGGACCAAGAGGACGAGTCATTGAACGAAAAACAAATACTCGAAAACAGGTCTATGTGCAAGCTAAAGACACTTTGGTGATTGACCTGAGAAACAGTGCGACAAAGGAATTGGCATGGCGCGCACATTGTGTGGATCATCAGGACGATCCTGCAAAGCTTGAAAAACGGCTACCAAACATGGTTGTGAAAGCTTTTCAAAAATACCCACCGAAGAAAAAGTAATGATCAAGAAATATACTCTAGAGCAGATGCAGGAATTCACCAAACACATGCCGTTTAACACCCATCTAGGGATTGAAGTTGTGAAAGTTCATAACGACGGGCTAACCATTTCCTTGAACCTTCGTGAAGAATTCCGCAATGTGGCGCAAGTGTTGCATGGAGGGGTTACTGCATCCATGGCGGATGCGGCAGTGGGACTGGCATTGGTGCGTCACTTCGCAGCTACCATGATGCTTTCAACGATTGAACTCAAGGTGAATTACTTCCGGCCCGTGTGGGGGAAAAAAGTGACTGCCCGCGCGAAGTTGATTCGGGTGGGAAAACAAATTTGCGTGGGTAGTGTTGATATCCACGACGACGAAAACAAGCATGCTGGCGTGGCTTTGGTCACCTACATGGTGTTGGGACCACGCAAGCATGGCATGCCTAAAGTTTGATTACAGTGCGGCCTTTTAACTGGCCCTTGAGGATCAACTTGCCAAGTTCTGGAAGGTCGGTTAGACCGGCTTCCGTAGTCATACTGTCGAGTTTTTCCATTGGAAGATCTACGGCCAGACGACGCCAGATTTCAACGCGTTCGGCATAAGGCACTGTCACTGAGTTAATCCCCAGTAGATTAACGCCGCGAAGGATGAATGGAAAGACTGTAGTTGCCACATTGGGTCCACCAGCTACGCCACAAGCTGCAATCGAGGCGCCTGAAATCATGCTGCGGACCAGGCCGGCAAGGGTTTCGCCGCCAACGGTATCCACTGCACCCGCCCAACGCTCAGCGTCCATCGGTCTGCCTGAAGGTGTTGCCAGCAGGCTTCGGTCAATAACACTGCTTGCACCTAGTGAGTAAAGATAGTTGTGTTCTCCGGCACGTCCCGTGGAAGCAACAACGTTGTAGCCTAGTTTGGCTAAGATTGCAATCGCGATGGATCCAACTCCGCCGACCGCTCCTGTAACCACGACTTCCTTCGCGGAAGTTCTCAATCCGTGACGCTCCAAACCGATAACGCATTGCATTGCCGTGAATCCAGCAGTACCGATTGCCATGGACCTCTTCAAATCCAATCCTGCTGGAAGTTTCACTAGAAAGCTGGAAGGCACGCGGGCCAACTGCGCAAGCCCACCCCAATGCTTCTCGCCAAGTCCCCAACCAGTCGCCACGACCTGATCACCGGCAGCATAGTCTGGCGATTGAGAATCAATCACAGTTCCAGAAAAATCGATCCCGGGGACAAGAGGAAAGCTACGAATTACTCCGGGGGCTCCAGTGACAGCTAGTCCGTCTTTATAGTTGAGAGTGGAATAGGCAACCTCAACGGTGACCTCCCCTGCAGGAAGGTCATCGCGGAGAATTTGCTCAATCGCGCCGATGGGTTTTCCATCAACGCCTTTGCGAACTATGAATCCTTGAAAAGTTGTACCGGCCATTCCTACTTGTGCCCCGCGTAATCTGTGGATTTCATGTAGACTGATTCCACCTTGTCCACGAGCTTGCCGTTTAACTCAGATGCAGTGCGTGCCTTGGTCCAAGCTTCGTCAGCCTGAAACGCTTTCCAGGAAGCATCGCGGGCTTCCTTGCTGGGGTAGCCAAGCACATAAATCAGCTTTCCTTCAGCGCCATCTTCTTTATCCATAGGACCCCAGAATCCAACAATTTCCATACCGTGCTTTTTGAATAGAGCAATCGTATGGTCCCGGAAGCGTTTGTGGAGGTCTTCCAATTTTCCAGGGGCAGCATGATAGATGCGCATTTCATAAAAGACTCCATCTTTTCTAAGGGAAGGAGAGGGGGCAGGAGTTTTGGCAAAAGTAGTCATAGTGAATAGTAGTGTGAGGATCAACAAAATTTGTTTCATCGGTTTAGTATATCGTTCCGTACAATGAAATGATTCATGCCCAAATCCACACTTCAGAATTTGGAAGAAGGCGCAACCCTGGCGACTGCGAATCTACGGCTGGCGCGCAGTCATCGAATATTGTTCGACGAGTGGCAGCGTGCACGCGGCAAGGTGGTCTGGCCAACAGCAGAGATCTTTTCCTGGCCTGTTTTAATCAATCGGCTGCACCAGGCTTCTTTTGCACCAGAAGTTGTAATGAACGCGCATCAGGAAACCGCGCTTTGGGAACAGGCGATTGCCGAAGATGGAATTCAGCTATTGGATCTTCCAGCGGCGGCCAAAGCAGCCCGGCGGGCTTGGCGGCTGGTGGAAACATGGAATGTTCCCCTCAATGATCCTTCTTTTGAAAACCATGTTGACGGCAAGGCATTTCGCCGTTGGGTGAAGCGGTTTGAAATTAAGGCAAGAGACCGAGGTTGGATCACGACGGCTGGTCAGGAACGAGCGGTTGCAATTGGGCTTGAGCAATCACCCAGCCATTTAATGCTTGCCGGTTTTGACGAATTCACTCCGCTGCAGCAACAGGTGCTGGATAAGTGCACGCAGTTAGGGACTCAACTTCAGAAGATTATCCCCAACACCGAAGTGGCCGAACGGGTTTACGGTGCGAGTTTTGAAGATCGGTCGAGTGAAATTAAGGAGGTGGGAAATTGGACGCGAAGTCTTTTGGATAGGCAGCCAAATGCTAGCATCGGCATCATCGCAACTGGATTGGCTGGGATCCGGAACGAATTGGACCGCGCGTTGGAACA
>JAYUSZ010000213.1:0-29620 GCA_043755435.1 Bryobacterales bacterium | reverse complement strand
CAGTTCGTTCGGTCAGCGAGTCCAACCTGTGTCGAAGCAAACTCGAAGAAAGTTGGCTGATCGATTGCAAAGGTGAGGTAATCTCATCAGCAATCCCTGCCATCAGTTGTCCCGTCGCTGACAACTTTTCGCTGTGAACCAGTTGCTCCTTCGCGTCTCGCTGATGGAGCAATTGTAAGGCGATTGCTGCTTGGTTCCCCAAATGTTGGCTGGAAGCCTGCACATCCCGGCTCAACTTGTAATTGCGCTTTGCGAAGGATATTTCCAAAACCCCCACCGGCTCCCCAGCGCAAATCATCGGCACATAGACTAAACTTGCCGGCAACTGCGCTGCTGCTTCTTGCGATAGCAACGGACTGTGCCGGGTATCAGGAATTGTCAAAAGCGTTTTATTACGGAATGCGAATACTGCCCCTGCCAATGGAGACTCCCGCCCCACCGTCAATTCCGTGGACCCCAAAGACTCTTCGAAAGTCAATTGACTGGCCCAGTAATCCAGCGTTTGACTGCTTCTATTGAAAAGGAAAATTCGCAGCGATGATCCCTTCAAGATTTTTGGCAGCCCCTCCCGTAGTTTCTTTGCTGTTTCTCCATGCGACTTTGCCCAAAGCAGTTCTTCGCCCAGTCCGTTCAGTGCCCGAATTGTCCTGCGATGGCGGGTCCAGTGGCGTTCCAGCATCCACCAAATCGCCAATGCAGCTGCTAATAAACCCAGCAATCCTAACATTGCCGTTGGTTCGACCGCCCAAACGCGCTCCATCAGAATTACGCGACTCGCGTCATCCACGACAATTTGGAAGAATCGGTTGTGAGGCGGGACAGGACAATATTGGGAGGCATACCCGATAACTCTGACTTTGTCTCCTTGGCTGAGTTTCCAGCTGTTTCCTGAGGGACCCGCCGATGGCTGGTACACCCGAACAACTTGTCCTTTATCCTCTAAATCGACAAATGATCCACCACTTCCGGAACCCGTCGAGCGCACCTTCCCCTCGCTCATGATCAAGCTTCCTAACCACTGGAATCCGTTTACCTCCGTCAAAGGGATGGATCGAGGTGCCGGAACCAGGAGCGTTCCAATTTTAGCGATGGAAATTACAGAGAGAACGGGAATACCGCCTCGTTCGCTGATGCTACCTGAAACCTCCAGGCGATCTCCCGGCTGTACGCCATCGATCAAAGCACCGGAGTCTTCAAGGAATAACCCACTCCCAGCTTCATTTTGAATGGGGAGTAAGTGCGAGCCAGGGAAGACCAAAGCGCGGCCGGTAGCTACACCTTGAACCCGGATTTTTTCGTGCAACCGGGCCGGTTTAAAGCTGCCCGTAATCCGCTCATTGGCTTGTTCTAAACCGATTTCAGGAAACTGGGGATTTTGGTCAGCAAGCAAGGACCACTGGCAATGGATGAACAGGGCAAGCAGCGTGCCCCCAAGCCCGACATTTTGTAACTTTATAGACCTTCTAACCATTTCAGCAAACTAGGATCACGGAAATCCCGCACCATAACCTCCACACCCGGCAACCACTGTTCCGAAGTAGCAATTCCAACTACCTTCATTCCCGCAGAAACACCGGCTGCCACCCCCGTGGCAGAATCCTCAAAAACAATACAATCTGATGGATCAACGTCGAAATGTTCCGCCAATTTCAAATAAACATCTGGAGCCGGTTTCGGATGAACTACCTGGTGCCCATCTGTAACTGCTTGAAAATACTTCCTTAAATCCGCCCTATCCAGAACAAAGTCAATATTTGCTGGCTCCGCATTGCTGCCCAACCCCAATCCAAGATGGCGATACCTCTCCAAGAATTCCTCGACTCCCGGGACCAGGAATTCCTCAATTCTCAAGGACATCATTTCCCGGAACAGCGCCTCTTTATTTGCCCCATGTTGAAACACCTCCTCTTCGCTCAGCCCAGCTCCGAAGATGTCCCTTACAATCTGGTCATTGCGCTTACCATGCATTCGCGCTACCAGACTATCGGCTGAAACCCCGTGGTTCTCCAGGTAGATTCCCCAGGATTTGGTATGCAAAGGCATGGAATCAATAATCACGCCGTCAAGATCGAATAGAAAATGCAGCTTACTTACCAACGAACATATCCCCCGTCAACCATCAATTGGTCAGCAGTGATGAAACTGGATTCGTCGGAAGCCAGAAACAAGGCCGCGTTGGCTACCTCGATTGGCTCACCCAACCGGTTCAACATATGAGCGGGGGCAACTCGGCCTGTCCATTCCTCAACTGTTGTCCCCAATCTTGCGATTTCCCTTACCGAGGCAGTAGTGAAAATACAGCCTGGGCACACACTATTTACTCTTACTTTGAATGGTGCCAAGTCAAGAGCCATACTCCGGGTCATCATAATTACCGCAGCCTTCGAGGCACTGTAAGTTGTGAAATTGTGCTGCGCGATAATGCCACTCATCGAGGCAATGTTCACAATCGATCCACCTTGTTTCTTTAGCGCGGGCAGTGAAGCCTTGGATACCAGAGCGGTGCCAATTACATTCACCCCAAGCACTCTCTTCCAATCTGCCAAGTCGGCGTCTTCCAGATTTTTCTGGGTAAAATCGGCTGCATTATTCACTAGAACGTGGATTCCGCCATAGGTCTTTACGGCCAAATCAGCCAATTGCCGGCCGGTTTCCTCTTGGGAAATATCCCCAGCCAGAAACACGGCGTTTGAGCCTTTGCCATGAATCAAAGCTGCCACTCGCTGGCCATTTTCTTCATTCAAATCGTTCAGCACCATACTGGCGCCCTCTTCGGCAAAGCGCAAGGCAATGGCTTCGCCAATACCTGCTCCCGCTCCAGTTAGAATACAAACCTTGTTTTTCAAGCGCATCCTTCTATTGTAAGAGGAGGGTTGGGTCTTTCTTTGTTGTTTGGTTAATAAATTCGATACAATAGCCAAGTTGAAGTTGTAAGCCTCGTGATCAAATGGATTTAGATCAGCTCCACACCTTTTTGGAAATAGTCCGACTGAAAAGTTTCTCAAAAGCAGCGCAAACCTGCTTTCGTACCCAACCTGCAATTAGTGCCCAGGTCCGGCAATTGGAACAGGAAGTGAACACAAGCTTGTTCGATCGATTGGGCACCCGTATTTCTCTCACGCCAGCAGGCCGTATTTTCGCTGAATATGCTGAACAAATTCTCGACCTTCGTCGCCGTGCTCAAGACACTATCAATGAACTGGAACGAATCCCGCGCGGAGAATTAGTCATTGCCGCCAATGAATCTACTTGCATCTATGTTCTGCCCGATGTCTTCTCCAATTTCAAAGAACTGTTTCCCAATGTTCAATTGCATGTAGATCGTTCCTATGGAGCCCGTGTGGTTGATGCTGTACTAGACAACATGGCCGATTTCGGGATTGCCCAATTGCCCCTCACAGAACGGAAGTTGCAGGTGGTGCCCATTCATAGCGACGAAATCAAAGTGATTGTTCCCCCTGGCCATCCGCTGGCCAAAGCCGGGACGATTCGGGCCGAGACACTGGTCGATTTTCCATTGCTTCTACCCAAAAGCGGCACAACACGTTCCCGATTGAACACCTGGATGAATGCGGTCGAAGATCAGATTCAAGTTTCCATGGAACTCGATTCCACCGAAATGATCAAACGATTTGTTATGGCCGGACTTGGCGTCTCATTTCTTTCGGCGTCCAACTGCAAGGAAGAAGCGGCAGCCGGCAGGTTGGTTCCTATCAGCATGGGCCCCGATCCGATGACCCGGCGTCTAGCACTTATTTATAGAAAAGATAAGGCGCTTTCCAAAGCCGCTTTAGGGTTCATCCAAGTTATAATGGACAATGCTGGCGGCTCTTCTGGTCCAGCAATTGCCTAGAGTCATTTTTGAATTAGGTCTTTCTTGAATAAATGGAGCAATCCACTCTACGTACGAAGTCGATTCTGGTTTCCACCTTGGACCATACCGAATGGTTTCAGTCCAAAGAGGATCTTCCTGCTCCAATCCGCAAGCGAATGGAATCTGCGTTGAACTCTCCAAATTCTTTTACTTTTCTTCTCGCAGATCGTAATGGCAGGGATGAACTAGTCAAGGCGCTTGGGGGTGAATCTTCTCCTCTAACACCACGGTATTCGTCGAAGAATTCCGCCAAAGGCTTGCCGAACAAAGTTACGCTATCAGAATCTGATACACGCAGTGATGACGGCATGAGCATCGCCACGACCATGCGCCGTATGATCATTGCATTTAGTCTTCTTCTTGCATTTACCCTATTCTTGATCGGCACAAAAATTCTCAACCAATAAGTACCTTTTTCGCCAACTCACCGTTTCCTCAACCGATAAGCTTTTCATGGAACGGCGATCCAAAATTCGATTTGACATCAATCAACCTCTGTCCGCCAAACTAATCGGCAACGGAGTTACAACACAAGACCAGATCATAAACGGCACTTTGGAAAATATTTCCGGCAGTGGACTGCGGATCCTTTCCAATGCTCCACTCCCTGCTGGCGCTGCCATTCAAATTGATCTTCCAGATTCCATGATTCTTGCCGAAGTTCGCTATTCCGAACCGGCTGAACCACACCCTCTCCGTCCCGATGAAAAGCGTTACGCCATTGGTCTCTCTATGCAGGAAGTTCTCAGTGACATGAGCCAATTGGCTCGTATGGTTGAGGGGATTATGGGACTTTCCCCAAAAAACGATCCAGTGCGCCGCTGAGGAATTAGCAATTTGTCAAACAAAAATGATATTCTTCGTTTGAATGCAGAAAGCAGTCGTTTTCGGAAGTGCCGGCCAATTAGGCCTTGAACTTGTCAAAGAACTTCGAGTAAGAGGCTATGCCGTCACTGCATTGAACAGGGCCAGCGTTGACATCTCCGACCAACGAGCAGTTGAAACTTGCCTAACGCAAATTGACCCAGCAGTTGTTCTCAATGCAGCCGCCTACAATCAAGTCGACATCGCGGAAACCGAACCTCAAGCTGCCTATGCGGCTAATGCCCTTGCTGTCCGCAACCTTGCGGTAGCCTGCCGGCAAATGGATTCCCTTTTGGTACATTTTTCTACAGATTACGTGTTCGATGGCACCACCAATCGTCCATATGTCGAAACCGACCAAACCCATCCCTTGGGCGCATATGCAGTCTCCAAGCTCGCTGGGGAGCTCTACGCACAAGCTTACGTCGAACCGCTAATTGTCCGCGTATCGGGAGTCTTCGGACCGGGCGGGCAGGGTACCGTGCGTGGCAATTTCGTTGAATTGATGGTGCGCCTGGCGAAATCAGGCCAACCGATCAAAGTGGTGGAGGATCACGTTGCATCTCCCACTTTTGCCCCGGCTATTGCTTCACGCACTTTGGACCTGGTGGAACGTCGAATGAGGGGGGTATTTCACCTTGCAGGTGGCGAACCCATTAGCTGGTACAACTGGGCAAAATTGATTTTCGCATCCGCCGGTTTGAATCCGGAATTGAAACCCACTAACGAACGCGAATACCGCACAGCAGCACGACGACCAAAATTCTCAGCTCTTTCCAACTCGAAGGTCGAACAAGCTGGCATTGCCCCCATGCCTTCGCTTACATCGGCGCTGGAAAACTATTGGAAATTACGCTAACTTATATTTACTTGTTAGCGGTTGCGTAATACCCCTTGCGGGCCTGCACTTTTAATTCTTTGTTTGCCGGACGAACTTCAATCTTCCTGTACGCGCCGTCCCTTTCGGGAATTGTGGACGAGTAAGTCAACGCATATTGACTGCGCATCTCTTGTTGAATTTGCTCAAAAATGTCATTCAGCGACATTTTCCCGCTAACATGAAAGACCCTCCCTCCAGTCTCCTCCGACATCTTTTTCAACTCGGAGTCATTGGCATAGTAACCTCGATTGCGAGCCCGGAAATAGGGGTCTTCGTAAAAGATGCTGTATATGATGGCATCGGATTTTTGGGCTGCTTCAATCGCCTTTTCTCTTTTTACACGGGAACCGGAATCCATGCCATCGGTGATCAGCACGATAGCCTTGCGGCCAACTTCGCCCTTTAGCTTGTCGGCAGCTGCAAGGAACACCGCATCAAACATAATCGTTCCACGCTGAGGGGAATTGGGCACAGGTCCGGGATGAATTCCCGAAACAGAGGTGTTCAATCGCAAACCCTCCAATCCCTCTCGGAGTAGTTTCAGAGAATTGGTATAGTCTTGCAGCAGTTCCGCTTCAGACCCAAAGCTGATTACAAACGCCATATCCTTCGGCCTCAGCACTTTTTGGAAAAACAGGTTGGCAGTCCGTTTTTCTTCACTTATCAGCCCTTCCTGGCTCCCACTGACGTCTACTAAGAGGCCGATGGTCAAGGGCAGATCCGTTTCCCTGGCAAAATTCTTGATAGTCTGTTGGGTTCCATTTTCGAAAAGCGTGAAGTCATCTCTGGTTAGGGTGCTTTGTAACGCGCCTTTCTTGTCACGGACCGAACAAAGAATACTTACCAGGTCAACATCTACTCGAATGAGTGGAATTTCTTCCTGCGCAGGAACCGCCGGAACTTTTTGAGCCCAGCAAGTTGTCAGAAATAGGAGGAGAACAGCTGAAACTTTCATTACCATACGAGATGTTCCACAATGAGAACTGGTTCCATGAGAAAAGCTCTGCAACATTTAAAATCCGCCGATCCGGTAATGAACCGCATTATTGAAGCCGTTGGTGCCTGTAAAATATCATACCGGGAACCGGAGTTTGAGACTCTGGTGAGATCCATAGTCTACCAACAGTTAAGCGGCAAGGCTGCCGGAACAATTTATGGCAGACTATCCTCCGCAACGGCCCATGCAGGTAAAATCCAACCTTCAGCCATTCTAAAGCTGAGGGAGGAGGGAATGCGCCCTTTTGGAATCAGCCGTCAAAAATGCCGGTACATTACAGATTTGGCTGAAAAAACGGTCAGCCGGAAAATTCAGTTCAAAAAATTGCCTGCAATGAATGACGCGGAAATTGTTGAGCATTTAACCCAAGTAAAAGGTGTTGGCGTGTGGACCGTGCAAATGTTTCTGATGTTCGCTTTGCAACGGCCAGACGTGTTTCCCACCGGCGACTTAGGGATTCGTACATCCATCACTCGCTCCTATAATCTGGAAGCACCCGCCACAATCACCCAAATGGAACAGATCGCAGCCCCTTGGCGACCGTTCCGGACCATCGCCTGCTGGTATCTTTGGCGCATGTTAGACGGTCCCGCTGCCCTCTAGTATTACTCAACGCGCTTCCAGAGTTGCGGGCCCATGGAGTTAGTGAAACAATATGGTGGGCAATCAATGAATTGTTTCCACTTTGCGGAGGGTTTCTAAGATGAAGCGATTGCCGTTTTTGTTGTTGGTCTTTCTCGCCATGGCCGTTCCGAATCTGGGACAAACACCAGCCACACCCGCACCGCAGGCTAGACCGGGTGGTCTCCGTGATCCCTTCTCAGGTCAAAAAAGACTTCGTGCCTTGGTGATCAGCGGCGGCTGTTGCCACGATTACAGTGCGCAAAACAAAATTCTAATCAACAATGTCGACAAGGTGTTGCCAGTGGATTGGACAGTGCTTATTGAAGGTGGCCGTGGGACAAAAGGAAGAGTCGCCCTCTACGAAACCCTGGATTGGTCCAAAGGCTTTGACATCGTCATTCATAACGAATGTCATGCCGATACTGACGACCAGAAGATGATTCGCCAGATCGCCGCTGGTCACAAAGCTGGAGTCCCTGCCATATTCATCCATTGTTCACTGCATTCCTATCGAACCGCTACAATTGATGATTGGCGCGAGTTGATTGGGACAACCTCGAAACGGCATACTTATGCTCACAATATTTCAGTGAAGATCGACGATCAAGAATCGAACATAGTTAAAGGAATACCTGCCGGCTATAAAACACCTGTAGATGAACTCTACGTCATTGACAAATTTTGGCCAAACGCAAAGTCTCTCGCATCAGCCGTGAGTCCTGATGAGCCCAAGAAAAGTTATTCCATCATGTGGACGAATAACTACAACGGAGTTAGAGTCTTTGGCACATCTTTAGGTCACGGAATGGATACTTGGAACGACCCGGTCTATCAGGACATTCTAGTTCGCGCATTCAAGTGGGCAGTCAAAAGAGAGCAGTAGTCGCTAATCACCAGCACCAAGCCAAGTTGTTCCCGCACCATAATTGGTACATTCGATTCCCGCTCCGCCCGCACGACTCGCAATCCCGTTTTCATCGATATCGTCGCCTGGGCGTTACACTTTTAATAACTCAGAACAAGCCCATTACTTGCCATAATAGTATCCGGCTGAACTGGTTGAGCGCCCGCCTATTTCGGAGGCAAACCGGAAAATATGATCCAAATCTGAGTTTGGCTTTTCAAATGGCTACTTGTTCACGCGAAAAGTTGAGGACATTTTCTAACCCGACGATGGATAACTTCGGGGACAAGTGGAGTACAGGGCTAAGCGATTTCCTGCTGTGTCATGCAGTGAAGCGTTCCTAATCCCAAAACAAGATCTCCACAATAGATGGGGCACACTTCGTGGAATGGAAACAGTTTGGTCAAAGTATTTAGCGCGATTCGATCGTTCGGATCGTTGAAGACTGGCACCAGTACAACCCCATTGGCAATATAGAAATTCACATAACTCGCTGGCAGCCGCTGGCCATCGAACCAAACTGGGCGTGGCATGGGAAGTGGAACCACGCGGAGATGCTTACAGTCCTGATCGGTCATCGCTTTGAGGCGCGCAAGGTTCTCCCTCAAAGGTTCGTAATTCTCATCGTTACGGTTGGATTCTGATGCGACAACAACGGTGCCGGGATCGGTGAAGCGGGCTAAATCGTCAATGTGACCATGGGTATCATCGCCGGCGATGCCGTGGTTCAACCACAAGATTTTCTGGACACCAAGGTGGTGGCAAAGTATCTCTTCAATTTCCAATTTCGTCAGGTGCGGATTGCGGGCTTGAACTGGAGAGAGAAGACATTCCTCAGTGGTCAGTAACAAGCCGCAGCCGTTGACGTCGATGCTGCCGCCTTCCAGCACGACACTTTTCCCTTTCGCCTTGGGAACAATCCGAGGAATTTTCAACTTGCGGGATGCGAAGCTGGGTAACTTGTCATCGTGTTTCCAATTGGGATACTTCGCCCAACCATTGAAATGCCAATCCAGTACGGCTCGATTTCCCTGGCAGTCTTTGACAAAAATGGCGCAAGTATCGCGTACCCAACTTCGGTCAGTTGGGGCAATCCAAAGATCGATGGCCGATAGATTGGCGTGACATTTTTCGAGAACCTTGCGAACTTCCGTCTTCTGTTTCTCTTCGGACACAACAATGCGGACGCGTTCCACCTTGGCTAGCCGGGCGACGATTTCGCCATAGACCCATTGGATGGTTGGAAATTTACCAGGCCAATCGGACTTTTCATGTGGCCAGGCAATCCAGGTTGCTTCATGCGGTTCCCATTCGGCGGGCATGCGCCATTCTGGATTAGGATTCATCCAATCCACCGTTTGGTGATGTCCTGGTAGGCGTCGATCCGGCGGTCGCGAAGGAAAGGCCAATTGCGGCGTACTTCGTCCATGCGTTTCACGTCGCACTCGACAATTAGGATCTCTTCGACGTCGCAGGAGGCTTCGGCAATTACTTGTCCGAAGGGATCTGAGACAAAGGAATGGCCCCAGAATTCCAAGCCTCGCTCGGGTGGTCCCTCAAACCCGATGCGGTTGGCGGCAGCAACATAAATACCGTTGGCGATGGCGTGGGATCGTTGAATTGTTTGCCAGGCATTGAGTTGAGCCGCGCCATACTGGGCTTTTTCAGCAGGGTGCCAGCCAATGGCGGTTGGGTAAAAAAGAATGTTAGCGCCGCCCATGGCCGAAAGGCGAGCCGCTTCGGGAAACCATTGGTCCCAACAAACAAGCACGCCGATGCGGCCGAACTTGGTATCGAAATTCCGGAACCCGGTGTCGCCTGGAGTGAAGTAGAATTTTTCGAAAAACAAGGGGTCGTCGGGGATGTGCATTTTGCGGTAGACGCCCAGTAATTCACCGCCAGCGTCTATGATTGCTGCGGTATTGTGATACAAACCGGCGGCGCGTCGTTCAAAGAGGCTGGCGACAATAACAACGTTCAGTTCCTTGGCGACTTTGGAGAGCGCCTCGGTTGAAGGACCAGGGATGGTTTCGGCCAGATCAAAGAGGTCAGCATTTTCGTCACGGCAGAAATATTGGGAGCGAAACAGTTCTTGAAGACAGATGATTTGTGCACCCTTGGCTGCAGCCTGACGGGTTTTTTCAATAGCTTTTTGAAGGTTTTCAGCCGGGTCCAGGGAGCAGGAGGTTTGGACTAATCCTACTTGGAAGACTCGATCGGAAGCGAAGGCCATAGTAAGATTGTTTCACATGGCCATTCGTGTTGCTACTTTCCTTCTAATAGGCTGCCTGCTTAGTTTTGGTGCGGTACCTACTCCTAAAGAACACTTTGGATTCGATCCGGGTGATGATTACAAACTTGCTGATCATGGGCAGATTACGGCCTATTTTCAGAAGTTGGCGCAATCCAGCGATCGTATCCGTTGGGTAGAATTTGGCCGGACTTCGTACGGTAAGCCAATGCATGTGGCATTCATCTCCAACCCGCAGAACTTGGTGCAGTTAACGAAGTATCAGGAAATAAGCAAGCGTCTAGCGCTGGGGAAAGCAACAAAGCAGGAGGCTATCGAACTTTCGCGCGAAGGCAAGATTATTGTGTGGATTGATTCGGGATTGCATGCCACTGAGGTTGCTCCTGCGCAGCAGGCGCCGCACTTGGCCTATCGCATGTTGACCGACGAATCCGACGAATTCAGACGATTTCGCGAAAAAGTGATTCTGATGCAGATTCCGGTGATCAATCCCGATGGGTTGGATGTTGTGGCGCACTGGTATCAATCGAATGTGGGCACACCTTATGAAGGTGCGAATTTGACCAAGCTTTACCAAAAGTACAGCGGACACGATAATAACCGCGATTGGTTCATGTTGAATCTGGAAGAGACTCGGCATGTTTCAAAGTTGCTTTTTCAGGATTGGTTTCCTCAGATTGTATATAACCAGCACCAATCGCCTGCGTTCCCAGCAAGGATTTTTGTGCCTCCTTATGCAGAGCCTCAAAACCCGAATATTCCTGCGGCGGTAATGGAAGGGATTCATCAGATTGGGGCCACCATGAAAGAGCGATTTGCTCGCGAGGACAAGCCAGGAGTGTTGAGTTACTGGGGATATGACGCGTGGTGGAATGGCGGGTTGCGGTCGGCACCGGCGTTTCATAACATGCATGGGATTCTTACAGAAACGGCTGGATTTTCATACGCAACTCCGAAGGTCTATGAAAAAGCATCGTTGCCAGACCGGTTTGCGAACGGCATTCCAACTAAAGAAGCATCGGTGTTTTATCAGCGGCCTTGGATGGGTGGAAAGTGGACACTCCGCGATGCCGTTGAATACATGTTGACTGCTGATTTTGCGATTCTTGATTTGGCCAGCACACGCAGCGAACAGTTTCTTTTTAAGGCATGGGATCTCGCCAATCGCAACATCGAATTGGGCAAGAACGGAGGACCATATGCTTACGTAGTTCCAGTCAATCAGTGGGATTCTTCCAGTGCAACGGAAATGCTAAAACGGTTACGGCTAGCCGGAGTTGAGGTGGAAAGGGCCAGGACTGAGTTTCGAGCAGGGACGAAATCCTATCCCGCGGGAACGTATGTAATGCGGGCAGGGCAACCGTTTCGCGGGTACCTGATGGATTTGATGGAGCCACAGAAATATCCGGAGATTCGTGATGGTGCCGGTGGTTCGGTGAAGAAGCCATACGACGTTGCGGGTTGGACACTGAGCATGCAGATGGGCGTGCAAGTGGACAGGATCGAAGATGTGTTCCAGGGGAATTTAGAACAGAATGCAGTGATTCAGGAAAATGCGCCTACACTAGACCACAAGGAAAATTCCAGTTTCATCGCTACGGCGGAATTGCTGGATGCTGGAAATCCAGTAGGGTGGGCAGCCGACGGGAAGATTGTTACCGATTTGACGCAAGCGACTTTTCAACTGCGGAAGCCGCGTTTGGCATTGTATGAGCCTTGGGTGGTGAATATGGATTTGGGTTGGACGCAGTGGGTGCTGGACAATTACAAAGTCCCGTACACCCTGATCCACAATGAGGATCTGCAGAAGGGGAATTTGAAAGAGAAATTTGATACGGTTTTATTCGCCACGCAATCGGCGGATTCGATTATGCATGGGATCCGGCAGGGTGCTGGTGATCCAGGAACCTCTTCCAGTTCGCGCCGTGCACCATCTTTGCAGCGTCCGGAATTTACCGGAGGAATTGGTGCCAAGGGTGCCGCTGCTTTAGATGAATTCGTACAGAGCGGCGGGACTTTAATCACCTTTGGAGCAGCTACGAATCTGCCTCTTCAGATCATGTCGTTAGGATTGCGAAATACGTTGAGCCGCAATACTGGGGGCGGGGAAGGGGAGGAAAGTGGTCCGGGAACGGCGACATTTGCAAGTCCTGGTTCTCTATTAAGGATAAATGTTGATCCAAAGAGTCCCATTGGATTTGGAATGCCCGCTGAGGCCATCGCTTTTTCAAGCGGTGGCGAAGCGTTTGAGACCACCACGATGTCTGAACTTAACAAAGGCGATCGAGAAGTGCGTATGGTTGCAAATTACGCCAAATCGAAGTTGCTGGCAAGTGGTTGGATTTCTGGAGAACGCGCAGTGTTGGGCAAAGGTTTGTTGGCTGAGGCGCGATACGGGAAAGGTCGGGTGATCTTGTTTGGATTCCGTCCGCAGCACCGCGGTCAACCATTTGGGACGTTCAAGCTTTTGTTGAATTCAATTTACTTAGGATCGGCAAAAAAGATAAACTAGCCGTGACCGAGCTTCATGAGCCAAGCTAAACCGAAGATTGTTCCAACGAAGCAGCCGAAACAATATAGCCCATAGTAGAGACGCTCCTTATCGGTCTTCTTGGTTACGATGCCAAGAACAACGCTGATGACCAGGGCGAATAGGAGTGTGGCTTCAAAGTGAGTAAGGGATAGTTTCATGGTTAGCTTTTCTTCTTTGTGGCGATTTCAAAAGCGTCGACCATAGCCAGAATGTTCATTAAACCAGCACCGACAAGGAACTTGGTGCCGTAGTCATGAACGTGACCAGCTACGTCAGCTTGGCTGTAACCCATCCAAGTGGCTAAGAAGTATAGAAGGCCAGAGCACATGTTGGCGAAGTACCCGCCGTAATAAATCAAAGTTGTCAGAAGGTCTCCGGACTGCGGCTCAAAAAAGGCACCTCGCATGGTGAGACCAAGCACGAAGGTGAGGGTGATGCTGCTAAGAAGGATTAGTCCGCGATAGTGCTGCTTAAGCAAAAAGTGGCCGCCTCCCGGAATAAACCAGGAAAGCGCGACGGCGGGCAACCATGCCGAAATAGGCACAGTGGGTATTGGAAGAGGCTTGTTGGGTTCCGCCATTGTTTTCTCCTAATTATACCAAAGGCCTTATGCGGATTCGTTGATATTCCAACCAACGCGCACCATCATGGGCTTGAAGAATGATCATGCCATCAGCGGTGCGGTCTAATGTGGGATAGTCCACAACGGTTTCGCCATTGATGCGGATAACGCAGTGGCGATCCTTTGCGTGGAGTTGAAATAGATACCATTCTTCGGGGCTGATTCTTGGATACTTGGCGCGGCGAATGCCGTAGAGAGAACCAGTTGGATAGACTGCGCCCTCAACGTCGTGAAGTTGGATTTCATAATGTGGCTCGCTGCCGGATCCTTCGGCGCGGAAGAAGATGCCACCATTGGAATGCTTGCTGGCTCGGACGTAAAGTTCCAGGTCGAAATCTTTGAACAGTTGTTTGGTGCCAAGGTGGCCTAAGCCGTCGCCGCGAAGAACTTCGCCGAAGGTTTGAAAACGAGGCTTGCCCTCGACTACTTTCCATTTATCGAGATCGGAAGGAGAACCATAGAGCGTCTGCCATTGCAATTTTGAGGGAAGCGTTTTGAGTTGAAGATTACGGAAGCGAATGGGGTACGAAAGCGATTGTAACCCAAGGAAGCCGCTGCGAAGACGATAGCGCAATTCCGGATAATCTTCCACGTTAATGTCCTGCACCATTTCATCATTTGACCAAACTTGCAGCTTGGGCCAGTTCATGACGATGCGCAGAGAATTCCATTCGCCCTTGCCTTTCACGTTGACTAGTTTTGGAGCGATCAGCGGGAAAACGGAACCCATGGATTCCGGTTTGGGGGATTCCTGCTTGTGGAATAGTTTGATGGCGAAGCCGGATTCTTGTGGAGGTCCGTAAAGAGGGGCATTGATGTAGATGGCCGAATCGATCCAGCCCTTAACGAAAAACTCGCAGCGGAAATCGAAGTTTTCCATCTCCTGATTGAACCGGAGCCAGGTAGGGAAATTAGCTGCATCACTGACACATATTGAACCATCATAAGCGAAGAACGCGGATTGTGGACCTTGTTGCACGCTCCAACCGTTGAGAGTTGTGCCATCGAAAATGGAAGTGCCAGGGGCTTGGGCAAGGACGCCCGTCTGGGAAAGGCAAGCTAATGCTGATGTTTTTAAGAAGTCTCTTCGTTTCATTTCTTTCCATCATAGCTTTGCTTTGTTGCAGCAAGTTATCATGTTTCCTATGGATCGTAGAAAGTTTCTTCGTCATGTTGCAGCCGTAGTTGCCGCTGCTCCGCTTTCCTTTGGAGCCAAAGACACTCGTCCAAATATTGTCTTGATGATGGCCGATGATATGGGGTTTTCCGATCTTGGTTGTTATGGATCGGAAATTGCAACTCCTAACATCGATTCGTTAGCACGAAATGGATTGCGGTTTACACAGTTCTACAACATGGCTCGCTGCTGCCCTACCAGGGCCGCGTTAATGACGGGGTTGTATCCTCACGAAGCGGGTGTTGGTCACATGGTTGATAATCATCCCGGTTACCCTTCCTACCAGGGCTTCTTGAACGACCGTTGCGTGACGATTGCGGAAGTTTTGAAATCGGCCGGTTACCGCACGGCAATGGCAGGCAAATGGCATGTGGGGGAGAATCGTCCTCATTGGCCCACGGATCGAGGATTCGAGAAATACTTCGGATTGATCAGCGGCTCCAGTAGCTATTTTCAGCTGGATGAGGGAAAGAAGATGGCTACGGATGACCAGCCATTTACGCCGCCTGCAAAGGGCTTCTACATGACCGATGCCTTCACGGACAAGGCTGTGGAGTTTGTGGATAAGTTCGGAAGAGCCGATGAGCCTTTCTTTCTCTATTTAGCATTCACTTCACCTCATTGGCCATTGCATGCCCGGTCTGAAGAGATTGCCAAATATCGAGGGAAGTACAAAGAGGGTTGGGACAAGCTGCGGGAACGCCGGTTGAGAAACATGGTGGAAATGGGCTTGGTGAAGAAGAGTTGGGGCCTTTCTCCGCGAGACGAATCGGCTCCAAGTTGGGATGAAGAAAAGAACAAAGACGAACGAGATTTGGGGATGTCTGTTTATGCTGGACAGATTGATCGCATGGACCAGAACGTTGGCCGGGTTATCGCGAAATTGAAAGAATTGGGTGTATTCGAAAATACATTGATTGTTTTTTTGGCTGACAACGGTGGGTGTGCGGAAGAAATCCACCGTGGTAAGGAAGGGGCGAAGACGGGCAGCGAAGAGTCGTACGAAAGCTACGGATTGCCATGGGCGAATGCGTCGAACACCCCGTTCAGAACCTTCAAGCATTGGGTGCATGAAGGCGGAATTTCTACGCCGCTGATTGCCCATTGGCCCAAGGGCATTGCAGCCCGCGGTAAGCTGTCGCACGATCCTGGACATTTGGTGGATGTGATGGCTACCTGCGTGGAACTTGGGAAGGTTAAATATCCGACTGAATATTCTGGCAAAGCAATTCAACCAATGGACGGCGAGAGCTTAGTGCCTATTTTCAAAACTGGCAAGCGTGCGGAGCGCAAGCCCATTTTTTGGGAGCACGAGGGCAACCGAGCAGTCCGGCAGGGGAAGTGGAAGATTGTCGCGAAGTTCCGCCGGGACTGGGAGCTGTATGACATTGAAGCCGATCGGAATGAGTTGACGAACTTGGCTGCAAAGCAACAGGAGCGTGTAAAGAAGATGGTGGCTCTTTACAACGAGTGGGCGCTACGGGCTGGTGTAGTTTCATATGACAAACTGTTGCGGCCGAATTCGAAGAAGGGCAAGGCATGAAAAGGCGAACCGCGATGGCAACGGTGGCGTACACTGCAGTTGCGATGCCATCGCAGGTACGTGGAGGTGCCCGAGTTCGAATGGGATTCATCGGTTCCGGAATCCGGGGTTCGGAATTGCTTGCTAGCTTCTTGAAAGATCCTGGAGTGACTCCAGTGATGGTTGCCGATGTCTACACAGGATGTTTGCAACGTGCCAAGGAGCAGACTGACGGGGCAATTGAAACAACCAGAGATTACCGCGCCGTGCTCGATCGGAAGGATATTGACGCCGTAGTGATTGCCACACCAGACCATTGGCACAAGCGAATGACCTTGGATGCGTTGGCAGCTGGGAAGCACGTCTACATCGAAAAGCCATTGACATGGTCCATTGAAGAGGGTCCGGAAATTATTGCGGCGGCTGCCCGGTCGAAGAAATTGCTTCAAGTAGGTAGTGGGGTCAAGACTTCTGCCGTTACTGCAAAGGCCAAGGAATTAGTGAAGAGCGGAGTGCTGGGCAAGATCATGCAGGTGAAGATGGTCAACAACCGCAACACACCGGAGGGAGCCTGGATTTATCCGATTCCTCTGGATGCCTCAGAAAAGACCATTGATTGGGCGAGGTTCCAAGGCGACCGGGCGCAGAAGCCTTTCGATCCAAAAGTATTTTTCCGATGGCGTTGCTGGTGGGAGTATTCTGGCGGAGTGGCCACCGATTTGTTTGTTCACATGACGTCGCAATTGCACGAGGTGATGTCTGTTGATGCGCCAACTTCTGTAGTTAGTCAGGGTGGATTGTTTCGATGGAAGGACGGGCGAACGGTGCCTGACTTCATGACCTCTATTTACGAATATCCAGGATTTTTGGCAGAGCTTTCCGTGAACCAATGCAATGGCTATTTGCCTCGAGCGATGTACATTGCCGGGACCGAAGGGACTTTGGAAGTGGGTACGGATAAGGTGATTCATCACTTTGAACGGAAGCCGGAAAATGTGCAGAGGTATGGGAGTTTGGCTTGGCCCAAGGGAATGCGCGATAAGTACCTGGAGGGCCGCCGAGTTGGTTCGGCACTTTTGAAACCGCAGGAAATCAAGATTGAGCAGGGAACATCACACACCGATTTGTTTCTTGAATCCTTGCGCGAGAATAAGCCAAGCGTAGAGAATTCACAGGAGGGTCATCTGGCTGCGGGGGCGGCACACTTGGCAAACATGGCGTACAAGAACGGCCGCCGAATGAGTTGGGACGCGAAGTCTAATGTGGTGGTGTAAGGTTCAACTTGAGAGCGAGAACGGACGTTTCAAAACTGCCGATTGTAAATGCCAATTTGGCTTCATCCGGAGTGACGTCGATTCCACTGATCAGGCCAATTTTTTGTGGTTCGCCAATATCTAGCGGTAGTTTCCATGTTTCTGAGCCGTTGCTGACAAAGACCGCAGTGTTGGTTAACACCACTTCAGTTACCCGGTTGAGCGGCGTCTTGCGTAAAGACATTTGTCCATTTCGGCGGATGCCCACGAAGCCGTTTGCGTAGCCTACGGCGATGACGGAACCATCTTTAGATACGCTAACACCATACAATATACCTGCGGTCGGTGCGTTGTAGAGTAACTGATCTGGCTCCTTGTTAAAGGGGCGTCTGCGAAGTTCTTGCCCATTCTTGATGTAGACAACAGCGCTGTCTGTCCACACTCCTGGCATTCCTCGGAAGGATCCAGCTTCATCGATGGCAACAGGAACCGGATTTTGATTTTCGTTGGAATCGGACTTGATGCGGAAGAGACCAGCCCGCCCATTGCGGTCACTGCCGCTAACCAATAGAGAGCTTCCATCGGGGGACCATCGAACGGCTTCGAGGTGTGCCATTCGGGAGGGAACTTCCTTTTCGTTTCCAGTGGAATCACGCACGATGATTACCCGTGATTCCTGCCCGAAGTTTTCAGTGCCCCTTCTGGAGAGATAGGCGAGCTGTTCTCCATCGCTTGAAAACGCTGGATGGCTATTAAGCCCTGGAAACGATTTGGATACAAGTTGCGCCTTGTTGAGTTGGGTTGTTGATCCGGCAAGAATATCAATGCCACCGGAACGGGAACCAAAAAGCATCTCTCCAGCGACGGTAATACCCAAGGGTAAAAATCGTCCCAAGTTCGCGGCAACCGATTCAGGCTTGCCACTTGGAAAGCGAATACGTTGGATAGCCATGCCGCTCCAAGTCTCAGACGCGTAGTAGACAAACTTGCCGTCGGGGGACCACAGAGGGAAGAGTTGACTTCCTGCAGATTCGGTAAGGCGCGTTTCGGTGCTTCCATCGGAGGCCAGCACAAACAGAGCACGATCCGGGCCACCGTTTTTGGTGAAAGTATCGTAAACGATGAACTTTCCGTTGGGTGAGATGTCCATCTTCTTGGGATAAACCCAATTGAGCGATTTCAGAATTCGAGGAGGACCACCCGAGACTGGCACCAAAGCGATTTGACTAATGTTGTCTTTGCGGAAAAAGAGCGTAAGGATGTGCTTGCCATCTGGTGTCCAGGCACAAGGTTGAACAAAGCCTGATTCTTCATTTTGAAATAGAATTTTACTTTTCCCCCCAAACGGCGTCACGCGCAAATCGTAAAAACCCTGAGTATTGAACCAAGCATAGGCAACCTGTTGACCATCGGGGGAGATAGTTGAAAAGTAGGCGAACTCTTTCGAGTTACTAGGATTCGCGGTGAGGAATTTCACCAGACCTGTAGAGAGATTCCGGACGGCGAGGTTTCCTGTACCCTGATCCACGAACGACAACCAATTCCCGTCGCGCGAAGGAGTACCGAGTAGGTTGACCTTTTCTCCTATCCAAACGGTTCGAGGAGTTTGAGCAGAGGCGGCGAGGCAAGTGGCAAAAATGACCATTGCATTTGCTGCTATACCGGTGAGATTATATCCGTGGACCATGAAACACCTAATAAAATCTATTCTCCCATTTGCCGCGGCCACCGCGATGTTTGCCCAGCAGCAAGGATGGTATCCGCATGAAGGCGGATTGATGAAATACCGGGTACAGATTCGTTTTGGTGAGGAGCCGGACTTGATGCCCGATGGCTTTAAGTTTGGCCGTGTCTCCTCCGTAGCGGTGGATAAGCAAGGGGAAGTATATGTTTTCCATCGTGGAACAAAAGCCCCCGCAATTGTTGTGTTTGATAAGGACGGTAAGTATCTGCGTTCCTGGGGGAAGGGTGTTTTTGGAAATCCACACGGAATTCGTATCGACCGTGATGGGAACGTTTGGACCGTCGACAATGGCGATCATCAGGTGATCAAGTTCGACCGTACGGGAAAAGAACTGCAACGTTGGGGAGTGAAGGGCCAGAAGGGAAACGATGAGAAGACATTTTGGAGACCGACCGACATTGCTTTTTCGCCGGACGGGAAATACTTCTACATCTCCGATGGTTACGGCAATTCGCGGGTAGTGCAATTTACGATGGATGGCAAATTCGTGCGGACGTGGGGTACGCCGGGCACCGGAATTAATCAGTTCAACACTGTCCATTCCATTGCGATTGATTCAAAGGGATTGGTTTATGTGAGTGACCGCGAAAATAATCGGATTCAGATTTTCACCGGGGATGGGAAGTTTCTGAAGCAATGGACCCACTTGGGTGCGACGCAGAATTTGTTCATCACTCCAAAAGATGAGATGTGGATTATTACCCATCGCAATAATATTGAGAATCTAACCTACGATACTTTAGCTGGGCGGATCATGCACATTGAGTTGGCTACCGGCAAGATATTAGGAGCAATGGAGAGCCCCGGACATTGGCTGCATGTGACGCCTGAGAATTTCATTTTTATCGGAAGTTTGACAGGAAACGTATTTCGTTGGTACCCAGGCTGGTTGGAAAAAGGTCTTGGAGTGGACGAGCGTTTAAAGCCGTCGAAATAAGAGATCCAGAGATTTGGATCCTACTCTGTTCGAATTGCTTCGACGGGATTTAATCTTCCTGCGCGCAAAGCAGGGAGCAGACATGCGGCTAAGCCAGTGATGAACAGCACAAGGCATGCCCCGCCCAGCGAGACAGGGTCGAAGGGATCGGAGACACCAAGTTCAATTCCAAACTTCCGCAATAATAATAATGTTGATGCGATCCCTGCCGCCAGTCCAAGGAGCATTAGACGGATGCCCCGGCCCAAAACAAGTGTGACGATATCGCCAAACCCAGCGCCAACGGCCATTCGGACACAAAGTTCCTGCCGTTGTTGTGCCACAATTTGCGTCAGTAATCCGAACAAACCGATCACCGACAGAGTTAGCCCAAGGCCTGCGAAAACGCCCATTACCCATACACTGAACTTACCCCTGCTGTAAACGTTCATATCCATTAGGAGTTCCAGCGTGTAGGTTTTGTCCAGGAACTGCGAGCCGTCCAATTTATATACCTGCGACCGCACAGCGTTGGCGTATCGCATTGGATCACCAGATGTATGGATAACCAGCATGTCGGCAAGGCCAGTCATGGAATACGGTATGTACAACTCGGGACGTGCCTCGCCGTTGTGCAATTCGTGCATGGCGTCCTGTGTAATTCCAATAATTTCGAAGTGGTCGTCTTGCAGGGCAAACGGTGGCTGCTTCAACCTCCGCAACTTGATGCGCTTCCCAAGCGGAGGTTGGTCTGGGAAATAGCGCTTCACGAAGGTTTCATTTACTGCCGCAACTTGACGCCGGGAGGCAACGTCCGCCGTATCCAAAAATCGGCCTTGTTTCAGTTTGATTCCGGTGGTGCGTAGATACGCGGCGTTCACTTGGTGGAAATTCACGGGACGTGGATCTTGCTTTGCTGCTCCTGGAATATCCACCGGGAAATCCCAACTGCCTAGAGGGTGAACTCCGCCATTGATGGCAACTCCGAGGACACCTGGAACGCTTTGAATGTTTTCAAGTAATTGTCCAATGAAAGCTGCTCTCCGTTCTGGCGTTGGGTAGCGTTGAACGCTCAAGGGAAGACGCGTTACCATGCGGTCTTTGATCTCCACTGCTAGTGGTGCCCGATAGAGACGCAGTAATGTATTGAGGAAAAGACCGGCCCCCGATAGAAGTATGATGGATAGGCTTAGTTCAACAATTACGAGCGCTCCGCGGAGAAGACTCATGCGGCGTGAACCACCGGAGCCTCTACCTGATTCTTTCAACGGGTGGGCCAATTCGCTTGAGAGTGCGTGCAATGCTGGTGCTAGTCCGAAAAAAACGGTTGTTCCTAAACACACTCCAAGACTGAACAACAGGACTGATAAATTCAAAGTAATTTCGGACTCGTCAGGAATAACACCCGTTGGTACAACAGCCATGATGGCTTTGAGGCCAGCCCAAGAGAGTAGAACGCCCACACCGCTGCCGCCGATGCCAAGTAGGAGGCTTTCCGTGATCAGTTGGCGGAACAGACGGAATCTCCCTGCTCCAAGTGCTGCGCGCATGGCCATTTCCCTCTGGCGAGTGGCGGCGCGTGCGAGCAGCAAATTGGAAACGTTGGCACAGGCTATGAGCAGTAACAATCCGACTGCGACGAACATGATCCAAAGAATGTTTCGAATGTCACTAGGGAACATTTCCTTAAACGGAATTAGTTCAACGCGCCATTTTTGTGGATAGTTATTGGGTGAACGTTGGGCAAGATCCGTGATGATCGGTGAAAGATCCGTCTGCGCCTGCGCATCATTCACTCCAGCTTTTCGTCGGGCTGTGACTTGCAAGTTCTGAACACCTTCGGGCGTTTCACCTGCACGGTAGGTGAGCGGAAGGTACACATCAGCGCCGCGAAACATGAAGCGGGGAGGCATGACTCCGATTACAGTTCGAGGCCGACCATTGAGAATCAAGGTGGTTCCGATTACGCCAGTATTTGATCCAAACTGATTTGTCCAGCAGCGATAACCCAGAACGGCCTTGGTTGCAGGCGCTTCTTCATTCGCCGTGATGGTGCGCCCGAAAAGGGCAGAAACACCCATCACATCGAATCCGTTGGCCGAGAGGTGATTTCCCCGAAGCCGCATTGGTTCGCCATTAGAAATCCACAGCACATCGGAAATAGTGGACCCCGCGACACCTTCAAAAATGCTGGATCGGTTTGCTAGTTCAACATATTCATCGACGCTGTAGCTCGTTCGCCAACCGCGTTGTTCTGGATTACGAATCGCAATACCAACTAAATTATCAATGTCTTTGTAAGGGAAGGGTTCAATGATGACGCCATAAATTACACTGTACATCGACGTTACGGCCATGATACCGAGTGCCAGAGAGAGGGCCGCTGGGATGGAAAATCCCTTGTGTTTGGTGAGTTCGCGAATGCCGTAGCGGACATCGTGAGCCACCGATTCAAGCCATATCCTAGGGTTCATCGTTCCCCCCCTTTTCAGAATCTATGCTGACGTGGAAACAGGCAAAGCAAGTTCATCTAAAATTTCCCGAACAGCGGCGCCAGGATTTTGGGCGCGAGTCACTTGGCGGCCGATTACAAGATAGTTGGCACCATCCCTGATTGCCTCGGCGGGTGTGGCTACGCGCTTTTGGTCGCCCTTGGTTGATCCGGCCGATCGCACACCCGGCGTAACCAGGAGTGCATCCGGGCCGGAAATGCGGCGGACTCTGGCAGCTTCCAGCGGAGAACAAACTATGCCGTCGATTGCTGCTTTCATTGCCTTGCTGACTCTGAGTTCAACAAGCTCCTCGATCGAACATGGATAGCCAAGATCGGCTAAATCAGTTTGATCGAAACTGGTTAGGACAGTGACGGCCAGCAGTTGAAGTTTGGAATCAGCTCGACCTTCGACGGCTGCTCTCATTACGGATTCGCTCCCGTGCACTGTTAGGAAGCGGACACCAGAATTGGCAACCTGCTTTACTGCCCGACGGACAGTTTCACCAATGTCATAGAACTTCATATCAAGGAAAACCTGCTTCCCGGAACCGCAAAGTTCCTTGACAAATTCCATTCCTGCTGCGGCATAAAGTTCCATACCAATTTTGAAGAAATCGACAGAAGGCGAGGTGGCCTGGACTATTTGTCTTGCCTCCTCTGCTGTCTCAACGTCAAGGGCAATAATGATTGGGTTCATGGGATTGAGTGGATTTGATAAGAATCTATTTGATGTAGATTGCGAATTGCTGCTGCTGTACTACTTTACCAATGCGGAATGCTTGAGGATAAAGACGCTCCAGAGCAACGGCATCCTTTTCTGGAAGAGTGATTAACAGGCCGCCGGAAGTTTGCGGATCATAAAGTAGATGGAGAATTTCACTTGGAATTTCTGAAGCGGCCTGAACTGACGGCGAGAAGTATTCTCGATTATTTTTAAGCCCACCTGGAATTGCACCGAGTTTCGAGTAGCCGACGGCCCCTGGTAGAAACTGTAATAGAGTTGAATCGATTTCCAAAGAAACATGGCTGGCCGATGCCACCTCACGGCCGTGGCCCAAGAGACCGAAGCCTGTTACGTCGGTTACGGCATGTGTGTCCACATGAGACATTGCCTCGGCTGCTTTTCGATTCAAAGTAGTCATCGAAATAACCGAAGATTCAACATCCTGAACTTTGGCTATTCCTTTCTTGAATGCGGTCGATATGACACCTGTGCCAAGGGGCTTGGTTAGGAGTAGTACATCGCCAGGCTTTGCATGAGAGTTGGCTTTCATTTTGGAAGGGTGAACCAGCCCCGTAACGGCATAGCCGAATTTGGGTTCTTCATCGTTTATGGAATGGCCGCCAAGAATGGTGCATTCAGCTTCTCGCATTTTTTCAGCACCGCCTTGGAGAATGCCGGCTAGATCAGAGAATTCACCGGACGCTGGCCAGGCAAGAATCGAAAGAGAGGTAATGGGTCGGCCGCCCATGGCGTATACGTCGCTTAGAGCATTGGCCGCGGCAATAGCGCCAAACAAGTAAGGGTCATCGACGATTGGAGTGAAAAAGTCAACGGTTTGGACAAGGGCACAATCTTGGGAG
Organism: Bryobacterales bacterium; assembly: GCA_043755435.1. GTDB lineage: Bacteria > Acidobacteriota > Terriglobia > Bryobacterales > Bryobacteraceae > JANXSF01. The sequence continues at coordinate 5,381 of JAYUSZ010000213.1, read as the reverse complement.
AGTAGATACACTCCGGCGTCGTCCGACGTATTGAATCCAACCAAGACGTTTGGGTCGTTTTGTAAAGGAAGACTGGCTAGCACTTGGTCCAAAACCTTTGGACTTAATTTGCTAGCTCAACCGGCGGCTTTCACGTGAGCTGTAAGTTTGTTTGCGGACATTGGTAAATAAGTCTAATTGTATCCATTTAGGCTGGCCATGGTTCCTATTCCTATCCAGTTGGAAAGAGCAGGAATATTCTGATTCAAGTCACAAGACTGACGGACGATAAGGTGAATTGGTCGGTTAGGTCGTCCAAGTGCGAAAGATGGGGCATGGTTTGGATGGGTCAGCCTTAAGTTGGCTGATTCCGACATAGATTTAAGTGGAGGACGAAGACAGATGCACGCAGCCGCATTAACGGAACAGAATCAGGCACCAGTAACCGTTGCTAAACAATTTGGAGATCGTTGTTCCGGCAAATACCTCGCGTTTCATTTGGGTAAGGAAGAGTTTGGGATCCACGTATTAAAGATACTGGAAATCATTGGAGTGCAGGATATCACCTCTGTGCCAAGCTCTCCTCACTATGTGAAGGGGGTCATCAACCTACGAGGTAAAGTCATTCCAGTGATTGATTTGCGTGCAAAGTTCGGCCTTCAACAAGTGGAATACACAAAACGCACTTGCATTATTGTCGTACAAGTTGAAGGCGAACGAACACCGGTATTAATGGGTGTTGTGGTTGACGGGGTTTCTGAAGTATTGAACATTGCTGCCCAAGAAATAGAGCCTTCGCCAAATTTTGGAACGGGCGAATCGATTCCTTACATTTTGGGTATGGCGAAAATGAAGGACGGAGTAAAGATGTTGCTCGACATTAATATGGTGTTAAGTCGTCAGGAATTGAAAACTTTAGGTTCAGTCAACGAAAAAACACTTGCTGAAAAAGAGAGCAATTAGATGAACTTGCAGAAACGCGTTTTCCATTGTCTGACCTCGGTCGTAATACTTGCACTGCTAGTTGTTGGATTTGGATGGACCATCGCCAGCAGCAAGGGATTGTCTCAACCGTCCAAACAGGAATCTATTTGTGGAACTTCCTGCGCACATTCGGGATTGGCCCTTTCTTGCTTAAGCGTGGTTTCGGTCTCTTTCTATTTAGTCTATTTGTTCAGGCAAGCTAGACGGCAATTGGAGGAGTTGGCAAAGGAGATGGCGTCCGGTGCCACTGAAGTATCCATTGCTGCAGAACATGTTTCTGGCGCCAGCCGAACATTGGCTCAGGGATCAATTGAACAGGCTGCATCGATAGAACAAACTGCTGGATCAAGTGATCGAATCACTGCTATGACAGCGAGCAACGCCTCGAATGCGCAATCCGCTGCGGAACATATGGCGGAAGTTGACCGTTGGGTGACGTCGGCAAACACTGCGATTGCGGGGATGGTGTTATCAATGGAAGAGATTACCAACTCCAGTGCAAAAATCGCGCGAATAATAAAAGTTATTGATGAAATTGCCTTTCAAACGAATATTCTTGCCCTCAATGCCGCCGTTGAAGCGGCACGGGCAGGAGAAGCTGGCATGGGGTTTGCAGTTGTAGCCGATGAAGTTCGAAATTTGGCCCAACGAAGCGCTCAGGCAGCAAAGGACACTTCTGGATTAATTCAAGAGTCCATTCAAAAATCAAGCGACGGGAGCGTTAAGCTCCTAGAAGTAACAGTGGCGATCCAAACCATTACTGAGTCTACGGCGAAAGCTAAAAGGCTCATTGATGATGTAAATTCAGCGAGCCATAGCGAGGCTTTGGGTATCGGACAAATAGCTCAGGCAATTGTTCAAATGAGTCAAGTCACGCAACGGAATGCAGCTAGCGCAGAAGAAGGTGCGTCAGCAAGCCAGCAATTGAGTTCACAAGCGGAGTCAATGGCCGCAGCAGTTCAGCGTCTGCAATCATTGATTTCGTATGAGCCAAATCGTGTCCACTTGTCTAAGCAACTAAGCCGACAAATAAAGCGTGTTCCTCCGCCTCCCTTATCTAGAAACAAACTACCTTTTGTCCCTGCGGCAATGCATTCTTCCAATAAGAAGAACGCAGTGGAAGATCCGTTCCCAATGGATGACGGGGATTTCGTAGACTTCTAGGTCGCCAAATCGGAATTGTCCAGGTCGGAGATTATAATGAATCAGACAAAAAATGCATCATGGGACAGACTGCTGGATCGCGTGGACTTGTTTGCAAGGGACTTGATCATTGGCAGCACTTCTGAACTTTCTGTTGACCCAATCATGGCGAGTCTTCAGGAAGTTTGCGAAAATGGATGCGAATCAGAAGTGCTTCTCGATGCGGCCATCCAGCTTAAGGCTTCCTTTCGGCTGAGCGATAGTGGAGGTCGGCAACAATCTCTTTCAAATAGTATTGTGAACTTGCAGACAGCGATTGCCAAAGTAAGAAATGAAAGCGACAACCCACCGCAGTTGAAGGCAGGAAAGGCGACTACACTGGCCCCTCTTTGGGAGGATCCAGAGCTAGTTCGAGATTTCATTGTGGAATCCTTGGAGCATCTGAGTACAATCGAAAGCGGATTACTAAAAATTGAAGAACATCCCGATCAAACTGAACCCATTCACGCTGTGTTTAGAAGTTTCCATACAATTAAGGGTTTAGCAGGTTTTCTTGAATTGGACTCGATCCGTGAGGTTGCACATGAGGTGGAAACAGTACTTGATCTTGCTCGTAATTCAAAAATGATAATAGGGCCGACCGTGGTTGACGTTGTGCTCGCAAGTGCAGATTATCTTCGGCAAGCAGTCAAGGCTATTGAAGAAGGGTTAGTTGGTACACCTAGCGAATTAAAGCCGGTTGAAAATCTTTTGAAAAGGATTCGGAGTGTAGGGGAAACCAACCAGGATTCCAAACAGAAGGATCTAATTACGCTCCCCTCGGACTCATCGAAGGTCCTGACAGAGAAGAGTCCTTGTTCAGAATCCAAACGCGAAACACCAGAACTACTTACAAACATCAAGCCAAAGAGCGAACCAGAAATGGTTTCAGAGTTACTGACGAAACCCGTCAAAGGAGACCGGGCCGGGGATTTGTCGAACTTTGCGATTCGAGTAGAAACAGCAAAACTTGATCACTTGTTAAACATGGTGGGCGAGTTGGCAATTGCTCAATCGATGGTCAAACATGAGCCATCCTTGAATAATCCCGGAAATGCACGCCTACAGGCTCATCTAACCCAACTCAATCGGATTACCGATGAAGTTCAAAAAATGTCAATGACTTTGCGCATGGTTCCTATCGGCACTCTATTCCAGCGAATGAAACGCCTAGTCCGGGACTTGGCCCGCAAGGGTGGAAAGCAAGCGGATTTGGAAGTTAAAGGGGAAGATACGGAGCTTGACAAGACGGTTGTTGATGGTTTGGCTGATCCACTGATGCATATGGTTAGAAACGCGCTGGATCACGGCGTAGAATCCAGTGCCGATCGGATAGCAATGGGCAAACCCGCCGCCGCACAGATCAGGCTGAAGGCTTACCACCAAGGTGGGCATGTGGTAATTGAGGTCAGTGATGATGGCCGCGGTCTTAACCGGGAAAAAATTCTGGCAAAGGCACGGAAGAACAATATGATTGGCGACAATACTGTTCTCTCCGATTCTGAAATCTGCCACCTGATATTCGAACCTGGGTTCTCCACTGCCGACACAATTACCGACATTTCTGGACGTGGTGTTGGAATGGATGTAGTGAAGAAGAGCATTCTCAATATGCGGGGCAGGGTAGAGATTCATTCGATTCCTGGCACCGGCACTACTTTCTTTATCCGTCTTCCGTTAACACTCGCGATTATCGATGGACTGGTCGTCGGTGTTGGAATCGAAAGATACATAGTGCCGATTTTCGCAGTAACTGAGATGTTTCGCCCAACAGCAGCTATGTTGTCAAGTCTGGAAGACAAATACGAAATGGTGATGGTCCGTGGACGATTGTTGCCGATTGTGAGACTACACAAACGATTCAGGGTAGTGCCAAGAAATGAGGACCCCTGCAAGGCATTGTTTATCGTCGTCGAGCAAGAGGGAAAACGATTTTGCCTCATGGTAGATGAATTCATCGGAAAGCAAGAAGTTGTTATCAAGAACTTGGGAGAGTGTTTCAAAAACGTGTCCGGTGTTGCAGGTGGAGCCATTCTAGGCGATGGAAGAGTGGGACTAATTTTGGAGATTGCCGGGTTAGTGGAATCCAAAGCGGAAGCAGCGTAGCATGTCACACAATTCAGAGGCAAATGTCGAAATCCAGATTGAAGCTCTTTCGGACAAAACCTATAAGGAAATAGCACAACTTACATATGGTCAGTGTGGAGTGGACCTTCGAACAGGAAAAAAAGAACTGGTAAGTTCCCGGCTTACAAGGGTGTTGAAACAAAGCGATTGTTCGTCGTTTGAACATTACCTGGATATCCTTAAGTCTGATAAAACCGGGCGATCCTTGACGGCGATGATTGATGCTTTAACCACAAACCATACATCGTTCCTGCGAGAACAACAACATTTCGATTTCCTTGCGGCGCAAGCTCCCAAACTGTTTTCCAGCCGGAAAAAGTTGGAAATCTGGAGTGCTGCTTCGGCCACTGGGGAGGAAGTATACACACTATTGATGGTCTTGATCGAAGCGTTGAAATTACCCTTTCCATCGGCACAGACTGAAAGTTGGCTAACGCTTTGGGGAACTGATATTTCAACCAACGCGCTTGAGAAAGCCAAAGTTGGTATCTATCCAGAAGTGAAACTTGATCCATTGCCTATTGAATGGAAGAGAAAGTACTTTCTAAAGGGGAAAGGAATAGCCGAAGGCACAGTAAGAATAAGACCCGAGTTGTGCCGGATGGCCAAATTTTCGCAACTCAATCTCATAGAAGTGCTGCCCTCAGAAAAGCTATATCCGGTGATTTTTTGCAGAAACGTAATGATCTATTTTGATAAGACGACGCAACAACAGGTTGTCAAGTCTCTCGTCAATTGTCTTGAACCAGAAGGGTTCTTGATGACCGGTCATGCTGAGAGTATTACCGGATTTCATGCCGGTCTAACGTATGTTGAGCCCGCTTTGTATCAATATCGAGGCTTATGCCAAACCAAACGATCCAATAAGATTGATCAAACAACGGGGGCTCACTAATGCCGCCGGTTATTGTCGGAATTTCAGATTGTCAGTGGAGCACATCTTCATCGACAGATTTGGTTACGTACGCATTGGGTTCCTGTATTGCCTTGACCATTTACGATCCGCAAGCTTCGGTTGGAGGGATCCTTCACTACATGCTCCCCGAATCTAGTTTGAACCTGAAGCGAGCCGGACAGAATCCCTTCACCTTTGCCGATTCAGGCATCCC
>JAYUSZ010000212.1:0-10724 GCA_043755435.1 Bryobacterales bacterium | reverse complement strand
ATCTTTTGCCAAGGAACGCGAGAAAGACCTGATTCGTGGGCTGAATGCCAAACGCATTTTTGCTTAACTCTTGAACATCTGACATGTTGAAAGCGCACTACGCCTGTTCGCGGCCTTTCTGACTCTTTCCGCGCAAAGAGATTACAAGGTGCAAACGCGCTACTCAATTGCCGGGACCGAACGTTTAAGAGGACATGGGTGCATTGAAAACCCAGCCTGGCGCCCAGACCTTGGCTTTGTGGTCTGAAAGCAGCCTCGATTGCGCAATAATTTTAAGGATGCGCATTGGATTGATGTCGGACACTCATGGCTTTTTGGACGAGGCAATTTTCGTCCATTTTGCTGAATGTGACGAAATTTGGCATGCGGGTGATTTTGGCCCAGTAGAAGTTCTGGACCGTCTGAAGCAGTTCAAACCAGTTCGTGGAGTATACGGGAACATAGACGGCGCTGAAGTGCGGGCAGAACTTCCTGAAGAGTTGGAATGGGATTGCGACGGCCTGCGAGTTTATATGAAGCACATCGGCGGATATCCAGGCGGTTATGAGCGCGGCGTCAAGCAGCAGTTAGCTCAGCGGCGTCCGAAGCTGTTCATCGCTGGCCATTCGCACATTCTGCGAATTATGCGCGATCAACCTTTAGACATGCTCCATATGAATCCTGGCGCCTGCGGCCGCATTGGTTGGCACACCATGCGCACGTTGCTGCGATTCACAGTGTTGGCAGGGAAAATTAGTAACGTTGAGGCCATCGAATTGGGTCCGCGAAGCCAGGGCGGAGCATGATACGATTGACCAAACCACTTATGAAACGCTTTTATTTAGCTGCAACTTTCCTCTGTGTTCTAGGGATTATTTATTCCCAACAAGGATCACCTGAAGCCCAGAAGGAAGCCTTCCGGAAGCGTTCCCTTGAAGCCGAAAAATCGGGGCTTGCCGAACCCTTCCGTGGAGTAACAACGGATGGTAAAGTCCAGCCGGGTCTGTTCCCAATCAAGTCCACGGGTGTTTCCACTGGCCCAGTGAGGAAAGCCGCACAGGAATTTCTTGCGTCGCTTTCGGAACCGCAACGAGCGAAAACGAAATTCGCCGTGGATGATATTGAATGGCGCAAGTGGATGAATCAGGATTTCTACGTACGCCAAGGCGTTAGCTTCGATGAGATGAGCGAGGCTCAAAGACAGAAAGCATTCGGCCTCCTGAAGGCGTCTCTAAGTGCCAAAGGCTTGCAACTTTCCAAAGACATCATGCGCCTGAACTACACGCTGGGCGAATTGAACAGCAACGATTTTGTCCGGTACGGCGAGTGGTGGTATTGGATCACCATCATGGGCGATCCGTCTGGCAATGGCCCGTGGGGTTGGCAGATCGACGGCCATCATTTGATCATTAATTATTTCGTATTGGGTGACCAAGTGGTGATGGCTCCCGGGTTTTTCGGGTCGGAACCAGTGATTGCTACCAGCGGCAAATACAAAGGAACATCCATCCTGCAAGAAGAGCAGCGTCAGGGTTTGGAATTCTTGCGTTCATTGGACGCGACTCAGGCTAAGAAGGCAATTGTGACGGAAAAGAAGCCAGCCAATAACGCGCAGGGCGAGGCTTTCAAAGATAACTTGGTTTTGGAATATACCGGACTGCGGGGCACTGAGCTTACTGCTGCTCAGAAGAAGAAACTTCTAGCACTGGCAAATTTGTGGATTGGAAATATGGACGAAGGGCACGCCAAGGTGAAATTGTCTGAAGTTGAAAAGCATATGAACGATACATACTTTTCCTGGATCGGTGAATCCCAGGACAAGAGCGTTTACTATTTCCGAATTCACAGTCCCGTAGTGCTCATCGAGTTTGATCATCAACGCCCGGTTGGATTGCGGCATCTTTCTGCCAACGCGCAAATACCGGACCATGAGCATATTCACACCGTGCTTCGGACGCCGAATGGCAACGATTACGGCAAGGATCTTTTGCGGCAGCATTTGGCTATGCACCCGCACTAAAACGAAGCCAATTTGGCAATTTCGACAATCAAGAAAAGGGAGTCACTTGCAGTTCTGCAACTCAATTTACCCTCTTTTCATAAGCTTGGCGAAATCAAGCAGCCGCGTTCTTTACGGCCTGTGAGAAACTTCATACAGGAAGACAATTGCTGGCCAGCAACTTCTCAAATAATCTAGTCCTCGAGGGTGATTAACTCTTCTGGCGTTCTAAATGGAATCTGAATCCCAAACATGGGGAGGATGAAATAAGGAACGCCAGTTGAACGAAATTCTTGTATCCGTTCGCGAGGCACTATTGTGTCTGCTGCGAGCCTACTTGCTTTGCTCCATCAAAATCTTTCGGTAGTTCTGCTCGCGATCACGAATATATTCCTTATACCCTTTGGGATCGATGAACGGGTTGGTTTCTGACGTTCCCAGCAACTTCACCTTTTCTTCCATCCCGTAATAATTTCCGTGCGCCCCCAGGTAGATATCGCAGGGCAATGATCGCCAAACTTCAAATGCTCTGGCGTAGTCAGAAGCAATACCAGGATAGTCACGATTCTTAACCAATTGAAAGCCTGGGTTCACGTTGGGACTCCCAATGATAATCACAGCCAACTTGCGGCCTTTATCGGATGCCTCCATCGTCCAGGTGGTGCAGCCGCGAGTATGTCCTGGCGTTAAGCGAGCCTTCAGCGTTGCTTCACCCAACTGCACTTCCTCACCATCTTCCAAAATTCGATCCACTTTAACCGGAGTCCAGCGCGATTTGTACAAATACATTCCCTTGCCGCCGGATGCCACAACATCGTCATCCCCACGCATGACATAAACCTTGGCTCCAGTCATTTTCTGGATCATGGCATGTCCCGCAACATGATCGTCATGGGCATGGCTGGCTAACAGAATTTTGATATCTGAGAACTTGAATCCGAGCTTTTCCACATTGGCTTTGATGATTGGAACGGTCCGATCGAAACTGGAGTTAATCAGAATGTGCCCCTTCGACGTGGTGATCAGATAGGTGGACAATCCCCGTGAGCCAACATAATAAAGATTGTCTGCAATGCGATGCGGAGGAAATGGTTCATCCCAATCGGAATTCTGTCCCAGACAAAAAGAAGCACAGATAAGAACGGTTACATAAAGACGCATAAACATAGTTCATTATAGGCTGGGCAACAAAGGTATGATGATGAAAATGATTTTACTGATTTGGTTATTCCTGATACCGCTTCACGCTGCGGATTGGCCTCAATTTCGTGGAGTCAACGGCAGTGGTGTCAGTGATGCCACGCGGTTGCCTTCGGCCATTGGACCAACGAAAAATGTTGTTTGGAAGACGGCGATTTTGCCTGGTCATTCTTCGCCCGTGGTTGCCGGAAACATCATTTTCTTAACTGGGTCGGAAGGCGGTGCGCGAGCTGATGCGGGGCGGGAAAAGGTTGTCGATCAGGGAGGGAAGCTATTCACCTTTGCAGTTGATCGGAGCAACGGAAAGCTTCTGTGGCGCAAAGAAGCTCCTCGTCCAAGATTGGAAAGGTATCAACCCACTAATTCCCCAGCATCGCCCAGCCCAGTAACGGATGGTGAAAACGTTTATGTGTTCTTTGGTGATTATGGCCTTCTTTCCTATAGCAAAGCAGGTCAGGAGCGTTGGCGTGTTCCGCTTGGGCCATTCAACAATGTGAATGGGCATGGCTCTTCGCCCATTCTCTACAAGGACCTCTTGATCCTGGTTTGCGATCAGGATTCGGGGTCCTTCATGATTGCCCTTGATAAAAACAGCGGCAAGACCCGCTGGAAGGTGGACCGGCCAGAAGTCACTCGGAGCTATGTTACTCCTGCAATTTTCACACCAAAATCAGGCCCTGCTGAACTGATCGTTCCTGGAGCTTATCAAGTGACTTCCTACCTTGCTGCAACTGGAGAAAAGCTTTGGTTCGCGCGGGGATTTTCCTGGCAACCCAAATCCATTCCAGTGATCGATGGCGATATGATTTTCGCCCACGGCTGGGAGGGTGGCGGGGATGCTGAAACTCCTACGGAGACTCCAACCTGGGAGGAGGCTTTGGCGAAGTATGACGCCGATAAGGATGGAAAAATCACTGAAGCAGAAATTGAAACAAGATTAAAGAAAGGTTTCTACCTTATGGATCTCAACGGGAAGGGTCACCTGACTGAAAAGGATTGGAGCTTCTATCGTGCTCGCCGATCTGCTCGCAATGCATTGGTTGCTATTCAACATGGTGGCAAAGGCGACGTAACGAATACCCACGTGAAATGGCGTCTTCAAAAGTTTCTACCCAACTCGCCATCGCCGCTGATTTATAACGGTGTCATGTATTTGATTAAGGACGGCGGGGTCCTTACCTCGCTTGATCCCAAGACTGGTGAGATCTTCAAGCAGGAACGTTTGACCGGAGCTCTGGATACGTATTATGCGTCTCCAGTGGCAGGAGCTGGCAAGATTTATTTCTTAAGTCAACAAGGCAAGATGACGGTGATTAAGGCTGGTCCGCAGTGGGAAATTGTGGCAACCAATGATTTGGAAGATGACGTATTTGCCACTCCGGCGATTGTTGAGAATCGGATGTATCTTCGCACCAGGGGAATGCTGTATTGCTTCGAAGAACCCAAGCTCTAACGCTTCTTTTTTCAGTATTGATGAGCTGCCGGTCCTCTCGTCCAACCCCTTTGATTGATCTGAAAAACGAGCGAGGATTTGCTCCTATCGCTAACTTGGCCTGGTTTGAATATCGTCGTGATTTCGGCGCTGTTCCAACATGGGAACACCTTGGAGCCTCCCAATCAAATACGGCAATGGCGAAGACTTTCAGTGAGCTTCGGCAAACTGGAGTGACGGGCGTAGTCTGGTTTCTGCTTGCCGATGGCGGCGCTGCCCCTAGCTTCGATTCTGAAGGGAAAATCGTTGGGTTGGATGCTACTTTCGTAGCTGACTTCAAAGCGGGCTTGGCGATTGCCGAAGAAAATGAAATGAGTGTTGTTTGGGTGTTGCTAGATCACCTTTGGTTGAAGCCTGCTGAGATTTCTTCCGGGGCTCAGTTGTTTGGCCACGCTCGCTTGTTGGATGATCCGTTGCAGCAGACCATATTTCTTGAAAAAGTATTGGATCCTATTATTGCTATGGGTTCTCAATCGCGCAGCACCGCTGGGTGGATTGTGATGAACGAACCTGAGGTAGCGCTGGGCGAGGGCTGGACCAGCCCGCAGAAGTTGTTTCCATTTCTATCCAAGGTTGCTGGACGTGTGATTGAAAAACATCCCAGCGCAGCTGTTTCTATCGGTCACGCGGACGTTGAATCGCTTGTTGATTTCCAAAAGGATTATGCTCAGTCTTCCGTCAACTTTCTGAACTTTCACCAGTACAGGAACTATATGCCGCCATCTGTGGAGCGAATCCGGCAATCAATTGGGGGCCGCCAATTGCCGGTATATGTTGGCGAGTTCGGTTGGAGCGACAAGACATTGCAGCGCCCGTCTGGAGATCTAAAGGGGATTGTCGGGGGAAGCTTTCAGTTAGGCTATTCGGGAATTTGGCCATGGGCCATTGATCCGAAGCACAACCCTGCAAAGGATGTGGACAAGTACGTTGACGCTGTTCGTCGTGTTTCAAAATTGCAGCCCATAGTTGCCGATTCCGCCGCAGGTGCAATTCATCAAATTGAGAAATGGACATCTGAGATGAAGGATCACGATTTGCAGATTGCTTTGAACGAAAAGAAACTGCGAGAAACAGCAGATCTTTTAAGAACGTTGGAAGCGGATCTACAAAAACAGACAGCAGAACTGGAGAAAGCCCGAGAGGCTCATGATCGCGTAGTTCATTCCTTGGAAGAGAGCCGAGCAAAGATAGCCAAGCTGCGATGGCTACCTTGGGCCGGCAAAGATCTAGCCTTGGAGCAGGCCACGAAAAACAATTGACGGGTCGCATGAGCGTGAAGCAGTGGTTACAACAAGCGGAAGAAACATTTCAGAAAGCACAAGCTCAGGTATTGGAGCAACGGAATTGGAGCAGCCAATACGAAATGCGAATTCGCGGAAATCAATATCAATTGAAAACCAAACAACGGCACATCCCAATTACTCGAAGGCTGTACGATTTGCCGTGAAACAGTATATTGGGTACTTGCAGCGCATTCCAACATTGGTAGTTTTTTGCTGTGCGTTTTCTCTATTCGCAGCTTCCCCGGAGCAGCGTGCCGTAGATTTCCTCAGTCGCGAAGTTGCCCAGTGGCGCGGGGCGAATGGATGTTTTTCTTGCCATAACAATGGGGATGGAGCCCGTGCCTTGTTCGTTGCCCGTAAGTTGGGTTTCAACGTTCCTGCCGCTGCACTGGCGAATACTGTGGAATGGCTGAAGAATCCCAAGGATTGGGACAAAAAAAAGGAAAATGCTGGATTCACGAATCCTATTCTGGCTCGCATTCAATTTACCTCAGCTTTGATGGAAAGCGGCATGCCAATTTCTAAGTACGTTTCTGAAGCTTTGGTTCTGGCTCAGACAGCCGATGGCAGCTGGCCTGTTGAAGCCGCCGACAACCTTGGTTCACCGGCGACTTACGGCACGACGCTTGCGACCTTGGTAGCTCGTAATGCCCTACACCGAATTGCGCCTCGAAAATACAAGTTGCCAATCAAACGTGCTGATTCTTATCTAAATAGCCGGTCTCCAAAATCCACAATGGAAGCGGCTGCTTTGGTGATGAACGGACAGAAGCAGTGGCTTGACCTTTTACTAAAGTGGCAGGGAAGTGAAGGTGGCTTCGGTCCATTTCAGAACTCGCCGGCAGAAGTTTTTGATACAGCAATTGCTCTGTTGGCGCTGCCTACAAAAGGCGTGGATGAAAAGATACGCAAGCGCGGTCGTCAATATTTACTGAAGACCCAACAATCGGATGGTGGCTGGCCTGAGACCACACGTCCTAGTGGAGCCCAAAGCTATGCCCAACGAATTTCCACATCCGCTTGGGCGTTGTTGGCGCTGCTTGCTACTTCACGGTAAACGGGATTGTCACTTTGGGAGTGCGAAGAGTAATGTCGATCTTCTCAAATACATCCACATCGAATAACTTCCCAATCTTGTTGCCTGCCAGATCTTCCAGTGCTGTCTCCACCTCAAGAAAATATTGTCCGGCCAACCATTTCGTTTTGGGTTGGAAGAGCCAGCGAGTTTCATCTTTATCAACTGCTATTGTTCCTTCGATATTCTTTACAACGATCATCCGATGAAGCAGCGCTTCATCTAGTGGCTCAGTAAACTCCAGGATCAAAGGTCGGCTTGAATTTGCAGAAGGCGCAGTAATTTTCCAAGCGGCAATGTCGGGCGAAACTCGATCTGCCTGCACTGCTTGAAACGATTTTTCAGTGCCTTTGGCCAGCGGGTTTCCTGATGCGTCAGGCCAACTGGAATCCACCACAATTTTGTACCGTTCTCCGGGTCTCAACGCCCCACCAACTTCAGCCAGCGGGAGAACTCCGCGCTTTATCCGGCCCGGATCAAACAGTAAAGTGAGACGCTTGCCGTCGCGATCCCAAAGCTCTTCATCCAATTCAAGGAATGCCAATTCTACTTTCTTTCCTTTGCTGTCCAACAGGCGGACATGTTGATATGCATCTCCTCTGCGCATTGGGGCTGAAAAGTGAAGGTAGATTTTTAGCTGGTTTTCTGGAACAGAGTCAGTGGAAGGGAAGATGTGCTCAACAATTGTTGTGGGAGCGACGAAGGGTTTCGGAATTTCAAAAACCGTCGTTTGGCTGATGCCAGTTTTGGGCTTGTAAGATGCCCGATATTTCAATCCGGGAATGAGCGGAAACCGGGGGGTGAACACCAAGTCTTGGCCCTTGCTCGCGACTGAGCCCAGCATCGGAACGGCATCCGGTTGGTCGACTGTGACGACAATGGTACCGCTTGCTTTATCAACTTTAAAAACATAACCGCCGCCAACCATCTCCATGCGAATTTCAGAAGCATGCAGATGGGCAGCGGCGGTTAGAATTAACAGAAAAAATTTCACGGAAGAGCGATGGTTTTCAGATCCAGCGATCCGGCGTCGCCGCGAACCAGCATCAAGGCGCGTGTTGCATCGTAGGAATCCAATTGTTCCACACCCTTGAACTCAGCTAATGTTTCGTAGGGAACTCCGGCGATATCCGTCTTCTTGGTGATTCCTTCGTAGGAATCAATTTTGGCCGTTGCGATCTTCATTACACCGCGGCTGGAATTGTTCATCAGAATGAAATCGGCCCCACCTTTGGAATAGACAATCATGTCCATTGGACGATTGCCAGCACCCAATTCTGCAATCGTCGTTCCCATCACTTTTTGGCCAGCCTTCAAGTCAGAAATTGGGAACTTCACTAGGGGAGTGCATGTATATGCAGCCAGCAAATTCGGTTTGCCCGCAATCTTATAAGATACGAATGTGCGGACGGGGGCGTTGGTTTCAAACCGTCCATGTGCGCCGTGGAAAATTTCAACATTGGTGCGCTTTCCTGCATCGGTGAAAGGATAAGGAATGGAGCGGAGTGTGGATGCGAACTCTTCGTTTGAAATTCCGGCAACAATCACATTACCGTTAACATATGCCAAATCGGTGATGGCTTCCAACCGCTTATTCTGCCGGCCTTCTGTTGCTGCTGGAACATTGGGAAGGTCAACTTTGGAATGCTTCACTTTGTCCAATCCAATTTCCTGAAATTTGCCAGCTGCGTCCAGCCGCAAAAGCACTGGTGTTGCATCTTGGCCTCGTCCACGGGAGACGGAAAAATAGACTTTGTGAGAAAGAGGATTTACTGCAATATCATTGATTAAAATCTGATCTGGCGCTGTGCCCAACAAGGCTGCAATCTTAACGTTTGCACCCTTAATATCCACCGCAATGCCCGGGGAAGCCTTGTCGTCGTCAGTGTCAAGAGCATAAATCGCTCCACCGACGGCGTCGCCAACCAACAGAATTCCATGGGGGGCGAATGCCAGTTGTCCGACCGACTTCATGTCTGCTTTGCCGACCGAAAGGTTCGATGCGGCGTTCGCTGTGCAACATATTGCAAATACTGCAAATATTGATAATCTTCTCATCTAGAGTCCTCCTAAGACTGAGTGTTGGCTAGAGTTTTTCACAAGCCCAACACTCACGTCAAGCGTCAGGACGAGATTTTAACAATGATTGAGCCTTTCTTCGGTAGTTAACGTTGCAATGCCTTTAACTCCGCAATGCTTCTGCAGACGTTCCCGTAGTTCAGCCCTCGCGCGCAAGAGTCTGGATTTCACCGCTGGGACTGAAATACCCAGGCTTGAGGCCACTTCTGGAATCGGCATCCCTTGAACATCGCGCAGTAATAATACTGAACGGAACAGTGGCGGGATCCTGGTGATTTCCTTGGCCAGAACGGTCTTCAATTGTTCACGGCCCAAGTTGTTTTCTGCATTGACGCGTTGGTCAACAGGCTCCAGCATAGGGCGATCTTCGCCGGGCCACGAGGCATCTATGGCTACGACTGGGGTCCGCTTAACCTTTCTAAGACGCATCAGACATTGATTTACTACAATGCGCGTGAACCAAGTAGAAAAGCGCGCTTCCTGCTGAAACTTGCCGACGTGCTGCCATGCTTTGAAAGATGCGTTTTGAACTTGGTCTTCTGCTTCTTCCCGATCTCGCAATATTGAATAAGCCAATTTCAAGGAACTGGGTGCTGTTCGCACAATCAATTCCGAGAATGCGTCTTGGTTGCCGCTGCGGGCCAGCTCGGTTAGAGCATCGTCTTCTGCATCCGCATACGGCCTAATACTGTCACTTGTGGTCAATTTGATTTACCTTCCTGTAAGAAGGATCTCTTAATTGAAGGTGGGAGTAAAGAAAAATATTAGTAACACTAAAGTTCGATTCATCTATAATTAAAATATGGGCGACTTATTAAGTGTAGGCGAAAACGGAGAGCAAACCATTCAAAGGGTGCTCTCGGATTATGAAATCGGGGCTAAAATCCGTCAACTTCGATTGAAGAAGAAAATCGGACTTGCTGATCTTGGAAGCCATACAGGTTTATCGGCTTCCATGCTGTCGCAATTGGAAAACGGCAAAATGGTTCCAACTCTTGGGACACTGGCGAGAATAGCGATGGTGTTTGATGTGAGCCTGGATCATTTTTTTGGAACGACTCACCGGAAACCAATAACAATAGATAGAGCTGGTTCTCGCATGCGTTTTCCTGATCGCAGCGACAAGCCGAACCCATTCTATTTCTTTGAGTGTCTGGCTTTTGGATCGCAAAGCAAGCTAATGCAGGCGTACGTAGCCGAGTTTCCGGTGCGCCTGGACGGCCAACCGGATCAGCATGTGCACGACGGCGGCGAACTGCTCTACGTTATTCGAGGAAGCCTGAAACTGCAACTAGAAGCGGAAGTGTTCGATCTGAGTGCAGGAGATAGTGCCTACTTCGATTCTTCCGTGCCCCATTCCTATCGAGGAACCGATGACACCGGCACCCAAGCTTTGGTGGTCACGAATCCACCGAAGGCAATTTGAAAAGCTAGAAGAAGCGCAAAGGGCCCGGCGGCCCCCCAAACGAATCAGATACTCAGGGGATTTTCCCAGCCGCCGGTGCTCCGTTTTGCGCGGTTCCTTAAAAGCGTCGCGCCCGTGGACGGGACCAAGGGGAAGAGGAACCTGGCGCAAATCGTGAAAATGTTGCAAAAATGAGGAAGTTCAGGCAGCGG
>JAYUSZ010000211.1:0-10818 GCA_043755435.1 Bryobacterales bacterium | reverse complement strand
AACACGCGGGCTGTCCCCGGGTTTTTTCCGGGTTTTTTCTAGCGCTTCTGCACAATGAACGAACCCATCGAAGCTGGCACCCCAACTCCTGAAAATTGCAGCTTGCCCGTTCCAAACCGATACCCAACAACAGCCCTCTCATACTCCCGCCCAACCATTCCAGGCTCTTCAATAATCTGGCCCATTGGACGACCCAGATCCTGCGCATACACCGGGCTTTCCTCCGACCCAGGCGAACCAGGGACAATCAAGTACGCATCATGTCCATAAAGTTTCGCGCCCACAAAACCATGTTGCGCTGCTTTCTCGGTAAGCGCCGCACCAGCAGAAGCATAGTTTACGTGCACAAACCGAACATGCGGATACTTTTTCGCCGCTGGCAGAACCAGTTGCGCCATCGGCGTCTTAATCGCCTCCCACGGTTTCGCCGTACTGTCCCATGGTCGCAGAGCGGTACCAGCCTGGCCTTCAATGTGCGTAAAGTAACTCTCGCTGAGGTCGAAATCAGCGTGTGGCAGCAGCGCATCGGCGTGACGAAAGCCTTGATTCAGAAAAATGATCTTCCCCGGCATGGCCTTGCGCAGTTCCCTGAAAAACTCTCCCTGGCCAACGTTATAGTCCAGCCCTGGATGTTGCGAGGCAAAAGCCCTCTTCGCCGGTTCGGGAATCTGCTCTATGCCGACAGTATCGAAAAAGTAACCATCGTACCCAGCCTTGTGCTGCCGAGCTGCCAGGAATTGCGCCCGCACTTTGCGCAATTCAGGGTTGGCAAAGTTGTACCACTCGGCAACGCGCCCACCCTCGGCAGCAGCGCCAGTCAAGGGTTTGGGCGTCAACAACCAATCTTTACGCTTTGCCGTAACCTGAGCCTGCCAATCCAGCGGAGCCGAAATTGCATCCCCCGTATAAAATCCCGATGACCATTCATAGGCAATTAGCTTGGTGCTGTTGACGCGAAGCGAATCGGAAGTTCTGTCATCCAAAATCGCACCAGTTACCAAGTGTTGGAAACTTGTATACCAATTCAACGCCTGTGGGCTAAAGCTGGCCTGATAATGAAATGCGACCAGGGGCTTGCCTTTTGGCAAAGCCCCTTTGGTTGCTGCATAACTAGTTATTGGAAACGCAGCAAGTAACTGCCGCCGCGTCATCATTGCCCAACCGCCATGGTTACTCCACCTTGGCTTGTTTGAGTCCCCACCGTTAGAATCACTGGTACCGAGTTCGACACGCTCACCGCCGGAACCCGCACATTCACCTGCATCACTCCTGCTACGATTCCAGGAGCGCTACCTGCATAAAGTACTTCCGCCGCACGCCCGCCAATTTCCACTTTCACCGGCAGCACTGGCTTACTTAACGTGCTTCCAGTAATGACACCATCCAAGCCACCGGGTGAGGTTTGCCCTTCGCCCGTCGCATAGAACACCACGATATCGCCAACCTTCGCCGTTTTCCCCACGCCATTTAACGTGCCATTCTGATTCAGCATTGCGGCCTGACCCGTCCCTGTGCCTGCTGAAGTGAAAATTCCCGGCGATGCTGCGGCGATATCAACTTTGAAGGTTGCTGAGCGAACGCCGTTCCGTTCAATTTGGACATCAATCTTTCCTTTGCCTCCGGTACTGTAAGGTACGGATACTGCCGCCTGACCTGAGCTTAAGTATATGATCGGCGATTGCACCCCATCCCATAAGATTCGTGTGTTGTCTAAGGTAGAATCCACCGAACCTGCTGGGGTGATCTTCATGGTTTGAACGGCCGATGGACCCATCGCCGTTCCAAAAATAGTGACCAGACTTCCCGGGGCAACTCCTGCACCAGCATAGCTTGCAGCGTTTACAATCGCTTTTACCGAAGGAGCTTCAACTTGCGCCTTCCGGCAGGCCACACGGTAAGCATCAAGAACCAAATTCTTACGCAAGGTATTGAAGTTCAGCGCATTTGCTTGTGGGCAGAAGGTTTCCGAACCCAGTTTATACTCAACGGTAAATACGGCTTTGCCGACATCGGTAAAAGGCCTAAGTAATCCGCACTCTTGATATTGAAAGCACTGTTCATTCAATGCCCAATCGAAGACACCCACCAGTTCTTGGATTTGATCCAAATCGTTCTTAAGTCCAACTGATAGGCCACGGGCATGGGCGGCGGTAGCCAGGAACTTGTTGAATTTCAGTTGATCGGCAGCGGTTAACGGAAAGCCGCTTTTGTTTGTATAGCCGTCTACGTTATCTGGTTCAACTGCATCAAATCCCTTGGCTTTGCAAAGATCAAAGCGCGCTTCCATGATAGGTCCCAACACATCCAGGCGGCGAATATCCAGCCAGGTTTCATCTGGAAAGTCCCCCAGTGTTTTCCCCTTTACTGCAGCAGGAAAACTTGCAGCGTCGGGGCGCCATGGTTCAAATGTTCCAACGCTTACATAACAAATGGCTTTTGCTCCCTTCGCATGAATTGCGTCAACAGTGGCCTTAGTCACGTTGAACAGATCCACATCAAAAACAGCAGCATCTACAGAAAGATCAATTTCCCCAGTAAGCTGCCACTGCCAGTCCACTTGTTGGGGGGGCTGCCAAATGGCGTTCTGGGCATTTAAGGAATGAAGGGTGATAAGGATAAGTGCGAAGCGAAAGAGTATAGTAGCCACATCAGAATTCTACTGTTTGGGCTCTCTGGATCCTATGGTACCTTCCGCACAACTTTGGATGAGAAGCGAATACTGTCAAGTAACCAGTACTTTTCAGCGGGAAGGTGGCCCAAGTGCCGGAACCACTGTAATCTATGCGAACGCACAACCAGCCTGTACTCTTCTCGTAGGATTTCACATACTAATGAAAAACACATTCCAAACAACTGCACTGCTCGCGCTACCTCTTATATTCATCGCAGGGCTTCAAGCTCAAAATGCAAAACCCGAACTTTCCATGCGGAAGATAGCTCAACCCAAAGTAACCAAGGCAATCACGCAAACAGCAGGGTTTCCTAAAGGGACAACAACCCAGGCGGCGTTGGTTGCTCCAACTGCGAGCCAAGCTAACCTTTATCTTAAGCCCGTCGATATGAAACTGCTGGTTCTCTCCGCAGACGGAACTGAGCCCAGCTTTGAAGCCACCAAATACTTCCTGGATTACATGGCCATTCCTTATGATGCAGTCATTCTGAAAACACAAGCACTGCCTGTATTGAATGACGCAACCAAGGGTTTTTATCAAGGAATCGTGTTGAGCACTGGTAACTTAGCCTTGTTCGATGGCGTTAACTGGGGCAGTGCACTCACTACTGCCAATTGGACAACGATTGACACTTACATGACCACGCACGGCGTTCGCCTGGCCAGCATGTATACCTTCCCGGAACCACGCTACGGGATGACAATGGTATCCGCAGTTTCAACAACACCTACCGCTCCTGGATTGGTTAACTTCACCGCTGCCTCATCCACCATTTTCAACGACATGAATCGCGCAAACGCTGTCCCTGTGACGTATGCTTACATGTACTACGCAAACCCAACTCCGGCAACAGGCGAAACAACCACCCCATTGCTTACCTCAAACGGCTTCACGGTAGGTGCTACTCATAAGAAAGTCGATGGACGCGAGTTTCTGGCTCTAACCATGGATCATGCTTTTAACCTGACGCACTCCCTGTCACTAAACTACGGTGTGTTTAACTGGGTAACCAAAGGCATCTTCGTTGGAGAACGCCGCATCTACATGAATCCTCAAGTAGACGACTTCTTCCTGGCCAATGACCTATTCGCCACTTCGCCAGCTGCTTGCAAGCCTTCTTCTTTCGCGACAGATCCAACCTTCGATCCTGCTGCAACCTGCCCAACTAAGCGAATGATCGGTTCTGATCTATCTACAATCAACTCCTGGCAGAACGGCTGGCAAGCAAAGACTCAATTCAAGTCTTTCAAGATGGCCATGGCTTATAACGGTTTTGGTTTGACAACTGATGGTGGCGCACCTGCAAGTGATTTGCTGGACGATGAGTCCAAGAAATTACGCAACGAGTTTTACTGGTTGAGCCATACCTATGATCACGAGCACCTTGATTGCTACAACCCAGTTCCGAACAGTGGCATCTGCACTCCAGCCAACTATGCTCAGTCCTATGCAGAAATTGCTGACAATATCACTTCGGTGAATAAACTAGGCCTTCCCATCGATCGCGCCAGCATGGTTACTCCAGCCATTTCCGGACTGAACAACGTCAATTTTCTGAGAGCCGCGGCGTCCCTGGGCGTGAAGTATCTGGTAAGCGATCTGTCCCGTCCTGATTGGAAGCCGTTGAAGCCAAACACGGGCGTCCGCAGCCCATACGTCAATTCCATTCTCTATATTCCACGGCGGGCAACCAACATCTTCTATAACACCACCAGCGGTTTCACAGGCGTAACTGGTTCCTTGGTAGATGAATACAATCACTTCTTCGGTCCTAATGGTTTGCTGCGGATCGGCGGAACCAACGAACCGTTCTTCACAACCAACCAGACTTATGCTGAAGTGATCAATCGCGAAAGTGATGCACTGCTTTCCTACATGCTGCGGGCAGAAATTTACCCCACCATGTATCATCAATCTAACCTGGTCCGCTACAGCGGTTCCAAGACATTGATCACCGATGTCCTGGATTCCGCGTTCAACAAGTTCGCCAAAATCAGCACCCTGCCTGTACTTAGCCTCTCCCAGGCTGAAATCGGCAAGAAGCTGGAAGAACGCATGACTCTGAATGCATCTGGTGTGAAGGCTACCTATAAACCTGGTATCGGAATCACCATCACGGCAACCGGTGCGGCAGCTACTCCGGTCACTGGAATCTGCACTGGCATTTGCGAAAGCTACGGGGTCTACAAAATCTCCAAGGTTAACGTGGCTGCCGGCGGTACTGTGAACGTTCCTTTGTTCTAAAAAAACTTCTGCCCCCAACCTTCGCAGCTAAGTTTGGATAGCTGCGAAGGGCAAGGGCAGATTCTTCGTCTATCTTCGGTCGTCGTCTAAATAAGAAAACACTATTATGAAACCCACATCAACACTACTTCTGGTTGTAAGCGTGGCCTGGACATCAATGGGCCAGACCGTGACTCTGGAGCAAGTGCTTCATTCCGCCGTGGCGAAGGCTTCCGCTGAAGATGCTCGAGTGGAAGTGGCACAGAATCAATTGCGAGTTTTGGAAGCACAGAACAAGTGGAAAGTGGAATTGCGGCCCTCGCTGGGAATGTTTGCTTTTACCAATCCAGCGTTGCTTGCTCTGAATCTTGGTGGAGGATTACTATCCGGTCGTCGCGGAGCACCTTCTGCGCTGGCGCTAAAGACAGCTCAGCTTGATGTTGTAGCTGCTGAGTTGAATGCGGAGCGGCTAAAAGTTCGTACTGAAATTGGGGCGGCACGGGATTTCTTTGACCTGCTCGCCAAGCAGCAAATTGCATCTTCGTCACGTGGCATGGTGGAATCTCGCCGTCAGAAATTGCACGAAGTAGACTCGCTGCTTAAGAAAGCGAAAGTGACCTTGCTCGACAAAATGAATATTGAGCAGGAAGTAATCGATCTGGAACAGTATGCCCTGGATGCGGAAACCCAGCGCGAAATAGCCGCAGCGAATTTGGCCTTCCTGATCGGTTTCAAAGATACCGGATCGCTGGTTGCCAAGGAAGTAACTCAGTTCCATCAGATTTCCACTGCTAAGTTGCCAGATGTAGAAAACCTGCTTCAATCGGCCATGTTCTATCGCAAGGAACCAGCTATTCTCCGGTCCCGCATCGATGCACTTCGCAAGCAATTGACGCCGGCGAAAGGTGCGAGCTCGAAGCTAAATTCCACCTTTGGGCGGGGCGAGCTAGGTGTTGCGGTTACCCTGAAAGACAACGGTGAAAAGCAGCGGGAAGCCGAATTAATTGCTGCCCGGTTGCGATTGTTGGAACTGGAACTCAGCAACATGGAATCAGAACTTCGTAAAGAATTGCAGGAAGTAAGGTTTCTGGCCGCAGCCAGTGCCGGAAAGATGCAACTCAACACAAAGCGCCTGGAATTGGCCGAACGCCGCAAGAAAGTATTAACCATTCGAGCACAGAACGGGTTGGACGGAAGTCTGGCTGCATTACTTGCTTCAGAAAGTACATTGGCAGAGCAACGCGAATCGGTTGCAGCAGTATATGAACAGAAAGCAAGCATGTTCGCCCTAATGGTCCTTTGCGGAATTGAAGAGCAAAGCAAAGAAGTAGTTGGGAATGTGTTGTCGCACTAAATTGATTCCCCTTTGGAACTTAACAACTACTATGTCCGCTATTGCTCGCCTTACTCTAATTTTGCTTATTGGAATCAGTTTTGGACAAACACGCAGCCAGAGGGAACAAGGATACTTGCCCCCGCAAACGTCCAATGCTGTTTCGCTGCCTCTTGCTCTGGTAAGCCAATCCTCTGTGCTTGCCCCCAGTCGACAAGACCCACGAGTCAGCCCACTAGAGATGAAGCTGTTGATATTATCTCCAGACGGAACTGAGCCAGGATTGGCCGCACTGCGCAATTTCCTGGATTACCAGGCAACACCGTATGAAGTGGTACGACTTGGGCTCGGTGAAAAACTGCCGAAATTGAATAACGAAACCATGGGTTTCTATCATGGCGTTATTCTGACAACTGGCAATCTAGGGATTTGTGATCCTACTTGCCACAGTGCACTTTCCGCCGAAGGGTGGACCACGCTTGAAACTTACGCGCGTGATTTTCAAGTGCGTATCGCCAGCTATTACACTTTTCCGGAAGCACGCTTTGGCATGACCTTCCGCAATAGCCGCGGAACAAGTGTCGACCTTCCCATTCAAACAAAACTCACAACGGCGGGCGCCGAAGTTTTCCCCTACTTGCAGCCCGATGCTACGATTTCTGTTGTCAATGCTTTTGCCTATTTCGGAACACCCGCACCCGCCAAAGGTGAGGAAACTATTCCGCTGCTGACTTCCACGGAAGGTACAATCGCTGCGATCCACAAGAAGACCGATGGCCGCGAATACCTTGCATTCAGCGTGGACAACAACGCAAATCTGATGCACTCCCAAGCCTTTACTTATGGGATGATCCGTTGGGTCACACGAGGCATATTTTTGGGTTTCCGCAAAGCCTTTCTAAATCCACAAGTGGACGACGTTTTTCTTCCGTCCGTACTGTTCAATGGATCCAAAGAAAAGTGCCGTCCAGGTTCCCCGGCTTTCGACCCTCTCAACCCCACAGTTAGCACCTGTTCAATCGTCCGCATTGGCGGATCTGATTTAGACGCGCTGCAACGCTGGCAGCAAAAGTGGCGGGAAAATTCGCAATTCGCGTCCTTCAAAACCACACTTGCCTTCAATGGATTTGGATCTAAGGCAGAACAGGATTCGTTGCGGGATCGGGCAGTAGAAAGTGCAAATGATTTCTTCTGGGTAAGCCATACTTATGACCACAGAAATTTGGATTGCTTTGCCGCAGGTCCTGAGGGATGCCGCCCTGCAGGACTGGATGAATCGGTCACAGAAATCGCCGATAATTTTGCCTTTTCAAAACGTGTTGGCTTGCCTTCAGACCCGCTTTCGATGGTGACGCCAATGATCACCGGATTGACAAACAAGAACTTTTTGAAAGCAGCCACACAGTCTGGTATCCGCTATTTGATTGCCGATGGCTCGCGGCCGGAAGGAATGCCGTTGTTTCCCAACACGCCAATTAGTTCGATTTCCGAACCCAATGTGCTGCTGATCTCGCGAAGACCAACCAATATTTTCTTTGAATCCGCTGAGGCTGATTTGGGGCGCGACGGGTCGGAGCCCGATGAGTTTAACTTCCTCTACGGACCATCGGGCCTATTCCGGATTGGTGGTCCAGGGGGTAAGCCGTTCTTTCCCGTCAATCAAACCTACGAACAGATTCTGGCGAGAGAGAGTGACCTATTTACTGGCTATTTCTTCCGTGGTGACATGTCTCCATTGATGTTTCATCAATCGAACCTTTTCAGGCATACTGCAGATAGATCTCTATTTTCGGACGTATTCGATGCCACATTCCGTAAGTGGAAAAGTATTTCCAATCTCCCATTGATTAGCTTGACGCAATCGGCGCTGGGCGAATTGCTGGAACAACGCCAAGGATATCTTGCCGCAAAGGTGAGAGGAATATGGGTTCCTGGTGTGGGCGTCAAGTTGAAAGGTTCAGGGTCCGCAATGGTTCCGGTTACCGGAATGTGTCCTGATAGCAAGTGTGAAGAGTACGGGCCCGACAAGATCACTTACGTCAAGCTGGACGCAGGCAAAGTCGCTACGGTTGAGTTCTAAATTACCCCAGGCCCACCACAGGTACCACCAAAATCCTATGAATCGCTCAGACCGCAAGTACTAATTAAATTCTAAGGTCCTAGCGTAGTAGTTCTCTTGTGCAACTCAGGTTGAAACCCTAGACTAAGTTCATCCCAACCTGAGGAAAAAGCCAATGAAACTAAGAATTAAGAGTGAATCCAAAATTGAACTAGCCGGATGGGCTATCGTTAAGACCTTTGTCCTTGTTGTACTGCTTTCTCTTGTAGTTGAGCCGGTAACGCGGAGTTGGTCGAAGAGCACTGAGTCCAATTTGAAGACAGTGTTGCCGGCCCAAATCAAGGCTTTGAAAGGATCCTCGGTCAGTCTAGGATTTCCTGCAGGTGTGGTTAAGGTTTATGTAACCCCAGGAACTAAGGTTGTTGCCGGGCAAGTCCTAGCGGAATTGGAAAGCCGAGAAATCACTGAAGCGGTTGCGATGGCTAAGATGCGCTTGGAAGTAGCTGAACAAAATGCGAGCCAAACTTTGACTCCGGCTCAGCGCAAGTTGTTGAAAGAGCAAATGGATGCGGCGTCGAAACACCGGGATTCCTCCCAAGCCCGGTTGAAGAACTACACCGTCGATGCGGCAGAGCAAGCACTGGCGCAGGCTCGCAAAGATGCACAACGGATTGGGCAATTGGTGCAACAGCAGTTGGCCACGGGTGCTGAGCTGGAAAATGCCCGCAAGCAGGAAGCATTGGAACAACGTAATTTGCTGGCAACAAAAGAAAACTGGTTACGGCTAAAGCAGGAAGCAGATGCTGCCGATGGCCAATTAAGAATGCTGAAAGTCCAAACAGAAAGCTCACCGGCGGGACCGGATAGGGTTGCTGCGCAACTGAATCGTCAGGAAGCGGAAATTGCTTTGCGCCAAGCGTTGGAACGGCAGGCAAGTTTGCGAGTAGTTGCTCCGCAGAACGGAGTAGTTCTTCAGGTGAACGCAGAGGAAGGAATCATGACTACAGCTTGGACGCCATTATTTCAAATTGCTGACCTGGAGCGGTTGGAAGTGGATGTCCCGGTAAGTAGCCGGATGGCGCAGTCGATCAAACCCGGAATGGTTGTGAACGTGGTGCTTCCGATGGAGCCTCCGGTAAGAATTGGAGCCAAGGTGAGTGAAGTGGCTTTCGTGGCAAATCAGAACTCCCAATCGCACGTAGTGAAAATTCTGGTGAGAAACCCAGCAGGTGATACCGCATTAGCTGGTCAAGAGGGTACGGTTGAGTTTCCTCATGGAGGAGTGAACTAGTTTTGAGCATTGGCTCGGTACTGCTGACGACTGAAGGAACTTACCCCCACTACGGTGGGGGTGTTAGTGTTTGGTGCGATCAGTTAGTTCGTTATCTTCCCAACGTTCCCTTTCATGTGTTTTCCATTACGCATGCTCCGCGATTGGAACCGGTGTTTGCTATTCCTGAAAATATCGTTTCGCTGAAGCAGTTTTCACTCTGGGGAACTGAAGAGCCCGGGGATCAACCGGAAATCTACGCTGAGGTTTATGAGCGCAAGCTGCGAGTCACCAGCCAATCCTTGGAGCAGGAATTTCTACCAGCATTTCGGGTAATTGTGGCGGCGGCGTTGCAAGGAGCAGGAAGTTCTCCGGAGCGTCTTGCTGGAGCGCTGATCAGTTTGCGGCGATACTGCAAGGATCACGACTACAAGCAAGCGATGGCATCCCCCGCTGCATGGTCCGTTTTCCTTGCGGAATGCTCCCGGACTCCTGCTGGTTTTGAACCCTTCACGTTGCAGGAAGCCACCAAATGCCTTCGATGGTTATTGCGTTACGCCTCAATTGTGACTGCGCACATTGAACCGACGGACATTGTGCACGCATCGATTGCCGGTCTTGCTGCAGTGCCTGGCGTGTTTTCGAAACTCGAACATGGTTCAAAGTTTCTGATTACCGAACATGGAATCTACTTGAGGGAACTCTACGTTTCTTTGGCCAAAATGAAGGAATCTGGTAATTGTCTGCGGTTTCTTTTGAATTGGAATCGGGCGGTGGTTAAGATGAACTACCACTATGCTGATGGCGTAACTAGTTTGGGTGCTTTCAATAAGAAATGGCAACTGCGTTTTGGTGCACCTCGGGAGAAGATCCGCATCCTGCCGAATGGCGTGGAAAGCAGCCGATTCTATCCTGATCCGGCTCAATTGCCAAAGCGTCCAACAGTAGTGACTTTGGCGAGAATCTATGGATTAAAGGGAATTGATACGCTTCTGCAGGCCGCCGCGATTGTCCAAAAACGCATACCCACTGTGCTTTTCCAGATATTTGGGGAAGTTGCGGATGCGGCGTATTTCGAGAAGTGCAAGCAAATTATTCGCGACAACAAACTGGAATCCTGTGTGGAATTCAGTGTGACCAACAAGCCGGAAGATACCTACCGGTCGGCCCACGTGTTTTGCTTACCCAGCATATCTGAGGGACTGCCTTACTCTATTCTGGAGGCGATGTTTTCGGGGTGCCCTGTAGTGGCCTCGGACGT
>JAYUSZ010000210.1:0-10846 GCA_043755435.1 Bryobacterales bacterium | reverse complement strand
TCCTGTGAATCTGCTGGAAGCCGATCACATTGGCGGTGCCATTGTTGGCTTGATTGTTTGCGTGCTGGGATTCACTGTGATTCGAGATACCGTGTATCAATTGACAGATGCCATGCCCGACTCAAGCCGATTGCAAGAGGTCCGGCGAGTGGCGATGACGGTTGACGGAGTGAAGGCCGTTGAAAAATGTTACGCGCGCAAGACCGGCATGCGGTATCACGTGGACCTGCATTTGGAAGTTGACCCCAGTATGACTGTTCGGGCCTCGCACGCAATTTCCGGCCGTGTAAGAGATGCCTTGAAGCGCAAATTGCCATGGATAGCCGATGTTCTGATTCACGTGGAACCATATGATGCGATACCCGGGCAGGGATTGCGACAATAGTTTCCAGTGATGGAAAACATTGAAGTAGCGCGACTGTTGGATCAGACAGCCGACCTAATGGAAATTGCCGGTGAAGATGGCTTCCGCATACGCAGCTATCGTAACGCAAAAGCAGTGATTGAAGGCTATCCGGAGCGTGTGTTGGATATTTTAAAAGACACGGCGCGTAAGGTTACCGATATCCCTGGAATTGGGAAAGGCATGGCGGCAGTGCTTGAAGAAATTGCGCAGCGGGGAAGTTTTGAACGGCGCGATGAGATGCTGCACAAGTATCCGCCAACCGCGCTGGAGTTGCTGAAAATTCAGGGGCTGGGGCCCAAATCCATCCGCACTATTTATGAAACGTTCCGCGTGTCTACCATCGATGGACTGGAGCGGCTGTGCCTGGAAGGGAAACTGCGTGAGCTTCCTCGTATGGGCGAAAAGTTGGAGCAGAAGGTGCTGCGTTCCATTGCGCAATACCGCAGAAGCTCTGGCCGGTTCCTGTTGAATTTTGCCGATTCGATTGCCAAGGAAATTGTTGCATTACTGGCGCAGGATGGAGTGGATTCGATAACCCCAGCGGGAAGTTTGCGGCGTGGAAAAGAGACTGCGGGCGATGTGGATATTTTGGTTGCCGGTCCGCGGGCCGTGGAGGCGTTGGACACGTTTGTGAAATCTACGCGCGTGGCGGAGGTGCTGGGCAAAGGGGAAGGGAAGGCCAGTGCACGCATTGGCGTGGAGGGGATTCAGGTGGACGTGCGCGCAGTGCCGGTTGAAAGTTACGGGGCGGCGATGCAGTACTTCACTGGCAGTAAAGAGCACAACGTGGCGCTGCGCCAGCGGGCGATGAAGCTGGGTTTGACCCTGAACGAATACGGGCTCTTTCGTTTGGACAATGAACAGCGTGTTGCGGGCAAAACGGAAGAAGAAATTTACGAGGCCCTGGGGCTAGCATTCATTCCTCCAGAAATGCGTGAGAATCAAGGCGAGATTGAAGCCGCAGCGGAACAAAAGCTACCGAAGCTGGTGGAATTGAGCGATATGCGTGGTGACATTCATATGCATACGACGGCTACGGATGGCCGGGCAACGCTGGAGGAAATGGCGAGTGCGGCGCGTGCGCAAGGCCTGCAGTACATTGCGATCACGGATCATTCGAAGGCTTTGGCGATGGCCAATGGATTGGATGAGAAACGGGTTGTCGAGTTCGCGCATCGAGTGAAAGAGTTGGATTGGGAAGCTCTGGGGATCCGTGTGTTTTCCGGTTTGGAATGCGATATTCTGCGCGATGGAAAAATGGATATTGAGCAGGATGCTTTGGCTGAGCTGGATGTGGTGATTGCTAGTGTACACAGCCATATGAACCTGGAACCGCAAGAGATGACAGAGCGCTTGTTGGCGGCTATTGAACATCCATGTGTGCAGGTGATTGGGCATCCAACGGGGCGCGTGTTGATGCATCGAGACGCTTACGCTTATGACTTTGAGCGGGTGGCGATGGAGGCTGCGCGGCGTGGTGTGGCTTTGGAGATCAACGCGAGTCCGGAGAGGTTGGACATCAACGCAGCTTTGATTCGAATGGCAAAATCGAAACGGTGTAAGTTTACGATTTCAACTGACGCGCATCATCCAAAGCACTTGGCGAACATGGGTTACGGAGTGAAGATGGCTAGGCGCGGGTGGCTTGAGGCGGGGGATATTTTGAACACCTTGCCTGCAGACAAGTTTGTGAAGAGCCTGCGGGTGAAGAAAGCTTGAATTAGCGGCGAGTTATTGTAATTGCTTTCCAGTTGGATAAGCCTGCTGCATCTCTGGCTCGAACTGTTACGGTGTTGCTGCCCACTAAGAGTGGAATATTTGAACAGGTCCAAAGTATAGTTCCCTCGCAACTGCCCGTTCCGCCACTGGAGGTGGACCAGACAACTTCAGCTAAGCCCGTATCGCTACGTGCCGTTCCTTTCACGGTGACATTTGGTTGTAGCGATGACGAACTTGTTGTGGCTGGAGAGGTGATTTGAAGCGATGGGGCTGGCGCGTTGCCTGTGGTTGTGGTGGGATAGCTAACGTCCATTGATGTTGTGAAGTTTGAACCATCTTTGGCTGTGGCCTTCATTGTAATTCTTGCCGAACCTGCATCCAAGGGAATTTGGAGAGCGGACCACGACTCAAGTCCCGTGGCTGTTCCTTGCCTACCTTGTGATGAGGTCCATTCCACACGCGCTATTCCGCTGGAATGGGATGCTGTTCCGGTGATATCCACGCGTGGCTGTGACGTTTGAAATGGGTTGCTGGAAGGGCTGGAAATGGAAAGCTTCAGTGCAGCAGTGGGCGGCACTGTGGGTCCGGTTGGAAGTGTAGGAACGGTGGGGCCGGGCACGGTGGGGCCGGTCGGGGTTGTTGGGCCTGGATTTGGAGTTGGCGTTGGGGTCGGATTCGGGTTCGGGTTCGGAATTGGATTGGGATTTGGGGTTGGTGCTGGCGGCGTTGCTTCTTGTTTCCGTGTGACGAATATGTTGGCCAGTGCCCGGTTGCCCGCAGTATCGGTGGCACTCAAAAGAATACCGTTTACGCCCACCGATAGTGGAATGCCACTTGCTGTCCATCGTGCAGAATTACCGCTGGTTTGTACTGTGATAATCCCAGTGCTGCCGCCGGCTAGCCAGGAAAGAACCCAAGGGCTTGTCCCTCCGGCAAGAGATCCGCTTAATTCGATTGTGCTTTGGAATGTCTCTGCGGGTGGAGTATCGACGCTAATGGCGAGCGGAGTAACTGGTGGGTTCGGGTTAGGATTGGGATTGGGCGCTGGGGTGACAGTCGTGGGGTCGGCGTAGATTTTAAGAATCGCATCGGTGTCTTCACTGGTAAGGGAAGTAGCGCGGCGGTAGTAGGGATACATCACCGAGCCAGGCTTATCAGAATGACCCAATCCTAAAGCGTGTCCTAGCTCGTGCAAGGCCACACTGTAGAGATCCGTATCGGCACCCACTTGCCAGTTTTCGTCGTCATCAAAATGCATGTCCCCGGCAGCTGGTTCGGTGTTCGGAGGTGCGGGGTAAAACGTGTGGGCAAGAACTCCGTTTCTACCGTCGAAGGCGTAGCCGTCATCATGTTCTCCGGTGGCAAAAAGGATATTTACGGTCTTGGCACCATCGGCGTCGGTGCCGGAGGTAAAACGCACACCCGCCACACGCTCCCATTCCTTCATTGCCCTAACAATTTCCGTTTTTTGCGCCGTTTGGCTGATCTTCGCAGTGAAGCGGCTGAACACGTAGTTAACTGTGGCCGAACCTCTTCCCGGTCCATCCCAGCCTTCCCCGGCGCGTGCAACATATTGGCCAATGGTGCCGAATTGCGTTAACGCTCCGGCGCAAGTGACGGTGATTTTCCCATCCACAAGATCCTGGCTGGCTGGGAAAATATAGGTGACTTCATCCCACTCTGTCAGGCGCAGAACCTGGCTTCGCAGCCCACGCACTAGAAGATGATTTTTCAATAAGCCTTGATTTTCCAGAATCTGAAGTCCGAAATCGGCGACCAGCGTTCGCATGTCTTCCATAGCTGCGTCCACCTGGAATTCAACGATAAAAGGCTCTGGTAGAGCATCGGAAGACTGTCCAGTGGCGGGTGGCATGGCAGACAACAAACGGCTGCTCTTGTCTTCAATTTCCAGCCTGCCGCTCCAGCGGGCGTTGAGGCCCTCCAGTGAAATAGGTCCAGATATTGAAACCATCACTGCGTTTTCAGGGATGAAGCCTAGAATGGTTGCCCCGCGGTCTTCCAAAATCCACAACTTTTCCTGATCTGGGAATTGGTCGAATTGAATTATGTAGTGTCTGGTCTGCGTCGATCGCGATTTGGATGGAGCGCCATTGAAGGCTTGCAAATCACGAACTGTTGTCCAGGATCTGTTTTTCAAATGTAATGCAACATCAAGCGATTGTGCTCCCAACTGGAGGCCGAAAGCTGCGCTGAATAGGACTCCAATGAACAAGGGTCGAGTAACCCGACCGGTTATTGGCTTGCATTGTTTCATTCCCTGCCCTTATCGGAATGAAGCTGAGACAATTCGCCGGGGAAATCCACTTAGTTGATAGGGGCATTCCTCATTATGGATTTTAGGGTGGGCTTGGTCTTTTCGTATTCTGCTGTTGCGTTCGGGACGCTTTTGGCTCAACAACCGCCTTACTTAATCCAAACCATCGCCGGGTCCGCATTTGTGGGAGATGAAGGCCCAGCACGTTCCGCCAGTCTGGCACAGGCGGAGGGCCTCGCTGCGGCCAAATCAGGCGATGTTTACATTGCCGATGCTGTTGACCATCGAATCCGCGTAGTGAGGCCAGATGGCAAGATGCAGACGTTTGCTGGAACCGGATCAGCGGGTTTCGCAGGTGACGGCGGCCCTGCTGGAAAAGCTCTTTTCAATTCTCCGTATGGGGTTTCTGTTGATCAAACGGGCAATCTCTTTGTTGCGGATTTGGGAAACAAACGTATCCGTCGCATTTCTGCTGATGGGCTTGTTGTTACTACAGTGGCAGGTGGTGGAACCGTATCAGCTGGACCGGCTGCTGATGGTGGCCCGGCGACTGGGGTTCGCCTGGAAGCTCCGCGCAATGTTCTTGCAGACCGTCTGGGTGGGTTTTATTTCTCTGATTTTGCTGTCAATCGTGTTTATTACGTCGATCGGCAAGGGATGATCCAGACCTTTGCCGGCAATGGGTCCATTTTGGATATTCCCTTGCGTTCCCCTGCGGGGCTAACCTTTGATCCACAGGGAGCTTTACTGATCGCCGATAGTGGGAATAACTTGATCCGGCGCGTTTTTCGCAACGCGATGAGCGTGTACTCCCATTCTCCAAATCGTCTGGTGCCACTGTATTCCCCGACGGATATTGCATTTGATGTTTCAGGAAATCTTTATATTGCGGATGACCGGCCTGCGATGACGTTGCGCCGTGCGGTCAATGGAGATATTACATCCATCAGTGCTGGTGGCCGATCGCTTGCGGTGGATGAGAAGGGCACTGCCTATGTTGCTTCAGGGGGATTAGTGCGGGCAATCACTACTGATGTGAAAAACAACCGCACTGTTAGTTTTTTTGCCGGCAATGGGGGATATGGGTTTGCCGGGGATGAAGGATCCGCTGCAAGTGCACGGTTGAATGGGCCTTCGGGAATTAACTATGATTTTTCAGGGAATCTATATATAGCTGATGAGCGCAATCATCGGGTGCGCAAGGTGTCGCCACAAGGAGTCATCACCACGGTGGCAGGGCTGGGGAATAGCGGATATGCAGGGGACGGGGGACTTGCTACTGATGCCCGATTGAATGCTCCCAGAGCCGTTACCGTTGATCGCTTTGGGTATGTGTATATTGCCGAGGCGGGCAATCACACCATCAGGCGGATTACTCCTTCTGGATTTATTTCAACTATTGCGGGCGATGGAACAGCGGGATATCGCGGCGATGGAGGGGTGGCATCTTCTGCTCGGCTGCGGGAGCCTTCGGCTTTGGCGATTAATGAAAAGGGGGAGCTTTTCGTCGCCGATAAAGGCAATGGCGCGGTGCGTAAGATTCTGGCTCCTGGATTGATTTCAACCGAGGTGGAAGGGTTGAGTTCTCCGCAGGGATTGTGCGTGGACGCTGAGGGCCGGTTGTTGATAGCGGAATTGGGGCGTGTGGATCGGCTTGAAGCGAATGGGCGACTGGTGACTATGGCCGCCGTGGAATCTCCAAGTGGAATTGCTGTGAGTAAGGATGGTTCCTTGTTTGTGAGTGATCAGGCAAAGCATAGAATTCTGAAATTCAGCGGCGGAACTTTGACAATTGTTGCGGGCATCGGTTCGCCGGGACTCGATGGCGATGGAGGACTGGCGGTGCTGGCTCAACTGAATACTCCTGCAGGGTTGCTGATGGATTCTGCCGGGGCGCTCCTGGTAGCAGATACTGGGAACCATCGGATCAGGAAGCTGTTCGCGGGTGCGCTGCCGGCCGAAGATGTTCAATCGCCTTTTAGTATTGTGAAGGCCGTGAGCAATCAGGCAGGCGCGTTGGTACCTGGGGAACTGATGCTGCTCTATTCTGCGGTACCGATGCTATCCCCTGAACTGTTGTTCAACGGTTTGCCAGCGGCGTTAGTTTATCAGTCTAAAACGCAACTGAATGCGGTGGTGCCCAAAGGCCTGCCGGTGAAGGTAATAACTGCTGAGTTGCGTGACGGCGGCCAGACAAAGGGCCAGTTGCAAGTGGAGATTGTGGCTTCAGCACCGGCGCTGTTTCGACAGGTATTGAACGAAGATGGGCTCCTTAATTCGGCCGGTCATGCTGCGCCGAGGTTGAGCCTGCTTACCGTGTTCGCTACTGGATTCGACGAGGCGGATGCCGTAACGCTGGCTTTAAGCGGGAAACCGATCCTGCTTTCAACCGAGGCCATTCGATCCGACGGAGTTTCCATTTTGCGATTCAGGGTGCCCGCAGGATTTCTTGCAAGTGGACAACAAACATTGCAGCTTACCGTGGGGACCCTTACTGCGAAAGCGCTGGAGATTTGGATTGAGTAAGTTGGTACTTCTTCACGCATTCCTCAATAGAGGTGAATACATCCTGCGGTGAGCGGTTGCCGTCAATCTTGAAATAGGCGGCTGTTTCGTAGTATTCCACTACTGGCTCGGTCCATTCCTGGTAGGCATCCAGGCGTTCTTTGATCACACCGTGCCGGTCGTCTTCCCGTTGCGTCAGCGATGCCTGATCGTCGTCACAAAGCCCATCAATTTTAGGCGGCGAGTTCACAAGATTATAAATGCGGCCGCAAGTAGGACAACTTCGGCGTGCGGACATTCGGCGAATCAAAAGATCGGCAGGAACTTCAATGTGCAGCACCAGGGGTTCGGGCCGGCCGGTTTTTGCCAAGAATTCCGAGAGAAATTTGGCTTGAGATACAGTTCGAGGATAGCCATCCAAAAGATAGCCGGATGCACATTCGGGCGTGGAGAGCCTAGCCATCAACATTTTCCCTACCAAGCCATCGTCCACCAATTGGCCTTTATTGATTACCTTTGCGGCTTCCACTCCAAGCGCAGTTCCTTTTTCGATTTCATAGCGAAACATGTCGCCAGTTGAAATCCCAGGGATGCCCAGCCATTGCTTCAAACGCGCAGACTGAGTCCCTTTGCCGCATCCCGGCGGCCCAATTAAGAGAACTACCAAATCCCCTCCAACCCCACAAGTAATATCGGCGAAATCAGCCGCGCAAATAGGCGTACATCATAACAATCGCCCCAATGACGGAAGCCAGGAAAACACTGTGGCGGAAAGTGAAGCGAAAGAGTTTCGCTTCATCCGAGGGCAACATTCCGGTGGCTGCGGCTGCAACGGCGATGCTCTGCAGGCTGATCATTTTCCCCATAACGCCGCCGCTTGAATTGGAGGCGGCCATTAATACGGGGTCCAGACCTAGTCTGGTTGCCGTCACTACTTGAAGGTTACCAAATAATGCGTTGGCGGAGGTATCACTGCCGGTCAAGAATACTCCTAGCCAACCGAGCATCGCACTGAAGAACGGAAACAACGCTCCGGTTGCGGCGAAGGCCAGTCCCATGGTGGCCGTGGCTCCGCAGTAATTCAGCAGAAATGCCAGACCCAGTACGCTAGTAATTGTCAGCGTTGGAAGGGCTAGCTGCTTAACAGTGGTCTTCAAGATCTTCAAGAACTGGCCTAATGAAACGCCCAGCAGCATAGCCGATAAAATGGCGGCAAACAGTGTGGCAGTGCCGGAGGCTTGCAGCCAATTGAAGTTATAGATTGCTTTGTAGGGTGCCGCTTTAGCTACTACTGGTGGAGCTTGTTGGACCAGATTGTGGAGGCCCGGCCAAGGGATGGCTTGCGTAACCTTGTTGAGTTGCACCTTGGCGGCATCCTGTCCCCAGACCAGCACGAATGCTACTAGCAGTAGATAGGGCATCCAAGCGATGAAGATTTCTTTGGTTGGGTGCGATTTCAGTACGGCCGCTGGTCCACTTTCCCCCTCAAGACGGAACTGATCGGCAGGCTTCCAGAGCTTTAAAAGAACCACCAGAGAGCCGATGGCGGCGAGAGAGCTGGTAATGTCGACAAGGTCGGGGCCAAGGTAATTTGAAACGAAGAATTGGAAGCCGGCGAACGATGCGCCACACAGTAGCGTTGCGGGGAGTACTCCTTTTAATCCCTTGAATCCACCCATCACCCAAATCAGGTAAGAAGGAACTAGTAACGAAACAGGTGCGCAAATTTGCCCAACGGCGGCGCTGAGTTGTTCCTTGGGTAGTCCGGTGATGCCAGCCAAAGTGATG
Organism: Bryobacterales bacterium; assembly: GCA_043755435.1. GTDB lineage: Bacteria > Acidobacteriota > Terriglobia > Bryobacterales > Bryobacteraceae > JANXSF01. Next base: position 2,153 of record JAYUSZ010000210.1, on the reverse strand, counting down.
ACTGGGATGCCGATGGAGCCAAATGCGACGGGGGCAGTATTAGCGAGCAGACAAATGCCTGCCGCATAAAACGGAGAGAAACCCAGACCGGTGAGCATTGCTGCGGCCACGGCGACGGGGCTACCGAACCCTGCAGCACCTTCAATGAACGCTCCGAAAGCGAAGGCAATCAGAAGAGCTTGCAGGCGGCGATCCGAGGTAAGGTTGCCAATGGAATCCTTGATGATTTCGAACTTGCCGGTGTCAAGCACGATGCGGTAAAGCAGGATTGCGGAAAAGACAATCCAACTGATGGGGAGCAATCCAAAGGCTGCACCATAGGCCACTGAAGAGACAACCATGGATGGGGGCATGCCATAAAGGAACAGGGCCACCAGGACGGCTGAGGCCAATCCTGAAAGTGCGGCCATCCACGCAGGTTTGCGCAGCACTCCTATTAAAAGCAGCAGGACGAAGATGGGAGCTGCGGCCAGAAGCGCCGAAAGACCGAGTTGGCCTTCAATGGGGATATAGTTTTGTTGCCACATGGATGAATTGACAACGTTATGAGATTGGCAGGGTAGGTGTCAAGGGGGATTGGAAGGAATTGTTGAATTCTGTTTGATGTGCCGATGCAGGTAGCTACAAATTAAATGGTCGGGGCGGCAGGATTCGAACCTGCGACCTCCTGGTCCCGAACCATGAACCCATATAGAATCAGCAACTTAGAACTGGGTACATCTATTGGGATCTGTTACTCATGGTTGTTAATCTTCATAGTCTTAGCTCAATCCGATATGTCGGCATAAGCAATGGTGAGTAACACTGCTATGCAGGGGGTGGGCACAAGTTTGGGCACAGTCCCCTCACTGTATCTCAGGGCTTTTTTCCGAAGCCTCGACCCCGTCTTTCGGAAGTGCCGCCGCGTAGAAGCTGCGGCGCGGTCACGTTAAGCATATGGCGCTACCCGGGTGGATTAGATTATGAGCAACTTTGACGAGACTCACCTTGTCAGGCTTGATTGGACTCCAATTACGGCCGCTATCCAGATGCACTGCTCCAACGCTCACTCCTTCTATTTGAAGGTAACCTGAAGGGGCTGGCAACGCGGACAGAATCGAACTGTAACCCAGTGATTAAGAGTCCGTCAGATGTGCATATATGCAGAATCATGAGATGTGATTTGAATCACTTACAGCCACATCTTCGTCTACCAGAAACACCCAAGTTGATACGGATAGTTTCTGGTGGCTGTCAAAGTGGCTGTCAAGTCTTACCTGTTAACCAATGTGTGCATACCAAATCGGCGGGACGACGTCCAGCTTGGGAAAACGCTCCAACATCGTTGCCTGAGCATCACTGAGTTTCCTGAGACTCCCTGAAGTGCACGCCGTTTCCCCAGTATTCGCGAAAGCTCTGCGAATGGCGTCACAGCGGCGTCAAGCGCGTTCGCTGGATGCCGGTGGAAACGTCTCCTGCTCGATTACATAACCAATCGCGGCGTAGCCCTTCAGCCTACGCCCGTACATCCTGGCCAGCATCAGAACGTAGTTGTCCACATAGTCGTAGACCTGCACGAATCTCTTGTTGTCGTGGAGACGATGTAACCGGCCGACGTACTGCTGCAACGTACCCTTCCAGGAGATCGGCATGGCCAGGAATAGCGTGTCTAGGCGCGCGTCGTCAAACCCTTCTCCGATGTAGCTTCCCGTCGCAAGAATCACTCGCGATTCGTTCTCCGGCACTGCCGCCAGGGCCGCTGCGGTTGCGCGACGCTGCTTCTTTCCCATGCCGCCCTTCAAGACGAAAACGTGCTGGGCAACACCCGAAAGTTTGGATGCGAAGTACTGGAGATGCTCTGTCCTTCCGGTCAGAAGCAGCGGGCAACGTCCCGATTCTATGGCGCGCACGATGTCGTTGGCGATCATTTCGTTGCGCGGGACATCGGTCACGAGCGCGGCATAAATATCCTGGATCGTGATCTCCGTGAGTTCGGGCGACATCCGGAACTCCGTGTGGCGGGGAGTCATCTTATGCTCGAATGGCGTCGTTTCGGTCATCGTCCGGGCGTTCATGTTGAATCGCACCGGGCCACACTGCATGTAGATGATCGGATGGTGCCCATCCTTCCGCGTCGGCGTGGCGGTCAGACCGACAACATACTTGGCCTTTAC
>JAYUSZ010000209.1:0-4342 GCA_043755435.1 Bryobacterales bacterium | reverse complement strand
CCGCCGTCGAACTTTGCAATGAGCCCAAAAGCCTAGGCATGTTGGCCAATAAATTTCTGGTCATGTTGGACGATCCACTTCCGCCGTCCAACAGAACTTCTGGAAATGGCAACCCGTTCAAGGAGATCACCCAGGCCTGATTGTTCCGGCTGATCGAAGGTAGCTTGTCGAGGAACGCCTTAGGGGCAGCTGGCTGCGTGCTTCTGGCATCAATCATTTCATGAAGCAGCTCTGTCTTTCCCGCAGCAATCGTCGATGAATTCAGAAACACCACTCCGCCCTCTCCCTGCACAAACAGCATGTAGCCTTTATAGCTTTCTCTAGTAATTCCAGGCTTTTCAATCTTCGGCTCCAGTCCCATCCCCGCGAACGACCCACGCGCGAACACTAGCGATTTGCCCTTCCCATTGGAAGCCAGCAGGATCTCCCAAAGGTCCTTTCTAGGATCAATCCCTGTCTCTTTTTCAAAGTTGTCCAGTGGCTGTTTGAACATGGGTGAAGTTGCATATTTCTTAAACGCAGCCGTCTCCCTGATCTTTTCCATTTTCATGCCGGCCAGCATTACTGAATCAGCAGGAACAAGGGAAAGCAAAGCCGGATCGACAAATAATATGTCACTGCGGCGCGCACAACCCACTGTCAACAAAAAAACTATAGCTACGGCAATTCGCATATTGGACTCGAAAAGGAAACGGTGCAACCAGGCCAAACGTTCCGTTCGATTATTGCTTCACACTGATCGACTTAAAATATACAGTCGACCGGCCATCATGATTCTGAATGCCAATATAGCCGGAATCGGGTCTAGGTCCTCGAATTGGTTCGTACCACTGCTTGCGCTCTGGAATTCCAGCTTGGTCGCCGCGGAACGTATTCACGACTTTCCCATTCACTTTAACCAAGGTGGTTTGTCCCTTCAGTTGAATCTCCATCACGTTCCATTGCCCCGCCGGCTTCTGATTGTGCATGGTCACTTTGCTAAGGGAATAAATAGCGCCAGTGGAATGCCAATCATCTCCGCCCGCATCAATCTGCACTTCGTACCCGTTGTGGACACCATACCAGGGGTCATGCGGTGCTTCCGGCATGCGAATGTAAATACCAGAATTATCCTTCTCACCACTGGTTTTGAAAACAACCTTGATCGTTGTATTACCGAACTTCGCCCCCTCATAATACAGCAGGCCCATTCCGCCTTCAGTCTTTAGCAGACCATTATCAACCGTGAACTTACCCGGCCCAGTCATTTTCCAGCCAGCAGTATCTTTTCCATTGAACAATTCTTTCCAGCTCGCAGCTTGGGCAAGAGAGGCAAGTACGCTAAAAGCAATCAAAAGTTTCATCGTTCTTTGATTTTACTCCCGAGGAGCCTCAAAACGAACAGTGGATCGAAACCAATTTGTGCGCCAAATACCAAACACAAGTCCCACCCCTGCCCAGAAAGCTCCCGCGCGAAGTGCGGAGTGGCTCAAGCTGATCCACATATACCCGCAAATCAGAAACCCAAACAGCGGCACCAACAGGTGGCTCAAGTTTCGCTCCTTCGCTCTTACCCAGTAACGAAGAAATGCTGCCACGTTCACGCCCATGAATCCGATGAATGCTCCAAAGTTCAGCAACTCCGCGCCGGTTTCGTAGGTCAGCAGAAATGCCCCTACCAGCGCAATGGACCCAATCGTCAGCACCGCATTTCTTGGAACACCGGTCTTGGCATCAATCACTCCAAAAATATTTCTTGGCAGCACCCCGTCGCGCCCCATTCCAAACAACAGCCGTCCCCCAGCCATCTGCGCCCCAGCACCGGAACCGACGGTCGCAATCAGCAAAGCAAGGTTGATTACTTGAAAGAGAATCGCGCCCCCTGCCCTTCCCGCCACGTGAACGTAAGCAGTATCCACATCGGGAAAGGCCTGCCCATGCGGCCACACCAGTTGTGCCACATATACTTCCAATGCCGAAAGCACTCCAATCACCAGACAGACAATCACCGTTGCTCGCAAGATGTTTTTCCGGGGATCACGGACCTCTTCAGATAGCGTCGATATGCCGTCAAACCCAATGTAAGTCAGCACTGCCAGCGCAGTCCCTGAGGAAATAGTCTTCCATTGAAAGGTTGCCGGGTCATACAACGGTTTCAGAAAATCGGTGGTCCCGGGGTGCGCCATTACGTAGTTCACCGATGCACCCAGCATCCAAATCACAACAATCCCCATGGCCCCTGCCAACAGTTGATTGGTACGCGCCGAAGCTTCAATTTTCCGAATGTTCAAGAAAGTGAACAACAGTGCAAAGAATATTTTCCAGGCCTCTTCAGGCACCATCGGCACCACATTCATCGCCGCCTTGGAACACCAGATAGTGCAGATCAGTGGGTTCAGCACATAATCCATCAGCATTCCCCAACCTGCAAGATAACCAAGCGCTGGATGCACTTCCTGCCCAACGTACGTGTAAGCGCTGCCCGCACTGGGATAGACGCGCGCCATTCTTCCATAGCTGATTGCGGTGAATAGCATCGCCACCATAGCAATCAAAATGGTGGTCACCACATGCCCGCGCGCCGCATTGCTGACAACTCCAAACAGTGGCATTGGCGCAGTGGGCTGGATCATGATGATCCCCATAAACACCAGATCCCACAAACTCAAATTTCTACGCAAAACAGAGGCGCCGGACATAGATGGCTATTTTGGCATTATTCTGGGTTCAGTGCATCCGAAATTGGAAAGGCTCCGGCAATGGGTAGACGATAGGTTCGACAATCGCGTCACCCGGCTTGGTACTTTGTTCGCCATCATCACCGTTTCCGTTGGCTCGGCAGCACTTCTGTCTGCCAACAATCTTTTGTTCCTGATTGTTGCCGCGCTGCTGGCAACTTTAATGATCTCCGGCGTCATCAACAGGCTGAGCCTGGCTGATCTGGAAATGGAATTCTTGCTGCCTGAGCATTTGGCGGCACGCATGCCCGGCAACGCACATATTCGCGTACACAATCACAAAAGTTGGCTTCCGTCGTTTTCACTGTTCCTCGAACCTAGAGGGCAAAGTGGATTCACCAATCCTCTTTACTTTCCATTCCTGCCCGGAGGCGCCGTTCAAGAACAACAAGTAGCAGTGCTTTTTCCCAAGCGTGGAAAATACGCGGAAAACAACTTTCGCTTCTCCACAAGGTTCCCATTCGGTTTCGCCGAACGACGCACCAGCGTTTCGTTGAAAGGCGAAGTACTCGTCTATCCAAACCTCGATATCAAACCCGGATTTGCCGACCTTGCCGCAGCCTTGGAAGGGGAAGCCTCCATCCGCGATCAAGGCCGTGGCACTGAATTCCACAGCATTCGTCCTTACCAACACGGAGAAGGGGCTCGTCATCTGGATTGGAAAGGCACAGCCCACACCGGCCATTTGCAATTGCGTGAATTCGCGCGCGAGCAACGGAGGTTAGTTGAAATCGTGCTGGATACAGACGCTCAAACGAATGAGGACTGGTTTGAGTGGGCTGTGGAATATTCCGCTTGGTTAGCAATGGAGATGACTACTCGTGGATGGCCATTGCGCTTCCGCAGCAATAAAATCGATATCACGGTGCCAGCGGAAGGCAATGTTTACGATATCCTTAAGTTTCTTGCAGACGTTCAAATCAATGCCCAAGCGCCCATTCACCCCGACTACAAATCAAGCATTGCCATTGTATTTACAGCCAGGACGGCAAACTTTGAAGCCGCCGGTTGGCGTGGTACTTGTTTCATTGGCCCTGACGATTGGCCTGGCCTCAGCGCAACAAGTTCAGCCACCAACAGCAGAAAAACTTGAACCTGTAAAAAGTTCCATCACCGTCACTGAGAGCGTAACTGCGGAAACTCCCGCTGCCGTTGCCATTTTCGATAAGAAGCAGATTGAAGAAAACCCAGGCGTCAATATCGACGACCGCCTTCGCACCGTCCCCGGATTCAGCCTCTTTCGACGCGCCTCTAGCGTTGTTGCCAACCCAACCACGCAAGGCGTTTCCCTCCGCGGATTAGGATCCAGTGGTGCTTCACGAACGTTGATTTTATGGGACGGCTTTCCAGCCAACGATCCCTTCGGAGGCTGGGTCTATTGGACCCGCTTTGCTCCAGACTCACTAGAGCGTTTGGAAATTTCCAGAGGTGCCTCCACCAGCGTCTTTGGGGACCGCGCTTTAAGCGGTGCCATCGCCATGTTTTCCAAACCGGCCGAAAGATGGAAGCTGCTTGGAAGCTATGAAGGGGGCAACAAAAACACACATCAACTCAGCACCGGATTTTCCCACCTCACGCAGACGTGGGCATTTTCCTCCAACGCTCGAGCCCTCACTACCGATGGC
>JAYUSZ010000208.1:0-10919 GCA_043755435.1 Bryobacterales bacterium | reverse complement strand
GGATTCCGTTCCCAACCCACTACAATCAAATTTTCCGGGCAGGCAATGGCGCACAAATTGCACGAAATACACAGCGTTTCATTGTTTTCCGGATTGTTGTTCAACCGTGGCGCGCCACGATATCGCTCCGCAACTTGCGGCCGTTCCGCCGGATACTGCTCAGTGTATATGTACTTTGGATGCTGATTGCGGAAGGTTACCCACAACCCCTCCAGCATGTCCACCAGAAAGAAGGATCGGAACAGCTTCTTGATCGCGCTCATCGATCCACCTCCCCCAATACAATATCCAACGTGCCAATAATCGCCACCACATCGGCCACCAGCGCACCTTTGCACATCTGCGTGAGTGCTTGCAGATTAAGGAAAGACGGCGGCCGCACGCGCAACCGGTAAGGATTCAAACTTCCATCGCTCACAATGAAATATCCCAACTCACCCTTGGGCGCTTCAATCGAAACATACGCCTCGCCAATGGCAGGCTTCAGCACCTTAGGCACCTTCGCCATCACAGGCCCAGTGGGAATCTTCTCCACTGCCTGCCGCAAAATTTTCACTGATTGGCGGATCTCTTCCATACGCACCACATACCGATCAAACGAATCGCCGTTGACGCGCGTAGGCACATCGAACTCATATTGTTCATACCCGCTATACGGCTGCAATTTTCGAAGATCCGCGGCAACTCCGGCAGCACGCAACAATGGGCCAGTAACACCATAGCGCTTACAATCTTCCGCGTTGATGATGCCAACTCCTGTCAGCCGATCCACCCAAATCCGATTGCCCGTCAGCAATTCTTCATACTCATCAATCTGCTTCAGCATGCGCTCGCAGAAAGTGCGGACTTCCGCTTCAAAGCCATCGTAGAGTTCGTACTGCAAACCGCCAATGCGAAAAGCATGCGTGGTTAAACGCGCGCCACAGTAATTCTCGAAGATCTTCAAAACCTCTTCGCGTTCCCGCATAGTATAGAACAGCGGAGTAATTGCTCCCACATCCAACGCGTGCGTACCCAACCACAGCAAATGGCTCGCGATTCGATTCAGTTCGGTAAGAATCACGCGCACTGCTTGAGCGCGCGGCGGTGCTTCGTAGCCGCCTAACTTTTCCACGGCCAAGCAATAACCCAATCCATTGGAAACCGCAGCAATGTAATCCATGCGATCCACGTAAGGAGCAAACATCACATACGTGCGATTCTCGCCAATTTTTTCCACGCCCCGGTGCAAGTAGCCGATGACACATTCCGTGCCCGTAACTTTTTCACCGTCTAGTTTTAGAATCACCCGCAACACTCCGTGCGTCGACGGGTGTTGAGGCCCCATGTTCAGGACCAGTTCGCTGGAATCAAGAAATGTGCCGTGAGCGCTCATTGCCCACTCTCAATACCAAGGTTTTCCTTCACCCAGCGATTATCCATTTCTGTAATGCCATATTCTTTCCGCAGCGGATGGCCGGTCCATTCCTCAGGCAGCAGCATTCGGCGCATGTCAGGGTGCCCTGCAAAGCGGATTCCAAACATATCGAACACTTCCCGTTCCAGCCAGTTTGCCGCCAGATGGACGGTGCTTGCAGTCGGTGAAGTAACACCGTCAGCAATGGAAGTCTTAACTCGAATGCGTTCGTTACGTGAGTAACTATAAAGGATGTAAACCAACTCAAAGCGCTCAGGCCGTTTGGGGTAATCCACTATTGTTAAATCAACCAAAAAATCAAACTGCGCATTAACTTTTAGAAATTCAACAATCGGAATCGCCGCATCTGGTTGAACAGTAAAGAAATTCTGACCCACATAAGAGGCTGCTTCTATCACGCCGGATGCAAACGCAGCTTTCACCATGGTGGGGAGCTCCCCCTCCCAAAGTGTGGTTGCCATCTGCGTGGGTGGCCCAGCAGGCTTGGGTTCTTCAGCCATTACATTAAGGTGATCACCTACTAGGATGGCATATGGCGGCGCTTGAATCCAATCGGTTTTGGGACAAAGGCTACAATCTCTATGGTGAATGGGGAGATTGATGGTCTGAACGGTTGGATCCTACATCCTCAACTCAAACACAAAAAGCCGACTCGGCCCATCCTCTGGCAGTAAATAAAGCTTGCCCTCATGAATCGTCATTCCCTCGTTTGTATACAGAATCCCCCGATCCGTTTTGCCTGTAGCAATCCGTTTCACCAATCGAAGATCCAGCGGATCCAACCAATCAATGGCCCCTGCTTTATCAGCCACTCCACTACCGATCAGTTGACCTTGCCGGAACTTCATATCCTGATAATGTGTCCCCTGCGGATTATCCCGTTTAGCAAGTTGCGCCCCTCGCAATGACCAAGTGTAGATTTGCCGCGCATCCCAGTTGCCGCCGAAAAGCTTGCCACCAGCCACCGCCACGCAACCAATGTGATCGTCCACCATGAAGTGCGATCGCAATGCCAGCGTCTCCCTGTCACGCTCTTCAACCCGAGCTTTCCCCACGCGTTTATACTCAGCCACCGGCACCCAAAGCGAAGTCCCTTCCATCGACATTCCACCCGGATGATACATCTCCCCACTATCCACCCGCACCGTCTTCAGCAGCCTTCCTGTCTTGATCTCAAACAAATGCAAATGTCCAGTGCGAGCTTCTTTATCGACGGAGGAAACCCATAGCCGCTTACCGTCCGTCTCAATCCCCTGCACATGCTTTAGCGGCGCTTGCAGCGGATAGACCTTCGGTGCACCGAAGCTTTCCAGCGTCAGTGCGACTTGCGCAAGAAGCAGTAACATGAGTAGTTACTCCTTCAGCCCAAACGTAAACATGGAATGACCGATAGCCACTGACACTCGTTGCTTCCCATTTACCAGATAAGTAACTGGCGACGATGCCGTTTGTCCCCCCAGATAAACGTTCCAAAGTAGCTTCCCATTCGTCGCATCCAACGCAAAGAAGTTCCCTTCGCGATTGCCGGAAAACAGCACATTGGTCCCCGTTGTCAGCACACCACCATCACTAACATCGGCCATTTTGTAATCCCAAACCTTGGCTCCTGAAATAGGATTGATCGCCCGCACAGCTCCATAACCAGACTTCGGATCGCGCCGATTCAAACGTTCCCGCCTAGTGGATTGTAACTCCGCCTTGACGCCCCCTCCGGAATACCACTTACCCTGTTCGTAATTCTGATCCCACATGAAGTACTTGCTGGAATAGTCATCCCAAACATTCATATAGAACAATCCAGTCACGGGACTATAAGAAGGCGCATACCAATTCGTTCCACCTTGCACCCCTGGAAAAATCACCGTACCCTGCGCACTTGGCGATTGGTCCGCATTCAACATCGGCCTGCCCCTGTCATCCAAACCCTTCGCCCATGTCTGTTTCACAAATGGCGTTCCCCGAAGAAATTCACCCGTCGCGCGATCCAGCACATAGAAAAACCCATTTCGATTCGCCCACAGCAGCAGCTTCCTTTGACGCCCCTGCCACTCGCGATCAACCAGCACCGGAGTCTGCACCGCGTCCCAATCCCATGCATCATTCGGAGTGAACTGGAAATGCCATTTCAGTTTCCCCGTATCCACATCCAGCGCAATGGCCGAGCTTGAATACAAGTTATCCCCTGGCCTTACTTTAGCGTTCCAATCAGGACCCGGATTACCTACACCCCAGTAAGTCAAATTCAACACTGGGTCATAAGAACCTGTAAGCCAAATTGGAGCGCCGCCATACTTCCACGAATCGCCGCCCCAAGTCTCATTGCCAGGTTCACCGGGCTCAGGAATAGTTTTGAATTTCCATACTTCCTTCCCAGTCTTCACATCATACGCAGCCAGGAATCCCCGAATGCCCAACTCTCCTCCAGCTGTTCCAACAATCACCTTGTCTTTCACAACCAACGGGGCATGGGTAAGCGCGTAACCCTTGGTGAAATCCGCAACGCGTGTTTCCCATAACAGCTGCCCCCTTGCCGCATCAATCGCCAGCAGCTTTCCATCCAATGTGCCCATGAACAGCGTGTTACCCAGCATGCCCAATCCGCGATTCACTTTGCCGCAACAAGGGTATGTCACATCCGGGTTCTTGTGTTCATAAACCCAAAATTCGCGACCCGTTGCCGCATCCAGCGCGATCACAGTATTGGGTGCCTCTGTTAGATACATCACGCCATCAACAACCAACGGCGTAGTCTCAAACTTCTCGAGGGACTGCGCCTGAAAAACCCACTTCAATTCCAGGTTCTTTGCATTCGCCGTAGTAACTTGATCCAGCGTGCTGTGATGATTACTCGCGTACGATCCATGATAGGTCAGCCAGTTACCCGGTTCCCTCGTAGCATTCACCAGACGATCTGGAGTTATTTGACCCTGCAACATTGCAAACGATGCAATCACAAACACAAGTTTCATTTTGCGCCCCCTTGCAAGGTAGCCAGATAAGCCACCAAGTCATTCAATTGTTTTTCGTTGAGCTTGTCTTTAAACCCAGGCATCGGCGAACTTCTCTCCAAACTCTGACTGGCAAGCGTCGATTTCAGCACAGAACGAAGCTGCCCCTTACCATCAAGAATTTGCAGCGAAAAAGTATCTTCATTCAATCGAGAACCGCGAAGACTCTGTCCGTCCTTTGTAGTTGCCTGCCATTTCCAGTATTCAGCGGCAACCGCGGCGGATGGGTCAGTAAGTGCCATACGAAGTTCGTCAAGAGTAAGTCGGAATCCAATCTTCGCAAGGTTAGGCCCACGCGACGATGCTCCACCCTGTAAGGAGTGGCAGTTCGTACAACCGTTGCTTTGAAACAGCTGCTCCCCCGCCCTAACATCCCCATTAGACGCAGCAGCAACCCGGCCGCTACTGAATGCCCTGACGAAAGCGGCAACCTGCCAAATTTCACGCCCATTCATTGAGAACCCCGGCATTGAAGTGCCCGCCACGCCCTTTGAAATAACACGAAACAAGCCTTCATCGTTCAGCGCATGCCGGAAGCTGCCAGTTGTAAGGTTAGGACCACTGGCTCCACCTTTTCCATCTACGCCATGACAGTTAGCGCATTGCGATCGGAACATGGCTCCCCCGCGCTGCCGATCTTCTGGCGAACTATAAGGATTGGAAATAGCCGTTTCGCTGTGCTGCGCCGAAAGTGCCGCAACAGTAATCAAGAACAAGAATAGTCGATGTTGCATTCACGTGGAGTATATCATTTGCGTTTCAAAAACACTGCAGCCGAACTGCCAACAATCCCCAGCAGCGTCACAAACATAAATAGCAACCCATTGATTTTGTCACCTCGAACCATTTCAGCAACGGGAACACACCACCCCGAAAGGCACCATGGCAATCGTCGCTGCGGATTCAACCAAGTCAGAATAAACGCAATTAACAGGATGAAGAACGCCACCATACCAGAATCATCGGTGCGTAGGTCATAGCGTCCCAACAAAACCATTGCAAGTGCAAAAAGAACGTAGGTTGCAATAGCTGTAACTTTCATCTCTACCTTCCCTCTGCCACTAGCGAAACCAATTTGATATTAAAGCTGACATCAAGCCAGTTTGTACGTCATATAGATTTCCCGCAATCGGACAGGTTCAAGTGTTGGAGTGAACCGCTCCCTGGCGGTCACGGCTCTGTAACGTACTAATTCTACGGAGCCGTGACCGCAAGGGAGCGGTTTTTCAAAGGTTGGAGATTCTACAGTAATGCTTGAAAACCTATGCGACATTGGGCGCTTCCGCCTGCCCGCTAACCTGCGAGCGTACTTAGCCCGTCCCCGCACCTTCCTGGAACCCAACCATCACCTCCCCAAGCAAAGCAGAATCCACCGCCACCCCAGCCTTCTCGCACCCCTGCATGTAGTCCTGAAGCAGCGCCCCCATCAACGGCCGAAACGCCTGCGGCAACCGCAAAAACAGGGGCTTCAAACACTCCACCCCTTCCCGAAAGCTGGCCACCGCCTGAACGGCATCACCCGCCTCCATTAAAATCTTCCCCCCAGCTCCCAGCGACATGGCCAAGTCAGGCAGAAAAGCGTCCGGGTGGTGCTCCGCCAGTTGCCGTCGAATACCGATAGCCTCGTCGCTGGCCTTCAACGCCTCCTCCAGTCGCCCCAACTCGCTTAGCATCATGCCCACGTTGCTCAGCGACATGGCCAAGTCAGGCAGAAAAGCGTCCGGGCGTTGCGCCGCCAGTTGCCGGTAGATCGCCGCAGCCTCTTCGCTGGCCTTCAGCGCCTCCTCCCTCCGCCCCAACGCGCTCAGCATTGCGCCCACGTTGTTTAGCGACGCGGCCAAGTCAGGCAGAAAAGCGTCCGGGTGTTGCTCCGCCAGTTGCCGTCGAATACTCACAGCCTCCTCGTTGGCCTTCAGCGCCTCCTCCAGCCGCCCCAACTCGCCCAGCCTGTTGCCCACATTGTTCACCGATGCAGCCAAATCCGGCAGAAAAGCGTCCGGGCGTTGCACCGCCAGTTGCCGTCGAATACACAAAGCCTCCTGGCTAGCCTTCAGCGCCTCCTCCCACCTCCCCAATTCGCCCAACATGTTGCCCACGTTGCTCAGTGACAAAGCCAAGTCAGGCAGAAAAGCGTCCGGGCGTTGCGCCGCCAGTTGCCGGTAGAGTCCAAGAGCCTCCTCGCTGGCCTTCAGCGCCTCATCGCGCCGCCCCAACCCGCTCAGCATCGCACCCACGTTGCCTAGTGACAAAGCCAAGTAAGGCAGAAAAGCGTCCGGGCCTTGCGCCGTCAGTTGCCGGTAGATGGCGACTGCCTCCTCGCTAGCCTTCAGCGCCTCCTCCCTCCGCCCCAACTCGCTCAGCATGGTGCCCGCGTTGTTCAGCGACATTGCTAAGTCAGGCAGAAAAGCGTCCGGGCGTTGCGCCGTCAGTTGCCGTCGAATGCGGACAGCCTCCTCGCTGGCCTTCAGCGCCTCCTCCCGCCGCCCCAACTCGCTCAGCCTGACGCCCACGTTGCTCACCGACGTGGCCAAGTCAGGCAGAAAAACGTCCGGGCATTGCGCCGCCACTTGCCGGTAGATCGAGACAGCCTCCTCACTTGATTTCAGCGCCTCCTCCCGCCTCCCCAACTTGCTCAACATCATGCCCACGTTGCTCAGTGACATAGCCAAGTCAGGCAGAAAAGCGTCCGGGCGTTGTGCCGCCAGTTGCCGTCGAATACGGACAGCCTCCTCGCTGGCCTTCAGCGCCTCCTCCCGCCTCCCCAATTCGCTTAGCCGGAGGCCGAGATTGCTAACGATTGCAGCCCTTTCCGGTTTCGCCGATTCGCCACTAAGGCCAGCCAACGCCGATGCAAGCGCTTGATCCACCACCACCGCCCGCTCCCGCAGCGCCAATGTCCGTTGAGGCATCTCGCTTTCCAGAACCCACAACAGCTCTAAATTCCTCCGCCCCTGCTCAATCAACGCATCCAACCACTGCAACGGTTCCATCCGCGGCTGAGCCCCAACACAAAAATCCTGAGCCGTCCGCATCACCGCCGCGGCCACCTGCCGCATCCGCTCAGATGCCGCAGCACGTACCAAAGCCCTGCACCCCTCCGCCACTTCTTCCAATCCCCAAACATGCAACAGCAGCGCCTCACCCACCACATCCGGCTCCACTGGCCTCGCCCCATCTTTCCCTTTCAGGGCGCGTTCTACATCCTCCGCCAACGCACCCCACCCGCCAGGATGAGTAAACCCAGTAGCCGCACGCTCCGCCTTCGCCGCTGCCCGCAACTCCGCCCGCGTCAATCCGGCAGACGCCGTCACATAGGCCGCCATATGCTTCATCAAACCAGGCGGCACTTCACGAGCCACTTTCGAAAGCCGGTCCAATTCGCGCTCCGCCAATCGCAAAGCCAATCCCGGCCGCGCAATCGCCAAAGCCCCCACCAAACCGGTATCCAGAGCCGTCAACCCAGCCATCATCAGCGTCAACGGATCGCCCCACATCGCCTCTTGAATCTTCCGGTCGAAATACGAGCTCTCCCCTGGCGAAGGGACCTCCGGTGCAGTCACACCGCGAAACTTTGCCCCCGCAGCAATGGTTGCCCGCAGCACATCCCGCCTTTCCATCGTCAATGCAAGTGGGCTCAGCACAACCGGATCAGGAGGATCAAACATAGCCTGCACCGCTGTGGCCGAGTACCCGTGCGGCCGCGCCGCCGCCAGCCACCCCGACTCCTGACTTGCTTCCCGTTCCAGCAACAACAGCCGCAACTTTTCCCCACCATTTGCCGCCGCAGCCAACTGTTCCAGCCACCCCCGCAGCTCTTTCGCCGAACCCGCCGCGTAATCCACCACCGCCAGCACCGGCCTCCGACGATTCCAGTTCGATAGGTTCTGCAGACCGGAAAACCGTCCCATCTCCGTCAGCGTCAGAAACCCGCAATTCCACCGGCCCGGTGCTGTTTTTTCCAGACTCTCAATCAGCTCCAAAGCCAGCCGCGTCTTTCCCGCCCCGCCACCGCCCGTCAGCACGCGTATTGAAACTGGCGCAGCCGATCGAAGCCAGGTCTGCAAGCTCTCCAGTTCCCGGTCCCGCCCCAGCAGAGGAGTGGTTTGCTGATAAGGGATCAACAGGTCCAACTCGCTGACCACGTCATTCTTCCGTTGCGAAGGTAGCTCCAGCACAAGCTCCGGAGCACTGGTTCCCCGCGTGGAAGGACGCAGTTCTGCCATCCAATGCAGCAGCGGCTCCACCAGTTCATGCCGGCCTGTGGGATACCAAATTGGAAAGATTCCCCGTTCGCCCAGGAACCGTATTTTGTCGTGAAGCTCTGCATCTGTCGCAGGCTTTGCGATTATGGCGAAATGCTCTTGCCCGGCAACTCGCTGTTCGATCTCTAGCAGAACCTGCATCGTCCGGTCCTGCGCCAAGCTGCATCCCACAAACAGCAGCGTCCGGCCTGTAAAAATACGTTCCACCTGCGCCCGCAGACTATTCGGCGCAGCAGAGCCAGAGGAAGTAGAGCCAGAGGAAGAAGACCCATAGTGAGTGTCGTACTCACTCTTCGTCAGCACGCGGTCCGTCCGCTCCTCTCCATCGCCATGGATTTTCAAAAGGAAGGGTTTGTTTTCGCCAATCGCCTGACGGATCGAATCCACCTTCGCTCCCCAACCCACATGCTCAAACTTGACCCCTGCGTCGGAGAAAACCCGCTCAAGCACACGGTCGAAGTTAGTGGTTACAATAGCGCCTATTCCCAAACGAGGAAGCACAAGCGCCGCGCCTTTCAACAGGCAAGCATCGGACTTCGCCTTTCCAAAAATATGCGTGACCCGCCTGTGAAACACTTCTGACGACAGCCCAATTTCAACCGCCTCCGCCGCCTCTTCATACTGACCGCTCGCCAACAGCGACTCAACCTGAACCTGCCGTCCACACTCCCCCGCCAGCTGCTTCAAGAAGGCCGACCACAATGGAAACCCCATGGGCTTGGAAAGCCCCGCACCAACAAAAGGAACAAGCGGAATCGGATTCGCCGTCGTAAGACGCCGCTCCAAATCACCCAGGCAGTCGCCGTTCGGTCGCCAGCATTCACGAATTATCCGCAACGCCTCATCAGTAGTCATGGAAAGATTAAGCAATCATACCGAAATTCAACAAAACATGTTTGAATTGCCTTAATAAAAAATGGTCTTTGCTTATCCGCGTTCATCCGCGGCCAATAAAAACTCTACACATGCCCCAGCACAATCCGTTTCCATTCAACCACCGGCTTCTGAAAATTAACCAGCAAACAAAGCGTCATCTTCGACGCCTTCAGGTAATTCAGACACTGGGCCATGTGCTCATTGTTTAATCGATCAACGCACTTCAGCTCCACCACCAGTCGGCCTTCAACAAGAATGTCAGCGAAATATTCTCCAACGTTCTGTTCTTTGTAAATAACCGGAAAAGTAACCTGAGCTCTCGATTCAATTCCTTGAAGCTTCAACTCCCGAAGCAGCGCGCGTTCGTAAACTTTCTCCAGGAAACCCGCCCCCAAAGTATTCGAAACCTCAAACGCAGCCCCAATGACGGACTCCACCAGTGAGTCAAGAGATAGGTCCATTTGTTCCCCGCTTCAATAGTGGCGCAGAAATTGGAAAGTTCTCAAACCCCAACCAACACACATTTGGTTTATCCGACCGCTTCTTGTCTTATCCGCGTTCAATAATTCTTCACCAATACCAGCCCAGCAAAGAAAAATCGCAATCAAAACCCATTTGGCCGCGGATGAACGCAGATACACGCTGATAAACACAAAACCCACAACCAACACACATTTGATTTATCCGACCGGTTCTTGTCTTATCCGCGTTCATTCGCGTTCATCCGCGGCCAATAATTCTTCACCAATACCAGCTCCAGCAAAGAAAAATCCCAATCAAAACCATTTGGCCGCGGATGAACGCAGATACACGCTAATAAACACAAAACTCACAACCAACACACATTTGATTTATCCGATCCGGTTTTTGTCTTATCCGCGTGCATCCGCGTGCATCCGCGGCCAATAATTCTCCCCAATACCAAACCCCGTTCCCACCCCATTCCCAACAATCTCCCCCCATCCCCTCAACAACTTAGCTTTTCCTTCACCCCAAAACCCTTGACACCACCCGTCACACTGAATTCAAGGAAAAGAATATGGCATTTCAAATTACCCTCAAATCACCCAACAGCACCCCACCCACCCCCGTGCGCCTCGCGAACCTCTGCGCCAACCTCCAACTGCTCCGCTCCCTCGACCAAACCCCTCACATCCGCATCCCCCAGGGCCCAGATCGCACACTCACCATCCCCATTGCTTCCCCAGATTTCTCACAATGGCTCACCCTCACCGCTCAGGAAAAACTCGCCCTTGTCCCCACCACCAGCCAAACCCGCAGCTTAGTCCACCAACTCACAGCCACCACTAACTTCTCCGATAAACCAACTCTCCCCACTCCCCAGCGTTTCCACCG
>JAYUSZ010000207.1:0-4360 GCA_043755435.1 Bryobacterales bacterium | reverse complement strand
AAGCCCTTTTCAAGCCCTGCATATTTCTTCAAACGGACCATTGCCGCAGGCCGCAATTTTGCAGGAACCTGATCGTCCAGCAATCCCCGCAGGCCGCCGAAGATCATGCGCGAGACACGAGGGTAGGGAAGCATCAGCCTTTCAGTGACCTCCTGAGCCTTCAACCCATCCTTGGTTGCTTGGATCATGATTTCCAGATCCTGTTTCACGCGCGCGTCTTTTTCCCTCACCAAACGGCGTTCCAGCTCTGCTAAGACTTTCCGCTCAGCTGACTGACTTTCCAGACGAACTGCAGTTCCAATGCGGCTCACTTGTTCTTCCAGGCCGTCAATTCCTGTGCGCGAAGCTCCTTCGGGGGAAAACTTTGCTTCCAGTTCCAGCAGCAGCTTTGCGTTTTCGTTGCTCTGTGTCACCCAGGCTTTTTCCGCGCCGGCAAGTGTGCAGGCGGCCAGCAATACCAATCCAATTCCACGCATGATGTGTTTTTTACTTTCCTTCAATCCAGCCATCGCGAATTTCAATCACCCGATTTCCGTAAGAAGCGTTTCGTTCGGAATGCGTCACCTGAATAATGGTGGTGCCCTGTTCATTCAGCTTTTTGAATAATTCCATTATCTCGTCCCCTTGCGAGGTATGCAGATTGCCTGTTGGCTCATCGGCAAGAATCACTTTTGGGTGGGCGATAACAGCACGAGCAATACCAACCAGTTGTTGTTGGCCGCCATAGAGTTGATTGGGAAAAAGGTCTTTTTTGCCAACAATATTGAATTTATCCAGTACATCGCACACCATGGCATCGCGTTCCTGCTTGCGGATGTTGCGATATCCCAAGGGGACATCCAGATTTTCATAAACGGTGAGGGAATCAAGAAGATGATAGCTTTGGAACACGAAGCCGAAGTACTTCTTATACACTTCGGAACGGTCTTTCTTGCTTAGCTTGTGAATGGCATGTTCGTAGAAATGATACTCTCCAGCCCACGACATGTCATGCATGCCAATGACGTGCAGCAGGGTGGACTTGCCTGCGCCAGATGGCCCCATGATGGATACGAACTCACCTTCAGCAATGTCTAAATCGACCCGACGGAGAACATAGGATCGGGTCGGGCCTTGTTCGAAATATTTTTCAACACTACGCAAACGAATCATTTATGCGGATCTCCCCAACCTCTAGCTAGCGCTCTGGGAGACTTCCTTATCTTCCACAATCCGTCCGTCGAACAAGCGAATAGTGCGGTCTGCATACTTTGCGTAACGTGGATCGTGAGTCACCATGCAAATGGTGGCACCGCCGCGATGGAGTTCGCGCAACAGATCCATCACTTGTTCGCCATTGGCTGAATCCAAGTTTCCAGTTGGTTCGTCGGCCAACAGAATTGCAGGATCACCGCCCAATGCCCGGGCCACCGCTACGCGTTGCTGTTGACCACCCGATAGCTGTGATGGGTAATGCTTCACGCGATGCGACATGCCAACACGTTCTAACGCTTCCTGCACACGCTTCTTACGCTCAGTACCAGCCATGCCGCGATAGGTCAATGGCAATTCCACGTTTTCGTAAACCGTCAGATCGCCGATCAGGTTGAAAGCCTGAAAGATGAAGCCGATTTCGCGATTCCGAATTCTGGCGCGGTCGCTCATCTTCAAGGACTCAACGGGTTTGCCATTCAAGACGTAACTTCCACCACTGGGAGAATCGAGTAGTCCCAGAATAGCCAGCAAGGTTGACTTGCCGCAACCGGATGGACCGGAAATCGATACATATTCACCTTTGCCTATGTTCATGTGAATCCCCGCCAGTGCGTGGGTTTCCACTTCGTCCGTCAAAAAAACCTTGGTTACGCCTTCCATGGTCAGCAGGGGTTGTGCGGCAGTGCTCATTTCTAATTTCCTTCTTCCTAAGCTTGAATCAACTACTTTTTCAACTTCAACCGGTCTTGATTATCGTACTGCGACATGTCCGACAAAATTACGTTGTCGCCTAACTTAAGCCCTTCCAGAATCTCGATGGACGTCACCGAACTTCTTCCCAACTTCACAGGGACACGGACTGCTTCCATGGTGGTTGGATCATACTTGAACATCTTCACTGTTGTATTCGTCTGACCGAACACTGGCCGACCCATGAACAGCGTTTCAGGAATTCTCTCGATATCAATGGTCCCATCCACACTTAGATCAGGCCTGGCGCCTTGCGGCAGAGCTTCCGTCAGTTTGACGTCGATAGTAACTGTTCCGTTTGCAGAAGCGGGGTCGATTCTTGAAACAATGCCGGCAATCAAACCGTTGCGCGTGTCGATGGAGGCGATTTGTCCCGGAAGAATATCTTTAGCCTGCGTCTCGGCAATTTTCAATTCAGCCTTCAACTTCCAGGGTTGCGCAACTTTGGCTAGCAATGCCCCAGGAGTGACGCGCTGCCCCACTTCAACGGGCAGTTGCTGCAGCACTCCGGCCACTCCGGCGCGTACCTTTAATTGGTCCACTTGCTTCCTCTTCAATTCATACGAAGCTTTCAGATTTTCAATTTTCACTTCTTCGGCATTCAGTTGCGCCTTGATCGAATCCAGATTGATCAACAGCCGCTTCTTTTCGATTTCTGATCGGCCTTCCAATTCTTCCGCTTTTGCTTTAGTGAGCTTGTATTCCAGATCCGCCTTCAAGCCAAGCTTGGTCAGTGCCGCGTCGCGATCGGCAGTAAGCTTCGCCTGATTCAGTTCCGACCCTGTCTTTGCCGTCGACGCAGTAAGGTCCAGGTGCTGGCTTTCCAGACGGACGCGGAGATCCTTCATACGGGCCTCTTCTTCCTTAACTTGCCATTCAGCAGCAAACGCAGCATTTTCCAGTTCCTGATTATTCAGTACGAGCAAAATCGTGTCAGGTTTCACGGTTGCGCCCGGACGGAGGATTATTTTTTCAACCCGGCCATCGGTGTTGGCTGGAATTAGCAGTACTTCTTCGGGCACAAGGATGCCCAGTCCCCGAACTTGTCGAATCATCGGGCCGCGTTCCACCTTGCCCGGCCAAACCGTGGCGAACTCCACCGATTGCGCCGCTTGCGGAAGCCTGTTGATGCCCCAGGTTCCAGCAGCAAGGGCCGAGGCCAAAACGGTTCCCATCACGA
Organism: Bryobacterales bacterium; assembly: GCA_043755435.1. Classification (GTDB taxonomy): domain Bacteria; phylum Acidobacteriota; class Terriglobia; order Bryobacterales; family Bryobacteraceae; genus JANXSF01. The sequence goes on along the minus strand of JAYUSZ010000207.1, from coordinate 1,236 downwards.
CTCTCTTTATCAATCTGCTACGGGCTGCGCCTTCTCTTGGTTTATCCATTTCTACACTCTCTTTAGTAAGGGCAAGCTGAGTGCCAAATACAAAGCACTCCTCAAGTGATTGTAAACGATAAGTTTTCCCTATGGCGCAAAGAATTTAGGTAGTCCGAAGGTGTCCGTTATTGGGATCTGCATGCCCAGCCACGCTCACTCCCATTTGACAAATAGTCATACACTGGAAATGGAGGTTCTCTCTTCATGAAGAAAAGGTCAATGGAAATTGTCATTCCTGCTGATCAAGAAACCGTTGTGAAACGAGTTTCAAGAGCCGTGTTGGGAAATACTCCTCCCGGTAAAGTAATTGAGCCCAAGAAGAGAAAATCTGTTAAGCACAAGAAAAAGGAAGAGAAAAGCTGGGTTGATGGGTAGTGTCACTTTACAAATGTAAATTAATTAATATCTTTCGAACTGGCTTTTTTGGTAGCCGATTTGTCCATAACTTGTTGATGAATAAACGTTCATCGTATTTTTCTTGATGAATCGCCAAGCTCAACAAGGGATACTAAGGAAACGTTAACTCTATAATTTATCAAGACTTATTCCTGAATCGCATGATAAACTATGGAAACTAAAGTCAACATGACTAAGGTATCTCATTATCCGGTCGAAAATGGATGATTTGGAGAGTACAATGAACAGAAACACACGCCAAAGAAGAGCTCTTCGTGAGGTCTTCGAAGAAAATGACCGGCCGATGAGTCCAACTGAACTCCTCGCGTTGGCGAGCAAAAAGGTGGATGGGCTTGGTATTGCAACGGTTTACCGTACCATCAAGTCCATGCTTGAAGACGGCGGTTTAGCTCAAGTTGACCTTCCCGGTGAGCCCCCTCGTTATGAACTGCCTGGCAAGGAACCTCATAATCATTTTCAGTGCAAAAAGTGCGCGAAGGTGTTTGATGCTCCTGGCCACTTAACCAGCCTCAACCAGTTGGCTCCAGCGGGGTTTAGTGCGAATTCCTATGTGCTGATGCTTTATGGCACCTGCATTGATTGCCAGTCAGCAACATCCGAATAATCACTGTTCCCTGCGACGTCAATATATAATGGGCGGGTGATTAAGCAAATTCTCGTTCTGGTTACCGTTGGCTTTCTGGCTAGCGGCGCTCCTAAGCAAACTGCCCTGGACCGTTATGTTATCGCTTCTGACGGCAGTTTTAAGTACTCTTTACTAAAGAAGACGGAGTCAGC
>JAYUSZ010000206.1:0-10978 GCA_043755435.1 Bryobacterales bacterium | reverse complement strand
CCGTTGCTGGTCGTAATACTCCCTCGCCCAACCGCAAAACCGGATGCTGTGATTGGCCATCTCCTGCATTGTCTGCCGTGTAAACTTCGGGCACGCCCATCGCCAATGCACCCTATGCTGCTTGCCGCTTGACTGGCAAACAGGCGCTATCCCCGCATAGCACTGCAGATCGCGGGCCGTCTCAAAACGATCTCGCTTGGTCCCCATCGCCGCAATGATACGCGGTATCAACACATCTCCAGAACCCTGCAAAGATCTTATAGTCTGCGTGGGCTTGAGCAATCTCATTAATCCGCTTGTCATAACAAACAATACTGGTGGAATGGGAAACAATACCAAGTGCGCGTACTTACTCAATATCGCGATCACTGCGCCACGTTTTTGTTCGAGTCCCACGGCGATGGGCCGGCCGGCGAAGCGGTGAGACAAGGCCATCGCCCATTGCTCGACAGCCTCCGGGCTACTGTCCAACTTTGCTTGCTCGATCTTGATTTCACTCTCTGCTTTGAGGGCAAAGGCATGGGTACGGTCCGCCCAATCGATGGCGATAAAGGCGGCGAATGGAATGGTTGCGGTGGCTTGAAACTCGGACATCATCTGCTCCTTCTTTAATTGGATTCAGCGGACAGGCTTTGCGCTTGCGAAGGCCTTATAGTAGAGTCGTAAGTGGTTAGGCTTTGACGACATCTGAGTATTCGTTGATGCGCAAAACACAGGGAGCGATATTCCTGGCAGCGGAGTGTCTACTGACTTTCAGGTTGCTCCTTTCAGAACACCCTAAGGGGATGCGGGCAAGTTTAGGAGTTTTCCACAGCCCGCTTTTGTGACGAATGCTCATCCTTCTCATCACTGCTTTTTCCCTCTCGGACAACTATAAGGGAGCGGTCCTCTCCTGGGTAAAACCTCGGGCTGCTCTTCGCTTACTCATTGTTGGTGCGTTCCTGTGCGTCTCTGTTTTCGGCCAGAAACCCAAATTCCTGATCGTCACCGATATGGAAGGCGTTGGCGGTGTAAACAACGCCGATGAACAGCTACTTCCAGGCCAGCGGCGCTTTGACGAAAGCAAACAGCTTCTTACAAGCGAAATCAACGCTGCGGTTAAGGGGCTGGTGGAAGCCGGTGCCGGCCAAATTGTTGTTCAGGATGGCCATGATGGCAGCCGCAGCCTCTCTCTTTCCGACCTTCATCCCGCAGCGGAGTTACTGCAAGGCCGTCCAACGCCTGCCACTTATTATCTTTCCGAACGCCTTTACGACGGCATCCTTTTTGTTGGTCAGCACGCAATGGCTGGTGCTAAGAATGGAGTGCTGGCCCATTCCCAAAGTTTCAACGTGGAACGGATTACGCTGAATGCAAGACCAGTGGGCGAGATCGGCCAGTTTGCGGCGATTGCCGGATACTTCCACATCCCAGTGATCATGCTTTCCGGTGATCAGGCAGCTTGCGACGAATTGCTTGACCTGCAACCGAAGGCAGTCACTGTTGCCGTAAAGCGCGGCGCAGGCAAAGCATCGGCAATTAGCATTCCGCACGAAGAAGCTCGTAAGCGCATTCAAGCTGCTGCCCGGCAGGCTGCCCTGCGCATCAAGGAGTTCCAACCATGGAGGGTAGAAGGCCCAGTGGAACTTAAATTCGAGTTCAAAGAAAAGGAAAAATCCCCCGATCGCGTTTATAAAGGGAGTACCGTTCTGGAAGCATTTGAAGCTTGGCTTGGTAAGTGAGATAAAATCCAAGTGGATGCTTCGCCTTTCGTTAATCTTCTTATTCGCCCTTCCGCTCGCCGCCGTTGAATTTAACCGCGACATCCGGCCAATTCTTTCCGACCGTTGCTTTGCCTGTCATGGACCCGATGCCGGCAATCGTAAAACCAAAATGCGGCTCGATATTGAAGCCTCTGCAAAGCAGGATTTAGGCAAAGGCCGCTTCGCCGTAGTGGCTGGCGATGCTGCAGCCAGCGAACTTTTCCGCCGTATCACTTCCGACAGTAAGACGCTTCGCATGCCCCCCGCTTATGCGGGTCATGAGAAGCTAACAGCCGTGGAAATTGAGTTGATCCGCCAATGGATCAACGAAGGTGCCGTGTTCCAAAACCACTGGGCCTTCATAGCACCTCGCAAGTCGGCGCTCCCTGCAACGTCGAGGCCAAGCTGGATCCGCAATCCAATTGATGCCTTTGTGCTGGCTCGGCTTGATCGCGAAAAGATGGCCGCATCCCCTGAGGCTGATAAGCGCACCCTAGCCCGCCGCGTCACGCTCGACCTCACTGGCATCGCTCCCACTCCCACTGAGATCGACGCCTTCGTTGCGGACACATCGCCCAACGCTTATGAAAAACTGGTTGATCGTCTGCTGGCAAGCACTCACTACGCCGAGCGCATGGCCATCCGTTGGTTGGAAGCTGCCCGCTACGCCGATACCAACGGTTATCAATCCGACGGCATCCGCAGCATGTGGCGATGGCGCGATTGGGTGATCAACGCCTTCCAAACCAACATGCCGTTTGATCGTTTCACCATTGAACAAATTGCCGGCGACCTGCTACCCAACCCCAACCTGGATCAAAAAATCGCCACCGCTTTTCACCGCAATCACCGCACCAGCGCCGAGGGCGGCATTGTCGAAGAAGAGTTTCGCACTGAATATGTTGCCGACCGCGTGGAAACAACTTCCACCGTGTGGATGGGATTAACGTTTGGCTGCGCCCGCTGCCACGATCATAAGTACGATCCCATAAAGCAGAAAGAGTTCTATCAGTTATTCGCATTTTTCAATAACCTGCCTGAGCGTGGGCTGGTTTATAACTTCGGCAACGAAGAGCCGTTTATTCCCGCTCCCACAAAAGACATGAGTGAAAAGCTGCAGCAGTTCGACAACAAGGTGCAAGCTCAACAGCAGCGTTGGCAGAATTTAGACAGCACCCTGAACAAGTCGCAAAGCTCCTGGGAAAAGCGTGTTGCCAAAACCAAGAGTTACGATTGGCAACTTACAGCCAGTCAGGTTCTTCATCAACCGCTTGAAGATAGCGGCGTGAAAGTGGATGGACAATTGCCGGCAACTCAAGGCCGAGTGAAGCAGGCGCGTGTCTTTGATGGAAGCTCCTTCACCGACGAAGGTTCCGATATCGCCAAGTTCAATTACCAGGATCCGTTCACGCTGGCAGCATGGATCAACCCCACTGCGCCCAAGGGGGCCATCATCTCCCGCGCTGAAGATTACCTTGAAGGCACCGGCTACGGCCTCTATCTGATCGATGGCAAACTGCGGTTGCACATCACGTTGCGTTATACCGACATCAGCCTGCGTGTTGAATCAGCCGAATCAGTGAAATTGAATGAGTGGCAGCACGTAGCTGTCACCTACGATGGCTATCGAAAAGGTTCCGGCGTGCACATGTATGTAAACGGCGTGGATCAAAAACTGAATATCCTGTTCGATGAACTCACGTTCCCCTTTGGCGGCAATCAGCCTGTTCGCATTGGTGCTGGCGGAGGCATGCGGTTCAAAGGTGCCATTGATGAAGCTCGCATTTTCAAAGAAGCCCTCACGGCCCAGCAAGTAAGCACCTTGCCTTTGTTGAATACCATTCAGGAATTGGCCGCTATTCCGTCAAAGAAACGAAGCCCAGCCCAGGCCGCAAAGTTGCGCTTCTGCTTTCTAGAAACCGAAGCGCCTGCTGACATCAAGCAATCCCAGGCAGATCTAACTAAAGCTAAGTTAGAACGCAAGAAATTCGCTGAATCCATTCCCACCGTAATGGTGATGAAGGAAGGCCCCAAGCGCGATTCGTTCCTGCTGAAGCGTGGTGCTTATGACGCTCCCGGTGAAAAAGTGGAAGCGGACACGCCCTCCTTTCTTCCGCTACTGCAAACGGATTGGCCAGTGAATCGCCTTGGTTTGGCAAAGTGGCTCGTCAATCGTAGTAACCCACTTACCGCTCGAGTCCAGGTGAACCGACTGTGGCAAATGCTATTCGGCTTGGGCCTGGTGAAGACCGTAGAAGATTTCGGTTCGCAAGGCGAATGGCCCATTCAACCGGAACTGCTTGATTGGCTGGCCGTAGAGTTTATGGATAGCGGGTGGGACGTCAAGCACATGCTGAAGACCATAGTCATGAGTAGCACTTACAGGCAATCTTCGCGACTTACTCCGCAGTTACTAGCCAAAGATCCTGAAAACAGATTGCTCGCCCGCGGGCCACGCCTGCGCCTTTCCGCCGAGGTGTTGCGTGATAACTCACTCGCCATTTCCGGGTTGCTAGTAGATAAAGTTGGCGGACCCTCCGTCAAGCCATATCAGCCAGCCGGACTATGGCAGGAACTCACTGGTGGAGGTGGCTACACCGCTGATAAAGGCGAAGGACTGTATCGCCGCAGCCTCTATACTTATTGGAAACGTACCATTGCACCGCCGTCCATGGTCACCTTCGATTCTCCAACGCGGGAAACATGCACCGTTCGCGAGAACCGCACTAACACGCCGCTCCAAGCACTCAACCTGATGAATGACGTTGTGTATTTGGAAGCCTCGCGTAAGTTAGCCGAACGCATGTTGCGCGATGGCGGCCCCAGTCAGACCGCCCGCTTGCAACTAGCTTATAACCTTGTGCTGGGCCGCAATGCGAAGCCCGCTGAGCTAAGCGTGATGGCCGGCGTACTGGACACTTTTCATCAGCAGTTCGCGGGCAACAAAGATGCCGCAGTAAAGTTTCTGGCGCAAGGCGATTCTCCCAAGGATGAAACTTTTCCCCCGGAAGAGTTAGCCGCCTATGCCAGCCTGGCCAGTCTGGTTTTGAATCTTGACGAAGCGATCACTAAGGAATAACATGCATCCGCTTTTAATGACTCGACGTGCACTGTTCGGCAAAACCGCCACCGGAGTGGGTGCCGCTGCGCTTGCCAGCTTACTGGAAGCTGAAGGCCTCCCCGGCATGCCCCACTTCGCACCAAAGGCCAAGCGCGTTATTTACCTGTTTCAATCCGGCGGACCCTCGCAAATGGACTTGTTCGATTACAAGCCGCGCCTAAACGAATTCGCTGGTAAGGAGCTTCCTGAATCCATCCGCAACGGCCAGCGACTAACAGGCATGTCTGCCTCGCAATCCACATTTCCTGTTGTGCCTTCCAAGTTCACCTTCAAACAGTACGGTCCCAACGGCGCGTGGATCAGCGAACTGCTGCCGCACACCGCCAAGATTGCCGGTGACCTAACGTTTGTCCGTTCCATCTTTACTGAAGCCATCAATCACGATCCCGCAGTTACATTCCTGCAAACAGGTGCACAAATCGCCGGCCGTCCCAGCATAGGTTCCTGGCTCAGCTATGGGCTCGGCGCTGAAACTCAGAACCTGCCAGCCTTCGTTGTCATGATTTCTCCCGGCGCAGGCGGTGGCGGGCAGCCTCTTTATGATCGTCTATGGGGCAGCGGATTTCTTCCCACTCGTTATCAAGGCGTGAAGTTCCGCTCCGTAGGCGACCCCGTGTTGTACCTTTCCAATCCACCAGGATTTTCCGGCGAAACCCGCCGAAAATATTTGGACGCCTTAAACCAGATCAATCAAATGAAGCTGGATGAATTCGGTGACCCTGAAACTTCCACCCGCATGGCGCAGTATGAAATGGCATTCCGCATGCAAACCTCAGTGCCCGAACTGACCGACATTTCAAAGGAACCACAAAGCACCTTCGACCTATACGGCGAAGAAGCCAAGAAGCCCGGCACCTTCGCCGCAAATTGCCTGCTGGCTCGCCGGCTTGCCGAACGCGGCGTCCGCTTCATTCAACTTTTCCATCGCGATTGGGATCATCATGGCGGCCTTCCAAAGGGTCTGCCCAATCGCTGCAAGGAGACCGACCAGGCCTCCGCAGCATTGGTTCAAGATTTGAAGCAACGCGGCATGCTGGACGATACATTAGTGCTATGGGGAGGTGAATTCGGACGCACTGTCTACTGCCAGGGCCGCCTGACGCCAACCGATTACGGGCGCGACCATCATCCCCGCTGCTTCACCATGTGGATGGCCGGAGGCGGCATGAAACCCGGCGTGGTCTACGGAGAAACGGATGACTACAGCTACAACATTGACAAAGATCCAGTCCATGTGCACGACCTCAATGCAACCATTCTCCATTGCTTGGGCATTGACCATAAAAAGCTGACCTACCGCTTTCAAGGCCGCTATTTCCGGCTCACCGATGTCCATGGTGATGTAGTGAAACCGCTGCTGGCCTAGACTTCTTCGCGGGAGCGTAGCAGAGCAGTCGCTAGAAACTGCGCCGTAACATGCTGGCGCTCCCGGCTGGGATTCGAACAACGCGGAACAACGTAAGCCTCAAAGCAACCCATCTTGAAGCGAAGGGCGAAGCAGGCGTAAATGCTGCATGCAAGCAAACAATACCCGCAAACAAGAAGTGCAAAGCAAGCTAAAGAAGTTCGCCACATAATTTGTACAATTTGTCATTGCCAACGTTAATTAAGATCAAAGCCCGAAAAGTCACACCACGGCTTCCGCTTCTTTGAGGCGTATGAAAAGTGGATGATCCTGAAGACGAGTGACCGGCTATGCTTCCGGGACCTGTTGAAATCCTCCTGCGAACGAATGGCTGGGAGTTTGCGGGAGGGGCATCCGTACAAGCCGTTTTCGTTGAAGGAGGCGCACGAAGATTGGAATACATCATCGCTTACGATTTGACGGATGACCGGCGGCGGGAGCGGTTGGCGCGAACACTTTTAGACTACGGAGAACGAATCCAACACAGCGTTTTCGCCGTCCATTTGGATGACGAGTTATTTTCAGCGGATGCTGGTGCGTGAAGTCGGTGATTGATGAGGACGAGGATAAGGTTCATGTTTTCCGGCTGTGTGGAGCGTGTGAGGAACGCGTTATCACTTTTGGAAGGAGTGAGATGCCGGAAGATCCAGATTTTGTGATTATCTAGTTTGTATTCAATGATCTGGCGTAATTGTGTTTTTGATGGTTTTGAGGTGGGGGTTCCTGCAGATTTCGTAAGTTTTTGGTAATAAGGATGTTATCTATCGTTTTTGGCTCACTTCTCCAGGTATCCGAGGGGAGATTTGATTAGTGAAAAAGGAGGTCCTGCAAATTGTGCTTGCAAGTAGCCTATTTTTCAATACAATGGAGTGGTCAGAGTTGGAATGAGTACCCCGATCAGAAGGGGATTGAAACCCGGGGAGATAGAACGATTGCGCGGCACTTTCGCCGGGGAGTTGGAATAAGTACCCCAGCAAGCTGGCTTTCTTTTGCTGGATTGGAATTACAACCACAGGCTGCTAGTCTAGACTAGGGCAACGCTTTTTCGCTGTTCCGAACTTCCGGCGTCACTTGCGCTAGAGGCAACCGAATGTGAAAGCGAGCTCCACCACCGTTAGCAGAAGTTGTGGCCCACATGTCTCCGCTGTGCTCCAGAATTGTCTGCCGCGACAAAGCCAGCCCTAACCCCAATCCGTTCTTCTTTCCAAAACTGACAAATGGCTGGAAAAGTTGATCGCGAATTTGCGGCGAAATGCCAGGCCCAGTATCTTCCACAGTAACTTCCACTGAACCGTTGGCCTTGCTTGCTGTAATTTGAATAGACCCACCACTGGGCATCATTTCCAAAGCATTTTCAATCAGGTTGTGGAAAACCCGTTCGATGCGCGGAGACTCCATAGTGACAGCAAACGGTGGCACTGCGTTCAAAGAAATGGTCACGTTCTGCGTTCGCGATGCCTCGGCATGAGTTGCTATGACGTCACTCAAAATTTCGGTAAGTTCCGAAGTTTCACGTTCTGCCTGTTTACCCCGGCTGACGCGCAACAGATCTTCCAACATGCTGGAAATTCTTCGGGACGCCTGATAAATATTGCCTGCCAAACGTTTCATCTGCAGGGTGGAAAGTTCGGCATCCACCATCATCTCGGCTCCACCGTAAATAGCGGCTAGGGGATTGCGTAAGTCATGGACAATGGAACTGGCCAGCCGGCCAATCGTTGAAATCCGTTCCTGCCGGATCAACTCCTGACGCGTGCTCTGCAAGGATTCGGACATGGAGTTAAAAGTTGCCCCAAGACGCCCCAACTCATCGCCCCCGGAATCCTCAGGTACGCGAATGGAGTAATTGGATCGGGCAATTTCCGCAGCGGCACGGTCCAACTCATGAATGGGACGCAGCAAACGGCGTGCCAGGAAATAGGAAATAATCAGCCCACCCAGCAAAGCGGCAAACCACATAAGAAACAGATTTCGACGCAATGCATTGATCCGCTGTTGCGCCACATCAAAGGAGCGTGTAATGGAAAGCTGGCCAACAGTTTTTCCTTCCAGACTCACCAAATCCCTAACAAAAGGTGCCAATGCCGGGCTGCCTGGTGCAAGCGTAGAAGCGAATACTTGCTGTTTGTCCTGGAATACAAAATCGCTGCCGCCCGTGGATTTTTTTAACCTGTCCGCCACTTCGCCGGTAACGGGATAGCCTGCCAGCAACACATTGATCAGGGACCGTCCTTGTGAAGAATCTACATAGACCGGTGTAAGCACCAATTGGAACAGCTTGCTTTCTCTGACAAAGAACCCTGAAAGCTGCTCAGGAAAACGATCGCGAACCAGAGACACAACCGGCCAGGAATCTGGTAACAAAGCAGGCGAAGCGGAATCGAGAGAAGCGATGCTGGTTCCATTCAGATCGGTAACAATGAAGAACGAACCTTGCTCGGCTTTCTGTCTGACAGATTCCCAAACTTCAGCGGCGCTATCACGAATGGTAGCCATATCCCGTGTTCCAAAAGCGGCGCGGACATTGGGTAAAGAGCTGATTATTTGCGAGGTGGCACCCAGCATTTCCTGATGGGCCCGCCACACAGATTCGTAGGCTTGAAAGCTGGCCGCCACTTCGTCGTTATGGCTTAGCAACGCCGTTTCCGCAGCGTGCCGTTGAACCACCCAAGCCGCTGTCCCGAACATTACAGTCAACAGCATGGCTGTGGACAGCCACAAACGAGTGAGGATCCCAAAGCGCGGCATGCTATTTCCCGATTCCAGGATAGGATCCAGCATCCACTGGATAATCTTTGCCCAATTTGTTCTTATGAGGCAAGCCCACATGGCCTGATTCAGAAAGTATGAAGTGTCCCAAAGCGGTGGCTGTATCACCGATTCGTACTCGCCGTTCCAAAGCTTTCAAATTAGGTTCAATGGAACGTTCGTGCCAAATATGCAATTGGTATTCACCGGCAGGCACGTCAGAAATGGAGAACCGTCCGTCCTTCCCTGATAAGGCGAACCAGGGTGTGGGTGTAACCACAACCACGGCGCTCATGTTGGAATGGATATTACAGAAAATCCGAACCACGCCACTGCGCCGGAACAGTATTTTTTGCGTGCCGCCAGGAGGGTAAAGTCCTGTATCAAAGGGCTGGCCGCTGAAGGTGGAAAATGCGTTGTGAAAGATTACGTCGCTATTGGGTAGGCTCAATTCACTACCGACGGGCATCACTTGCACATGGGGAGTGAAGCGCTTGTTTTTTTGATTGAGAGTGTAAGTGCGTCGTGAAGCTTGTGGCGACGGACCACTCACTGGTTCCAGCCAGACTATGATGCCAGAGTAATTTTTTTGACGAATTACGGAAGCTTCGCTGGAGCCTGTGAGTTCGAACTCACCAGACACAATGCCTGCATGGACCATCGAGGCCAGTGCCAAACTCGCGAAAGATTGGAGGAACGCGCGCAAAACGGAGCCCCTAAAAGCCAGTGGTTTTGTCCAGGGAAGGACCGCTTCCTTACGGTTGCGGCTCGGTAAGCCCGGCCTTTGTAGGCTAGAACATATATGCGATAGCCATGTCATATCGTTGATTGATTCGTGTCCCTAAACCCAAATACAGCGTACGCAGATGCTCCGCTTCAAAGCTTAAGACAACATTGGGAGCAATGCGGAACATAATATTTCCTGTAGCCTGCCGGTTACGGGCCACCTGCCCTGGTGCTAAATCCGCGTTGCGATCGTCGTGGATGCCGCCCATTAAATTAAACGTCAATCGGTTCGTTACGGGAATACTGCCCTGCGCCCACCCGCCTTGGCTATGGACTGGAATGCCCGTCCCGTTAGCCAGTACACGAATCCCGTTGCGCAACGCACCCATATGATGAATATTCTGTCCGCTCCAGAAGATACCGGTGAGTTCCAAATATTGGAATGGTGCGATGAGCCAATCCACTGAAATCAGGCGCGATGGAATGGTTTGTCCATTAGTGCGCAGATGCGTTTGGCTGAAAGAAAAACCTGGGGCGATTTCAACGCGCCGTTCGCCTGTGAAAGTGTGGGCCAGCTCAAAACGGCCTTGGGTTGCGGGGCGGCGGCGCTCTACTAAAGCTCCAAATGCTGAGCCTAAGTCGTCAGAAGTCTGCATGATTCCAACTTGCGCTTTCAAGGTAGTGGAAGGGGCAAGGGTGAAACGTTGTTCAAAGCGGACTTGCGGTTGCCAGCGCCAAAGATTGCCTGCGCTGGTTAGTGGCGAGACCCCAATCTTAGCCAGCGAATTGGGCTCGCGCGGAGAGAATATAGGCTTTTCGTAGCCAAATCGGAGGCTACGGGAAGACCAATCCATGTTCAACGCGCCGGTACGAATGCGAGGCGAAAGGGTTGCGGTTTCAATATTGCCATCCCAAAAATCCATGAAGATGTTGCCGCTGAGCTTGGCACCTAAAATGGATTTTGGCCCGTCGAATTTCAGGCCGATCATGGATTGCTTCAAGGAAACAGCAGCGTTCCTTCGTGAAGGCAGCAGACTTGCGGTAGTGTTGTAATCGTTACCGGCATTGTGCCGCATGATGGAGTAGATATGGAAGAGCGCCATGCCCGTTAGTTGAAGCGGAAATTTCCCGGGTGCTTCCACTTTAGTCTGGGCCTGTTCGTCCACCCGGCGTTCAGTGATTTCCAAACGTTCTTCTACCGAGGGCTTTGCTGGTTCTGCGGGCAAAGGGGTTGGG
>JAYUSZ010000205.1:0-10985 GCA_043755435.1 Bryobacterales bacterium | reverse complement strand
TTTTGTTGATTATAAACAAGTTACCTAAAACAAGGCCCGCAATCGAGCGGCCATATATGGTCATGTAACCATATATGGTCATTTTTGGGGTCCCATCATTAAGCTGCGAAGAGGAGGGATTCATGGTCAGATTCCCGATTTCCCTGCCATTCATACTTCTCAAAAGTATCCTGACAATGAATACAACGCGCAGCCCAGGGCACGGCGACTAGACGCTTTGGGCTGATCGGCTCATCGCAATCAATGCAAGTTCCAAAGCTGCCTTCTTGAATCCGAGTGAGTGCCGCCTTCACATCGTTAAGCAGGTTCGATTCACGATCTACATTCAAGATGGCCAGATCGCGTTCAGAGGCGAGTTGAATTTCATCCATTTGATCGGCACTCTTCTCAATAGTCATTCCACCTGGGTTTCTCAACGTGTGGGTCAGTTCCAACTTCTTTCCTTCAAGGATCAGTTGGATCGAGTTTGTCTTGATTTGTGGTTTATTCATTGGCCACCTCCTTTTTGCCCCGCTTGGGCTTGCGGTTCCTTGATGCATGCGGTGGTCCAAACAGGCCTGGAAGCAGTTTGCGCTTGTCCTTATTGGAGATAGCGAACTCAGCGACAAAAGAGGAGTACGGACGAAGTTGACCGCCGATGGTCGGGTGACCGTGACCGGTCATTCGGTATGGCTTTTGATGAAGTGGGAATGTCCAATTGACCTCCACTAAAACTCTAACGCTGTTAGCCAGATAGACAGTTTTGCTCGGATTGACGGCTGATTGGGCATGCACTTGCACTTAGTAAGTGGTCGGCAACAACTTACTTTAAGGAGAAACACAATGAACCAAGAACGAGTAGAAGGGAACTGGATGCAGCTGAAAGGATCACTGCTGGAAAAATGGGGCAAGCTCACCAATGACGATCTTGATGTGATAGAGGGTAAGCGTGAACAATTGAGCGGCAAAATTCAGGAACGTTATGGAATCGCCAAAGAGGCCGCCGAGACACAAGTAACGGCATTCTGGGACTCTCTGAAGAAAGCTACCAAATAACCAAATGAATTAGTGGCTCCTTGAAAAGAGCCATTCATCAAAAAATCCAAAGGAGAAATGAATTATGGCTAAAAATATGGCTGTCTTCGGCATCTATCGCACAGAAGAAGATGCATCGAAAGCTGTTGAGTTAATGCGTATGGCTGGATTCCGATTGACGGACATCTCGGCCTTGATTCCTGCAAATTCCGGCACCAAGGACTTCAAGATTGAATTGAACTCCAAGGCTCCTGAAGGGGCGGCAACTGGCGCAGCGTCCGGCGCGGTTCTTGGTGGCGCACTTGGATGGCTTGCCGGAATTGGCATGCTGGCAATTCCGGGCATCGGCCCGTTCATTGCGGCTGGGCCAATTATGGCCGCACTGGCGGGCGTTGGCGCAGGCGCTGCTACCGGCGGAATCGTAGGTGGGCTTGCCGGATTCGGCATGCCGGAATACGAAGCCAAACGATACGAAGGGCTAATTAAAGAAGGCGGAATTCTGGTCTCGGTACACTGTGATGATTCCGACTGGGTGAATCGCGCAAAGCGAATTTTGCAGGACACACACGCCGCAGACATTGCTTCGGAGAGCGAGGCGGCAGCTGACTTTTCCAAGAGCGACCGGCCGATGATCCGCTCCACATCCGCCCACTAGAAAGGTTTTTTGCAGGCAAATATGTTTCTCGTCATTGGGATCATTCTGGGCTTTCTCGCTGGATTTATTGGAACCATTCCCAATAGACGCAGCGTGTGGACTCCTCTCGATATTGCACTTGGAGTGGTGGGTGCAATTGCAGGTGGTTGTTTGTTCAGCACGGGGCAACTAAAAGTCACGGAATCGAACATCTTGAACCCCATAGCAACACTGCCTGGCGTCATAGCATTCTTAGTAGTCGCGAAGACGTTACGGTGGTTATCATGAGCGCCCTTTACCTTGCAGGGGACGGTAGCTTTTCCCTAGACTACCGTCCCATTCTTTCAGCCTTCAAACGGGAATAAGAATCTTCAAGCGGAATTCAAACTGTGGAAGAGTGCGCGAACTCACAACGAAACAGACAGCTACTGCACCTATGACACTTAGCTACGAACCGTAGTTGATTGGAATTCAGGGGATCGCCGCATACCATGCGCCGATCCCCTTTTTTAATTCACACTGCAATTTGGACTCCTAGTGGAGTCATTGGTTCAATGGTTCTTCGCCAGAGATTTGAAGTCTACCAGCAGCAACTCTTACTTGTCTGCTCAGCTAAGTATTGCTGTGGGTTCATGTCGAAGTCATTTTTGCACTTAGTGCTGCAGAAGTAATAAGTTACTCCGTTGTGCATGCTGTGACCCACTGCTGATGCCGAATCAACTTCCATTCCACACACCGGATCTTTCACCATTGTTGCGTTTGTCATAATAGCTCTCCTTGAATTCACTCATATCCCCCAGTAAGGGGAGATTGTTCTGAAAATACTGCACGACAAGTACCAATCAATTGAGCCTTGTTTGAGAGTGACTAAGCGAACTCTGTGTTGACCATGTCTAGTCACATGACCGTCAGCGGTCACTTATTTAATACAAATAGACTTACTTCTTTAATGGGCTCAACAAGAATAGTTTGGTGCCGTGGTTGCTTTGATAGGGGCAGTTGATGCAAGTACTGACCAGCCTCTCAACGATTCTGAACGCCAAGTGCGTAAAGTGACGAGTAAACCGAATATGACCAAAAAAACATTTATCAGCGCATTCCTAATGGGGTGCGGAGTTGTCGCGGCGCAATCACCGCAAAATCAGAGCGAAAATGCAGCCCGCATGGCCGCCGGCGAGCCACCCATTTTCCGCGCATCCGTAACCGCTAGAACCGCAAAGGCAATCAACTATCGCCACCGCAGCGGTGCGACGAAGATTAACTTTGTAGGCACAGAATTGCTTCCGAACTCGCGTGGCGAGGCCAAGGTGGAGAGCAAGCAAGGTTACATTGAAATTGAGGTTGAGTTCGACAATTTGCAGCCGGCCACTAAAAATGGAGCCGAGTATCTAACTTATGTATTGTGGGCCATTACTCCAGAGGGGCGCGCCTCAAATTTGGGGGAGATTTTACTGAATGGAACCAAAAGTAAGTTGAATGTAACAACGGAGTTGCAAGTGTTCGGATTGGTGGTAACAGCTGAACCCTATTTTGCAGTTTCGCGGCCAAGTGATCTTATTGTGATGGAAAACGTAGTCCGCAAAGATACCATTGGCAAGATCGAAGAAATTGATGCCAAGTACGAACTCTTGCAGCGCGGCCAATACCAACGCCTAACCAACCCTTTGTCACTCAAGGCCGATAAAAAGCTCCCCCTGGAGCTTTACGAAGCTCGTAATGCTGTTCAAATCGCACGAGCCACGGGTGCCGACCGGTATGCGACCGAGACCTTCCAGAAAGCAGAGAAGACGCTGGCTCAAGCAGAAGCCTACCAGGCTCGTAATGCGGGTAAAAAACCGGTAACTATGACGGCCCGGGAGACTGTTCAAACTGCCGAAGATGCGCGAGCCATCGCCGTCAAGCGTCAGGAGGAAGAATTACTAGCGGCAGAACGACAGCGTTCTATTGAACGCGAAACTCGCGCGGAGAGCGCACGGGCCGCCGCACAATCTGAGACCGAGCGCGTGACCAGAGAAGCTGAATATGCGCGGCTCAAAGCTGATCGAATGAAGTTGGAAAGCGATGCCCAGGCAATGGCGGCACGAAACGAGGCAGACCGGCTGCGGATTGAAAATGATGCCCGAATTGCCGAGGCAAATCGCTTGAAGATGGAGAATGAAGCACAAAAGGCCGCAAGTGTAGTTCAACTTGATACCGCCAGCAAAGAAACGGCTGCCGCATTGGCAGAAGCTGCAAATCAAAAGCGCCTAAACGACGCCTTGACCGTAACGGCGGCACAAGAGGCCGATCGAGTGAGAATGGAGAGTGAAGGGAAGGTTGCCGCAGCTAGCGGCGAGGCTAATCGCTTGAAGCTTGAGAACCAATCTCAACAAGATAATGCTGCAAAACAAGCTGCAGCCTTGAGGTTAGAGGCAGATCGGATAAGAATGGAAAGCGACGCCAAGATTGCCGCAGCAGCGTCTGAGGCTGATCGTCTAAAGAGAGAAAACGAAGCACAAAGGGCCGCCAGTGAAGCTGCATTAGCAAGCGCCTCGAAGCAGAAAGAGCAGTTAGAGGCTGAGAAGGCGAACTTGCGTGTTTTGCTGCTGCAGCAATTCAATGCGATTCTTCAAACTCAGGACACAGCCCGAGGCTTAATTGTGAACATGTCCGATGTATTGTTTGACACTGCCAAACATTCTCTCCGTCCTTTAGCGCGTGAGAAGTTGGCTAAAGTTGCTGGAATTGTTGCTGGACATCCCGGCCTGAAGCTCGACATAGAAGGCCATACCGATAGCGTTGGAAGTGATGAATACAACCAGGGACTTTCTGAGAGGCGAGGCGCATCGGTAAGTGCGTATCTCACCGGTCAAGGAATGCTGGCCAGTTCCGTTACGTCAAAAGGTATGGGAGAAACACATCCCGTCGCTACCAACGATAACGCAGCAGGCAGGCAGAAGAACCGTCGAGTGGAAATAGTAATCTCTGGCGAAGTGATTGGCACTCAAATTGGAGTGCCGGTAGCATCCAGGTAATCGAAATAAACTCGTAAACACCAACTGGGCCGGCAGGTTTCCTGCACGGCCCAACATCATTTCAAGTGAGGAAGACTGCATGCCCTATATCACTGTAGGAAAAGAGAACTCGGGAAACGTTGAACTTTACTATGAGGATCACGGTTCTGGAAAACCCGTGGTACTAATCCATGGTTATCCGTTGAGCGGAGCCTCCTGGGAAAAGCAAATACCGGCCCTTCTTGCTGCTGGGCACCGTGTGATCACTTACGACCGAAGAGGATTCGGTAAGTCAAGCCAACCGACGACCGGCTACAACTACGACACCTTCGCTGCTGATCTTCAATTGATAGTGCAGCAGTTGGAATTGGACAATTTCGCCTTAGTCGGTTTCTCCATGGGGGGCGGGGAAGTTGCACGCTACATAGGGAAATATGGATCAAAGAAAGTATCGAAGGCCATATTCATCTCGTCCGTTCCTCCCTTCTTATTGAAGTCTTCCGATAATCCCGAAGGCGTCGACGGTGCCGTCTTTGAAGGTATAAAGAAGTCTATTGTGGCAGATCGGTATGCGTTTTTTGCTGAGTTTTTCAAAAATTTCTACAACGCCGATGTACTTTTGCGTAAGCGTATTACCGAAGAAGCTATTCAGGCAAGTTGGAACATCGCTGCCGGATGCTCCCCAACGGCAAGCTTGGCTTGCGTTGCTACCTGGCTTGAGGATTTCCGCAAAGACTTAGCACATGTCGACATCCCAACATTAGTAATTCACGGGGATGCAGATCGCATAGTTCCAATGAGTGCTTCTGGATCCAGGACGGCCAAGCTTATCAAGAACTCCCGTTTATTCGTGGTGAAAGACGGACCGCATTGCATCACCTGGACTCACGCAGACGAAGTAAACCGCGAGTTAGTGAAATTCCTGGAGTAAAGAGCCCAATATGCTGAGTCAACGAACACCCAAATTGGCCCTTCGATTCGCAACAAGGCTACTGCGCGGTAAATGCAATAGATCGCTTCGTGTCCCCAGAATCAGGCTTAGCGGCAAATGTGAAGAGACCTTCAGCTGGAATTCGAAAGGGGCCGATTTTCCTGAGTCGTTCGTCGAATGTGTTGAAGGATTCAGGATACGTATCAACGACGAATTTGCTTCTCTTGCACAATCATTCAGAATAACAGCAGGGCAACAAAGTGATGGAATGCGGACTTATACCCAAGCTCTTCTAGCGATCCTGGAAGATAGTTGCGCGTCGGCAATCAGCAGGCAACAAGCAGGCTATTGTCTTAAACGTTTGATGGGTGTTTCGTAGCTAGGTTCAGGTTCCGTCGATGCCCTCAACAAGTGAAATAAGTGATGAGCAAATGGCTACCGAAAGTTGGGAAAACGAAGGTGGTCAGGTCTTTTCAAACGATAGCCATTAAGCATTGCACGATAAGAAAATCGGGAGAATGTTATGAAAAGTATAGTGGGTTTATGGATAGATCATCGACAAGCGATCGTCGTGTTTTTAACCGGCGAAGCTGAGGAAATAAAGCGGATCGAGTCAGACGTTAGAAAGTCGGGGAACCACTCCGACTCATTCGTTCGCGCAGACGATTTGCTTCAGAATGAATTTACCGAACACCTGAACAAATATTACGACGAGGTAATCCTCCTGCTTGGGGGTGCGGAGACCATTTTGATCATGGGACCCGGAGAAGCAAAGGGTGAGTTGAAAAAACGACTTGAAAAGAGCCGTCTTAAAGGAAGCGAAGTTGAGGTTGAGACAGTTGACAAGCTAACGGAGAACCAGATTGTGGCCAAAGTTCGAGAGTATCTTGTAAAAAAGAGTTCGAGGCTTCCTGCCGATTTAACAGAGCGTTCTACTACGATGCAATAATGTCGTGGCTGCCGTCAGCAGCAAAGGTTAAAGGCATCCGGTTATCCGGATGCCTTTAATAAATTCTATCTATTCGACCCCACAGTCTCAGGTTCCGTCTCGGGAAGCCAATATGGAGCCCACCCGTAGTGAACGTAGAGACGATTTTCATACTCTCGATTGATGGGCATGGACTCATCATATTCAGGGCCGCTCTCAATCATTTCTCGAGTAAGGCCAACATATACTTTCGATTCTTCCCAACTCACACGTTTCACCCACGTAGGCGAAATCAAAACCTTCTTGCCGGGCCACCAATTCCGCGTGGCAACCTCAATATATCGAATTGCCCATGCCTCATCATCCACGATGAATCCATTAATGTGACCAATTTCCCCATCCACTGCTTCAATGCTATGTCCTGCAACGGATTCTGAACTGCGTAGATGGGAATCGACTGACTCCCTACGAATCCTGTCTGCGGTCAGTTCTGCGGAAATGGATAAAGGAACAGCCATTCCTGCGGGGAAGAACGCGGCACCCCAAAGATTGGGGCCGTCCCAATAATAGGGATACCCGTAGTAACCCAAATATTCAGCTTCGTGCTGCCGGGAGACTGGCATGTGCGTGTCGATGTCTGGACTATTTTCAACCTGCTTTTGTGTCAAATTCACATCTAAGCGCCTGGCTTGCCAGTCGGCTCGAATTATAGACATTGGTGAAATCAAGACTCGACGTTGGTCAAGCCAGCCGCCGGTTTGCACCGTTAGATATCGGATTGCCCAGGTCTCATCGTCGAAATAGAATTCATCAATGGTCCCAAGCTCGCCATCCGTAGCACGGATCACAAAGCCTTTCAAATTGGTTGTCTTCGTTAACATCTTATTGCCCTCCTTGGGCGTTCGTCATTACCTAACTGCCAAGGCATGCACTTCAGGTGAATGGATTGCCACATGAATAGGTCTTGTGCCTTCAATGATGTCTCTTGCTTTCTCGATGTCCGGCGTTGACCCATGCACCATCAGCAGGTAGTTGTCGGTCTTCACTGCCATTTCATATTCAATAACGCTGTTAGTCGGAATGCCCATGCCGTAGATCGCTGCTCCTAAGGCACTCAAGCTTCCGAATACCACCACACCCTCTAGAGCTGCAACAATAGACGCAACAATGGGCCCTGCCATTAGAACGGGGCCGACTCCGGGTATCGTGAAGGCGGCGGCGCCGAACAGCAATCCCCAAAATCCACCCCAATAGGCCCCGGCACTGCCCCAGTATTTCATCCGGTCGCCATTGGTGTAGTAACCCATCACATGTTCATCGGTGTGGGTTCCTTTGCCAACAATAGACAAGGTGCGCATGTCAATTCCAGAACGTTGTAGTTCTTTCACCGCATCCTCCGCTCCTTCATGTGTACTGAATACAGCCACTACTGCGTTTCTTTCAGGCATCTAAATCTCCTTAAAATCAATCTTTCGGATAATCTACTTGTCGTCCTCATACTCAAGAGGAACATCGTCAACAGGAACTCAATTTGTATGCACTTCCGCTACATCAGCATCCGGTGTATCCTCTACTCCGTCGACTAGCGCTGCTTCAAAAAATTGTCATTCTTTGGACTAGTTCCTCAACGCTCTCAGATCAGCCTCAGCAGTATTTGAGAGCCCTTGAGTATCTCCTAATTGACCGGCGGATCCTGGCCCAGTGCCTTTGTTATGAACCGGGATGGTGGTGGAGTAAGTTCGAATGCCTTCATTGTCTGGTTTCATATTGTTTCTCCTTGAAAGCCAATTAGATTAAGTAATGGAACCTTTGACCGCCAATTGGTTCGACGCTGCAAGCCAATCCTCATCTGGAGATCCTTCAGGACAGCCTCTTGCCTGCCATATAGAATGCGCCAATTGGGCAATTTCTTCATCGTGTTCAATTTTCGGCAACCTCTTCCCCGATGATTCCTGCTTGTCAACATCTGGCTTGTGCTCCAACGAATTCCGCGAAATTTCATGACCCGTTTGGTGCGGCTGTTGATCACGGGAAGCATCAGCACGATTGTGGGAATGGGCTCCCACATTGTGGAGTTCATTTGTCTGTTGCTGTTTTTCGGAATGGCTATTATTTTTGGACATTTCTATCGAAAATAAGTAGCACGGCGTGGGCCAACCATACTCATCCAAGTTTTGTTTCTAGATTAAACGAATACCGGCCACCTAGTTTGACCACGATCGGTCATTTGACCATATTTGGTCGCCTCCAGAAAACAATTTGGCCGAAACGTTACGGGAACGTTCCGGCCGGAATTGCTTCAGGAGTGTTTGCTACTTCCGTTCGCGATAGGAGTACTTATTCAGCAGCGCTAGAAGCTTTGCAGCTGACTTGGGAGGTGTCATTCCCTTGGTCACAATATCCCTGTTTTCAACTTTGCGGCCGTACAACGTATGGTTATCGTCCAGGTCCTGTCGCAACGTCGCTCCTTCAAGAGCAAGACCAGCGAACAGTCCCTGAGAACGCGACCAGGAAAGGATTTCAGCATGCATCTGAGCATCCGTTTGTGCAGTTGCTGTACGGCCCACTGGACCTGCTGCAACTGAGCCTTCACCACCCAATGTGAATTTACTGGAAAGCAGCTTGTCAATTCCCCGCTCATTCATGATGAGCATAATCAAATCAGTGGATGAACCACCAATCTGGAAACCTACACTGCCGCCTTCAATCCGAACAGTTCCAGGTGCAGACCATCCGTTTCCACCTTTGTTACGACAGGATAGGATCCCCTTCCCGTACTTGCCACCTACCAGGAAAGCTGCCGTCTTCAGGTTGGGCACAATTACGATGCAGTGTGCATTCTCCAGCATGTCCTGGGGAATGCCCTTGTCCGCAGCACCCATCACTTCTGTGAAAACCATGGCGGCTTCTTCTAACCGCATTCCCGGCTCTTTGTCTTTCGCAAGCATTGGTACACTCAGCACCAACGCGGCTACTATTGTCGATTTCATTTTCATTGTTTTTTCCTTTTCAAATATAAATTTCTACGAGCTGGCGTGAACGGTAGGTAAGCCGACCAGATGCTCCGCCAAAAACCACACTTGAATTTCGTTTGTGCGAAGCACGTCGCTCACTAGAACGTCGTTGGTGCCATCATCCCCTTTGTCGGTGCACTTGCGAGCAGCCTTGCGGGTATCCACGATGATAATTTCGTGAGCTTTTAAAAGTCGTGAGAGCTGCACGGGCACCTCCTCACGACCCATTGGAGGTCTGTCGATTTGGGTCATCTCCGCAACATCCGCTGCCATTGCAACTGCCAACCCACCAAGAAGTTGCACACGTTCGGCGATTGTATCCACTATCTCTGCTTGTTCCGCATAGTGTTTGTCGAACAGCAAATGCAGCTGGTTGAAAGTATGGCCTGCCGTCTGCCAATGGTGCTTCTTGTAAATATCGCGAATTGTCATCGTGTCAGCAAGAATCTGGTTGAGCAAGTCAACGCTACTCTTACAGACATCCTTGTGAAGACCAATCGGCATTTGGACAATGGTTCCGAATGCCTGTACTTCAACACTATGTTGCCCAATCAACGGCTGCGCATCTCTGGAGCGGTTTTTCGCTTGTTTACTCTGCTTCTTTGACGACATGACGTCACCCCTGACCGTATTTGTTCTTGCACGTTGTCATGTAGCCTACGGTGCAAGCTAGGGTGGCTGTTAACAAAAGGAACGTACCGGGGTTTCTTCGGACTACTTTCCGCAAGTCCTGCAGCATTCCACCTGCATCGTGCGAGTCCAAGTAACATGAGGCCGACGCTAACCGCTGACCTGCTCCTTCTGCAACTCCTTCAATTACTTCCGCTCCTTGGTTACCAGCTGTCCGTACCGCGGAGGCTGCTGAATGCAAGGAGGCCGATGTGTCCACTCTTGCTTTATCCAACATGCTCGAAGCCGACCTGCGCATATCTTCAACTGCGCCCTTGGCCGCGTGTACCGTTTCACCTAGTGCTGTTGCGGTTTCTTTAATCGTTGTCATAGTAAGTCTCCTTGCTTTCTCTAGAGCACGTTGATGGCCTGTTTTGGATGGATCTTGAATTGCAACAAGCCAGAGATGCTTGAACTAAAACTGCAAAGCCTGTGCGGCAAAGGACAACCGATACACGGTTTCGCGAATTCGCAAATCTTACTGCCGAAAAAGTTGGGGCCCCCAGCTCATTTGCATTGGGTGTGCTGGTTATACTCATTTGGATAGTGAGCGGTCCTTTCTTTCACTTCTCTGACACATGGCAATTGGTCATCAACACTGGGACCACAATCGTCACTTTTCTAATGGTCTTCCTCATTCAGAACACCCAAACACGCGACACCAAGACAATGCATCTAAAATTGGATGAACTTATTCGAGCTCTGGATGGAGCCCGAAACCGCCTTGTTGATGTTGAACACTCCTCCCAAGACAAGATTGATGACCTAGGCAAAGAGTTTGCACATATGAGGGAAGCCGAGG